>CANNMD010000103.1 GCA_947505655.1 Acidimicrobiaceae bacterium | reverse complement strand
AGATTCCCCACTGCTGCCTCCCGTAGGAGTCTGGGCCGTGTCTCAGTCCCAGTGTGGCTGATCATCCTCTCAGACCAGCTACCCGTCGACGCCTTGGTAGGCCGTTACCCCACCAACAAGCTGATAGGCCGCGAGGCCCTCCCGAACCGAGATTCTTTCGTCAGTGCACCATGTGATGCTCCGACGGCATCAGGTATTAGCAGATGTTTCCGTCTGTTATCCCTGAGTCCGGGGTAGGTTCCTCACGTGTTACTCACCCGTTCGCCACTAGATCTTCCGTAGTATTGCTACTACTTGGATCCCGTTCGACTTGCATGTGTTAAGCACGCCGCCAGCGTTCGTCCTGAGCCAGGATCAAACTCTCCGACAAGAACTCGCTCGATTGCTCGAGCTTCGTTCGTTTTGAGAGCCATGATGCATCCAGGGGAATAGCCTGGTGCCAGCATCATGTCCTGCTCTTCTTAATTATTAGTTTGGCCAGACGTTGGTCTGGCCGGAATTGACAAGCAGCTCCATCGCAAAAGTGCGATGTGCTGCCCGCACTATCGTTCAGTCTTCTCTTCCGTTTTCAAGGAGCCGTAGCTCTGGCGACACACACCCTTGCGGGAGTTGGTGTCACGTTCGGGGCTTTTCGGCCTTCCGAAGCGGGATGAAACTTTATCCCGAGGGTCGAATTACAACAACCTCTTCGTCAAGAAATCTCGAGCAAATGGTGATTGGTCTTGCCTTTGCGGAGCAACAGGTACCTTCCGTGCAGCAGATTCAGGCCTGTGAGCTGGGAGTCTTCTGCCAACTGCACACCGTTGGCGCGGAAGCCCTTTTGTTGCAAGGTTCGGCGCGCATCTCCGTTTGAGCTAGCGAGGCCGGCGGCAACAAGAACGCCAACCAGATCGTCGAGGGCGCCTCGGGAAACAACAGATGACGGGACTTCGCGCGCGACCGCAGCGAGTGTTGCCTCGGACGCAGAGGATGGGTCTCCCCCAAACAACACATCTGTGGCGGCGCGAGCTGCCTCGAGCGCTTCGGCGCCGTGTACGAGCGTGGTGAGTTCGTCGGCGAGGGTTCGCTGGGCAACGCGGCGTTCAGGAGCCGTTTCGTGCTGCTCGATGACGCCCATGGTGTCGCCTAAGGGTTGCAATGAGAACATGTGCAGGTACCGAGCGACCATGACATCATCGACCTGGATCCAGAACTGGCGGAATTGATACGGCGAGGTCTTATCGGCGTCGAGCCAAACGGCTCCCCCGACGGACTTGCCGAACTTGGTGCCGTCGCTCTTGGTGACCAGCGGATGAGTCATTGCGTGGGCCGATTTACCCAAGTGGCGTCGAATCAGGTCGACGCCAGCAACGATGTTGCCCCACTGGTCAGATCCGCCGGCCTGCAACTCGACGCCCTCGTGCTCGTAGAGGTGTCGAAAATCGTTGGCTTGCAGCAGCGAATAGGTGAATTCTGTGAACGACAGACCGTTGTCGGTCTCAAGGCGGCTGCGTACTGAGTCTTTGGCCAACATCTGATTGATGGTGACGTGTTTGCCGACATCGCGCAGAAAGTCGAGCAGCGTGAGCGGTTCGGTCCAATCGGCGTTGTTCACGAGCTTGGCCTGGTACTTGCCCGGGCTGAAGTCGAGTAAACGCTGAAGCTGGGCTTCGATGCGCGACACGTTGTAGCGCAGCGTGTCGATATCGAGCAGGTTTCGCTCTTCACTACGTCCGGATGGATCGCCGACCATACCAGTGGCGCCGCCAGCGAGCGGGAAGGGCTTGTTGCCAGCCTGTTGGAACCTACGCAGGTACAGCTGACCGACAAGATGGCCGACATGCAACGAGTCGGCTGTGGGATCGAAGCCCACATAGACGCTCAGCGGCCCAGCGGCTAGACGTGCGCCAAGGGCGGCACGATCGGTGGAGTCGTGGATGAGTCCACGGGCGTCGAGGTCGGTGAGGAGATCCATATCAGGGTCTATGTTGCCACCTCAGCGCAACCATCGCACCAGTGCATTTTGAGACTAGGTTGACGACTCGTGCGCCATGCGTTGTCTTTGCCGCTATTGAATGAGCCATCGGACCCGCTGGCTGTCGTTGATCTTGCCCTCGACGCGTGAAGGCCAAGGCCTTCACCGTGCTCGAGTCGCTTGAGGCGCAGGCTTTCTCGTGCACCAACGCTGGTTCGACGCTCTACGGCTCGCTGCTTGCTGGTTTGATCGACGACTATCGAAGCGGTGGCGTGACGGCGGAGTTGCTTGAAGGCGTCAGCGCCGCGCCTATGCATGACGCTGTTCCGCTGCGGTATCTCGCTACAGCGCACCGTCTGGCGCTTGCCGGAGCGGCGCCCACTCTCGCTCGATGGTACGGATCCTGCGGCGGAGCGTGGAACGGCCACGACATATCCGACGACTTCTTGCAGGTGGCCCAAACTCATCGAAGCGAGTTTGTCGCTGGGCTGCAGCGCAATGTGCAGACCAACGAAGTAGGGCGCGCCGCGGTGTTGGCCTCGGCGTTTGCGCTGATAGCTCGCCGCCACCACTACGCGCTCGACCTCTTGGAGATCGGCTGCTCCGCTGGCTTGCTGTCTCGGTGGGACGAGTATTTCTATGACACCGGTTCGTCGGCTCTCGGAGACCCGGCAAGTGCGGTGCGATTTGATCACTCGTGGTGGAGGACGCCGACGCCAGATCTTGGGGGCGGCGTACGGGTGGCTCGGCGACGAGGTAGCGACATCTCCCCCATCGATGCGACCAGCGCCGAGGGGCAGCTCACCATGCTCTCGTTCGTGTGGCCCGACCAAGCAGAGCGCGTCGATCGGCTGCGTCGGGCTCTGGCGATTGCCGCCCGAACCCCAATGGACATCACACAAGCCGATGCTGGCACTTGGCTGGCCCAAGAACTCGGCAACGGGCCAACTACCGGAGTCGCAACGGTGGTGTTCCATTCGATTGTGTGGCAATACCTGCCACAGTCGACGCGGGCCATGGTGCGCGCCGCGCTGGAGACCGCTGGAGAACTCGCAACGGCTCACAGCCCGCTGCTCTGGCTGCGTATGGAGCCAGACACGCCACAACGGGCCAACGTGCGCCTGACCACCTGGCCGGGCGGCCACGAAGAGGTTCTCGCTGAGGTTGGCTATCACGGCGCCGACATCGAGTGGCTACAGCCCTACTGATCGAATCCACCGAGGCGCTCACGAACCAGCTCAGGCACACGCGCGGGCGTCGTTGTGCCCGGCGTAACGCTGACGTAGGTGATGGTCGCATCGAACCGCAGATCGCCGCTGGCCGAGCCAGCGATGCTGACATCGAAGCTGGAGTTACCGAATCGGGCTACTGAGCAACGCAGGTCGGCGGTGTCGCCGAAGCGAAGCGGCGCATGCCAGGTGATGGTGGCCGACTTGAGCATGAAGTCGAAGCCGAGCGATTCGAAGCCGGCGCCATCGGGGGTGAGCTCGGAGCGAAACCAGGTGTCGACTGCGTCGTCGCAATAGGCCATGTAGTGGGCGTTGAAGACGACCTTTTGCATGTCGCATTCGCCATAGCGAACACGGATTTGGTGCACGAACGACATCGGCCGACCTTAGGCGACAGCGTCGAGGAGGAGCCGAAGGTTCATAAGTGCGCACCCAACCACGTTTGCCATGCGGCCAACGTTTCGGTGAAGTGCTGCAGTTGCACTGCAACGGGCACTGGCCCGGCACCACCTGGCGACGTGCGCCGCGTGACCGACACACCGGGGCCAACCAGTGCTGCAGGTTCGGCGCCGAGTCGTGGATGGTTGGCCACCAGTTCGCGCAAGCTGGCGGTGCCCGCCAACGCCTCGCGCACGAGCGCACCAACGATGGCGTGGGCCTCGCGAAACGGAACGCCCTGCACGACCAGCCACTCGGCGAGGTCCGTGGATGACCCGGTCTCGCTATCGGCGGCGGCCTGCATGCGCTCAGGGACGAATGTCGCGGTAGCGATCATTCCGGCGATGGCACCCAGTCCGAGCCTCACCTGATCCATCGCGTCGAACAGCGGCTCTTTGTCTTCTTGGTAGTCGCGGTTGTAGCTGAGCGGCAGACCCTTCATCGTGGCCAAGAATCCGGTGAGGTCGCCAATGATTCGACCGGCCTTACCACGCGCAAGTTCGGCGATGTCGGGGTTCTTCTTTTGTGGCAGCATTGAGGATCCGGTTGCGTAGCCGTCGTCGAGCTTGGCGAAACCGAACTCTTCGCTGGTCCACAGCACCCACTCTTCGCCAATGCGCGACAGGTTGATCGCAACCAAGGTGAGGTCGAAGAGCACCTCGGCAATGTGGTCACGCGATCCGACGGCGTCGAGCGAGTTGTCGAACACCGCAGCGAAGCCGAGCTGGGTGGCCGTGTACTGCGGATCGATTGGCAGCGACGAGCCCGCCAGAGCACCAGCGCCGAGCGGTGATACGTCGACACGCTCGAGGGTGCCCTTGATGCGCTGAAGGTCGCGAGTGAGCGCCCATCCATGTGCCAACAGATGATGAGCAAGGAGCACCGGCTGTGCGCGCTGCATGTGTGTATAGCCGGGCAGGTAGACACCTTTGGCTTCAATTGCGCGATTGAGCAACACCTGCTGCAACGCGACGATGCGTTCTGCGACGACCACGAGTTCACGCTTTGCCCAGAGCCGAACATCGGTGGCTGACTGATCGTTGCGGCTGCGGCCGGTGTGCAGTTTGGCGCCCGCAGGGCCAGCGAGTTCGGTGACCCGACGCTCGACGGCAGTATGAATGTCTTCGTCGCTCTCGGCGAACGCGAACGCGCCGGATTGCATTTCGTGAGCGACCTGATCGAGAGCGGCAAGCACCGCATCGCGCTCGGCGTCAGTAATGAGCCCAGCATGCGCGAGGCCACGCACGTGCGCACGCGAGCCAGCGATGTCGTCGGGCCACAGGCGACGATCGAACGAAAGGCTCTCGGTGAACGCCATCAGCTCGGCGGCTGGACCACCTTCGAAGCGGCCATGCCACAGTGTCTTGCCGTGGGCTTCAGGTTCGAGGTTGCTCATGGCCTCACCGCATCGACGCCAGCGAGGTCACGTAACTTTGCTGCGAGCTTTGCGCCAGTGGTTGTTTCGTCGGCGATCACGAGCAGCGTGTCGTCGCCCGCCACGGTGCCAAGCACACCTTTGATGCCCGACCTGTCGAGAGCCGAGGCCACCACGTGCGCGCATCCTGGTGGAGTGCGGATCACCACGTTGTGGTGAGCGTGACGCACCTCGGCGACCCACTCGCCCATCACTCGGCGAAGTTGATCTTCGGGCGCGATGCGAGCGTGCTCGTATTCGGGGATTGCGTAGACGGTGTCGCCGCCTTGAACCCTCACTTTGACGGCGCCGATGTCTTCAAGGTCGCGTGAAACAGTTGCCTGGGTAGCGGAGATTCCCTCGGCGGCCAACAGATCGAGCAACTGAGGTTGGCTGGTGACCAGATACTTTCCGATCAACCGCTGCACGCAATCTTGGCGTTGCACCTTTGTGGTCATGAACGTGCTCCCAGCAGAAAGGCGAGGAGGCCTCGCGCGGAATGCATTCGATTGTGACCCTGTTGGATCACTCGCGACGATGGGCCATCGATGACGCTTGCAGCGACCTCGTTGCCTCTGTATGCAGGCAGGCAATGCATAAACACTGCGCCCGGTGCTGCGCCGGCCATCAACGAGTCGGTCACTTGGTACGCCGAGAAGATGTCTCGCCGCTCGGCCTTTTGCGATTCTTGGCCCATTGAGATCCAGGTGTCGGTGTGCACGGCATGAGCACCGAGGACTGCGACCGATGGGTCTACGAACTGGGAGATGGTGCCGTCGCCCAGACCCGAGATGCGGGTGAGTTCGGCCTGCGGCGCATCGAAGCCAGTAGGGCAACCAAGACGTACATGGGCGCCAAGCATCACACACGCTTCGGAGAGCGACCGGGCAACGTTGTTGAAGTCGCCCACATACGCAACCGTGCGGTCGGCGAGCGAGCCCCACTCTTGGGTCATCGTGAGTACGTCGGCCAACCCCTGCAGTGGGTGACTGTGATCGCTGAGCATGTTCACAATCGGTACGGCGCTCACCGCCGCCATGCGCTGGACTACATCGTGATGGAAGACCCGCGCCGCCAACACGCCGTGGTATCCCTGCATGATGCGGGTGATGTCTTCGACACTCTCGCGAGTATCGAAACCAACCTCCTCGCCACGGGTGTACACCGGGTGTCCACCAAGTTGCACGACCGCCATCTCCATGCTGTGACGCGTGCGATTCGATGGCTTCTCGAAGATGAGCGCAACGCCTTGGCCGCTCAGCGGCATTCCAAAGGACGCGATCGGCAGTTCGCTGAGGCGGAGTACCTGCTGGATCTCGGCTGCGGTGAGATCGGGGATCTCGAGGAGATGACGAAGGCTCACGCAAGCACCTCGGTCATCACGGCGACGACCTCGTCGATCTCGGCGTGGCTCACCGTGATTGGTGGCGCAAAGCGGAGGGCCGTAGCCGTAACTGCATTGGTGACGACGCCGCGCTTGAGCAGTTCGGTATAGACCGCTTTCGCATCGACGCCAGCACCAAGTTCGGCGGCGAGCAACAAGCCCTGGCCGCGCACATTGATGACACCGGGAACGGCCGCCAACTTGGTCGCCAGGTACGCGCCCTTTGAGGCCGACAAAGCGGGCGCATCGATCCGGCGCATTTCGTTGATGACGGCGCGAACGGCCGCAGTGGCGATGGCCGTGCCGCTATAGGTGCTGCCGTGATCGCCCGGCTGGAACGCCGACGCAACCTCGACCCGCGCCCACATTGCGCCGACAGGGAAGCCGTTGCCCATTGCCTTGGCCATGGTGACCACATCGGGAACGACATCGTGATGCTGAAAGCCAAACCAACGGCCGGTGCGAGCAAAGCCGGTCTGCACTTCGTCGATCATCATCAACATGCCGCGCTCGTCGCAGAGATCGCGAATAGCCCGCAGGTAGCCGGCGGGCGCTGGCACGACACCGCCTTCACCTTGCACGGTCTCGATCAGTACTGCGCCGACCGTTGGGTCGATTGCGGCGCGCAGCGCATCGATATCGCCGAACGCTACGTGGCGGAAACCATCGGGCATTGGGAAGAACGGCTCGTGCTTGGCCGGCTGGCCTGTGGCGGCCAACGCGGCGAGGGTGCGGCCATGGAAGCTGCCGTAGGCCGACACCACAGCGTGGCGACCGCGGCCGCCGAACTTGCGCGCCAACTTGAGCGCGGCCTCGTTGGCTTCGGCACCAGAGTTACAGAAGAACGTTTGCCCCACTGCCCCAGTGCACTCGTGCAGCAGCGCGTTCACCATCTGGGCAGCCTCGGTTGCTACCGGGTTGGCGAACAGATTGGAGACATGCATCAACGTGGAGGCCTGCTCGCAAATCGCAGCGGCGATGACTGGATTGGAGTGACCCAAAGCCGTGACGGCAAGGCCGCCAAGGAAGTCGAGATAGCGCTTGCCATCGGTGTCCCACAGCTCGGTACCGAGGCCGCGCTCGAACATCACCTGCGGCGCACCGAATACGGGAATGAATGGGCAGTGCTGCCCCTGTGTGTCGAAACTATGTGCGCTCATTCGCCACCTCCGTGGACCATCGTTCCGATGCCATCATCGGTGAACACTTCAAGAAGCAAAACGTGCGGGATGCGACCATCGAGGATGTGCGCTCGACCGACGCCATTGCGTACAGCCTTGACGCAGCTCTCGACCTTGGGAATCATCCCGCCGGCGATCGTGCCGTCGGCCATGAGCGCGTCGAGTTCGTCCGGGGTGGTCTGACGAATGAGCGACGCCGCATCGCTGACGACGCGGCGCAGCCCCTCAATGTCGGTGAGATAGACAAGCTTCTCGGCACCGAGAGCCTCAGCGATGGCACCCGCCACCGTGTCGGCGTTGATGTTGTATGCCTGCCCAGATGCATCGCTGCCGATAGTGGCGATGACTGGGATGAGATCTTCATTGAGCAATCGGTTCACGATGCTTGGGTTCACCGACGTGACGTCGCCGACGAAACCAAGATCGGCATCTCGTGGCGCAGCAACGATGAGCCCGGCGTCGGCGCCTGAGACGCCAACAGCCAGTGGGCCGTGCACGTTGATTGCAGCGACGATCTGTGGGTTCACCTGACCGACGAGCACCATTCGCGCAATGTCGACTGTCTCTGCATCGGTGACCCGAAGTCCGTTGCGGAACTCGGTGACTTTGCCAAGACGCGTCATCAGGGCACTGATCTGTGGACCACCACCATGCACCACAACTGGCTTCATCCCGACCGCGTGCATCAACACAATGTCTTGCGCGAACAGCGACAAGGCATCGCCATCGGAAGACCCGGCGAGCGCGTTACCGCCGTACTTCACGACAACGGTGCGCCCAACAAAACGGCGAATGTACGGCAGCGCCTCGAGGAGCACATCGGCCTTGAGAGCCGGCGTCGAGCTGGTGACGATGTTGCCGCTCATGGGTACAACCCCACGGTCGCGAGGCCCGCAGTCTCGGGCAAGCCGAGCGCTACGTTTGCGGCTTGCACCGCACCACCACTGGCGCCTTTGGCAAGGTTGTCGAGCGCGCACAGCACCACGACGGCGCCGGTACGCGCGTCGTAGCGCGCCGACAGGTGCACTGCGTT
>CANNMD010000102.1 GCA_947505655.1 Acidimicrobiaceae bacterium | reverse complement strand
TCGATCTTGCCGTAGCGGGTGCTGTATTGGCCTGCGCCGCGGCATGCGACCCATCCGCCCACGGTGGCGATGTCGAAGCTCTGCGGCAGGTGGCCAACCGTGAGGCCGTACTGGGAGCGAAGTTCGGCTTCGAGGTCGGGGCCAAAGGTGCCGGGCAGCACCTCGACGATTCCGGAAGCGACGTCGACGCTGACGAGTCCGCGCAGTGCAGTTGAGTCGAGTACCACGCCACCAAAGACGGGAACGCTGGCTCCGCACACACCTGAGCGACCGCCAGCCACCGTGAGTGGAACGTGTTCGTCGTTGCACAGGCGAGCAATCTCGCTGACTTCGGCGGTGGTGGTTGGTTTCACCACGACCGCTGCGCGGCGTGGCACTTTGCCAGCAAGCGCCCAGTGCATAGAGAGTGGCCACCAGTCGCGGCTGACATCGGCTGTGGCGGTGATGTCGGTGCTTGCTTCGCACACGGCGCTCAGCTGAGCGACAAAGGCATCGGTGAGGGCAACAGCGCTGCCAGCGAAATGATCGGCAGTACCTGTGAGTTCGATGGGGGCAGTTGGTTGGATCATGCCTGTGCCTTTCTGAGGTCGGCGTCGCCGATGGTTGCAGCGGAAATTTCGTGTTCGCAGCTGACGCGAAACGAGGACACTTGGGCGGCCGTTGTGGCATCGTCCCAGCCAAGTTCGGGAGCGATGAGTGCGGCCACCGAATCGGCGGCGCGCATCGTTGCATCGCGGTCGAACAGGCGGGCACGAGTGCGTCGGGTCAAGATGTCGTCGAGGCTCTGAGCCATCTCGTAACGCACGGCGTAGATGGCCTCGGCGCGCAGGTACGGGAGGCCCTCGACCAGCGGTGCACCAAGGGTTGGGTCAGCGGCGATGAGTGCTTGAACTGACGTTGCTTGCCCGCCGTGGCGAGACGCGAGATGCGCATCGACGGAGCCTGGAGTGCCGGCCTTGAATCCGGCTGCGCCGACGAGCTTGAGGGCCTTAGTGCGGCAACGCGCTTTTCGGTCGAGTTGCAGCAACGCTGCGTCGACGGTGTCTTCGGCCATCTCGCGATAGGTGGTGAGTTTGCCGCCAGTAACGCTGATGACGCGCGCATCGTTGGTGGTGATGCTGTGGCGACGCGAGAGGTCGGCGGTGCGACCAGATTCGACCGACTTGACCAGTGGTCGAAGCCCTGCCCACACGCCGCTGATGTCGGCCTCGGTGATGTCGGTAGTGACCGCAGCGTTGAGGGCCCGCAAGACATATTCGATGTCGTCTTTGGTGCACTGCGGGTCGTCGGAGTCGCCGTCGTAGTCGGTGTCGGTGGTGCCCACATATGTGTACTGAAACGTGCCGTCAGGATTGGGTCCCCACGGCACTACGAACAAGCTGCGTCGGTCCTTGGGCACTGGAATAATGACCGCAATGTCGTTGCGCACCTTGCTCCACGGCACGGTGATGTGAACGCCCTTGGCCGGCCGAATGGAGTCGGGGTGAGTTGCTTCGGCGAGCGCGCGAACATCGTCGGCCCACACGCCCGCAGCGTTGACGACAACTTCGGCGCGCACGGTGATCTCGCGATCGTCGGCGCGAACAACAACGCCATTGGCGTTGCCAGCGGAATCTTTTGTGATGCGCACGACCGGGCACTGGTTAGCGATAGCGGCGCCATGATCGGCAGCCGTGCGCGCCACCGTGAGGCACAGGCGGGCATCGTCGGCGCTGGCGTCGTAATACAGGTAGGCCGAGGCGAGTCGGTCGGCGTGCATGGTTGGCAGATGTTGGAATGCGGCGGTCTTGCGGAGTCGCTTGTGCAGTTTGCCGATGCGCCATCCGCCCGTGAGGTCGTACATCCACATCGAGCTGCCGAGTGCGCGCGCGATCTTGCGTGACACCACGCCGCCCTTGGTGAGGATTGGGATCATGAACGGCATCACAGACACCAGGTGCGGTGCGTTGCGGCGCAGTCGCTGGCGCTCGTGCAGTGCTTCATACACCAGGCGAACTTCGCCCTGCTGCAGATAGCGCAGACCGCCGTGGACGAGCTTGGAGCTCTTTGACGAGGTACCCGAAGCGAAGTCGTCGCGCTCGACGAGGGCAGTGCGTAATCCGCGGCTGGCGGCGTCGAGAGCGACACCGACACCAGTGATTCCGCCGCCGACAACGACAATGTCGAACTCTTCATGTGCGAGTCGATCGAGCATCGTGATGCGATCGAAGGAGGTGTTGTCCGAGGCGGAAATCATCGGGGCGATCCTAGGTGAGTGCGCCACGCAGAGCATCAGTGCCATGCCTGACTTGTCTGGCCAAAAATACCTCGCAGGGTTTGGCAGTTCGCATGAGATGCAAATAAGGTTGCCCTCGTGCGCACCCCGGCCGAACTCACCACAGCCTTTCGTTCGTTGGGCCTGAAGGTGACCCCGCAACGACAGTTGCTGTTTCGGTTGTTGCACGACAACACCACTCACCCCACCGCCGAGGCGTTGTTCGAGGTAGCTAGCGCACAGATGCCTGGCATCTCGTTGCGCACCGTGTACCAAACGCTCACCGACCTCGCCGGCATGGGCGAACTGCAGTCGTTTGCGTTTGGTGGCGGTGCAATCCGCTTCGATCCCAATGTCGGTGCGCATCATCATCAGGTCTGTGTGTCGTGCGACGAGATTTCCGATGTCTACGTCGACGGTGTCGACCAACTCAACGTGTCGCCTCGTAACGCGTCAGATGCGCACTCGTTTACGGTTGCAAGTACCGACATTGTGTTTCGCGGTCGCTGCATGCGCTGCGCCGACACGGTGTAACCCTTCTCCAATCCAGCACAACTATCACAAGCAAAAAGGAGCCAACCATGGGCCTGCAAGGCACGAAGACACACGAGAACCTGAAAGAGGCATTCGCCGGCGAGAGCCAGGCAAACCGCCGCTACACATGGTTCGCCCAGAAGGCCGATGTCGAGGGTTACCCCGACGCGGCATCGTTGTTCCGTTCGGTCGCCGAAGGCGAGACGGGCCACGCTCTCGGTCACCTCGAGTACCTCGCCGAGGTCGGCGACCCAGCAACTGGCGAGCCAATCGGCGAGACCAGCGACAACTTCAAGTCCAGCATCGCTGGCGAGACCTACGAGTACACCCAGATGTACCCAGGCTTCGCCAAGACCGCTCGCGAAGAAGGCTTCGGCGAGATCGCTGACTGGTTCGAGACACTGGCACGCGCCGAGAAGAGCCACGCTGGCAAGTTCCAGCAGGGCCTCGACAGCCTCGACTGAGCAACCACCCCTACAACTGAGTTGTTGCGCCGGCGTTCGACGCCGGCGCAACACACTCGAGGCGAGCAAATGACTACGACATACGACCCCTTCCACCCCCAGTACCTCGATGAGGCCGACGTCCGCAACGAACTCACGCGGGTCTACGACCTGTGTCACGGTTGCCGAATTTGTTTCAAGTTCTGTACGTCGTTCCCGACGTTGTTCGACATGATCGATCGCCACGACGACCAAGACGCGGGTCGGCTCACACCGGCCCAGCAGGACCAAGTCGTCGACGAATGTTTCCAATGCAAGTTGTGTTACGTGGTGTGCCCGTACGTACCCGGCAAGCACGAGTGGGCGCTCGACTTTCCTCGCCTGATGCTGCGTGCCGACGCGATGCTGCACGAGACCGGTCACGCCTCAGTGCGCGACAAGGCAACCACTCAGATGATGGGTCGCACCGATCTGCTCGGCAAGGTGGGCAGTGCCACTGCGCCTGTTGCCAACAAAGTTCTTGGCGCCAAGCCCGGCAGCGTGATCCGCAAGGTGGTCGAAAAGACCGCAGGCGTCTCCAGCGTGCGCTTGTTGCCGCCGTTCAGTCGTCAGCGCTTCTCGACATGGTTTAATCGCCGGCCAAAGGTGCGTATCGGCAAGCGTCAGGGCCGCGTTGCATTGTTCCCTACCTGCCTCGTTGAGTATCAAGAGCCAGGTATCGGTCACGACCTCGTCAAGGTGTATGAGCGCAACGGCATCGAAGTGTCGTTGGCCGATGTTGGTTGCTGCGGCGCCCCATGGCTGCACAGCGGCGACATGGATCAGTTCAAAAAGGTGGCCAACAAGAACGTGAAAATTCTTGCTGCCGAAGTTCGTAAGGGCAACGACATCGTTGTGCCGCAGCCAACATGTGGATACATCCTCAAGAAGGACTATCTCGACTACGTCGGCGGGTCGCAGGCGCAAGCCGTTGCAGACAACACCTACGACGCTGCCGAGTACTTGATGAAGGTGCATCGCGACGATGACACGTCGCTCGACACCGAGTTCTCTGGCCACGTTCCCGAGACCATCACGTATCACACGCCGTGTCACTTGCGGGCCCAGAACATCGGGCTCAAGAGCCGCGACTTGATGAAGCTCACCGGTGCCAAGATCAAGCTTGTGCAGCAGTGCAGTGGCATCGATGGCATGTGGGGTCTGCGTGCTGAGAACTCCGATATCTCGATTCCCATTGCCAAGAAGCTTGGCGACGAGATCAATCGGGCCAATGGCGAAGTGGTTGCTGGCGATTGTCATCTGGCGAACACCGCAATCAACGAGCAAACCGGCAAGGTCCCGCAGCACCCCATTCAGGTTGTGGCACGCGCCTACGGCATCGCTATCGAGGAGGGCACACGATGAACGCAGCAGCAGTCTCGCGAAAGCTGGTGCTTGGCGATATCGCCGACCTGCGCGCCTACGAGCGAGAGCGCGCCGAGTTCAGAGACAGCGTGCTCGAACTACGCCGCACGCGTCGTGTCTCGTTGGGCACCATCATCACTGTTTCGTTTGAATCCCGAGAGACGATTCGCTATCAGATCCAAGAAATGGCCCGGGTCGAGAAGCTGATGACCGATCTCGAGATTCAGGCCGAAATCGATGCCTATAACCCGCTTGTTCCCGATCCTGGTCAGCTGTGCCTCACCATGTTTATTGAACTCACCTCAGACCAATCAATGCGCGAATGGCTTCCACGGCTTGTGGGCATCGAGAATCACGTTGTTATTCGACTCTCTGATGGCAGCGTTATTCGCTCGACTCCCGAGCAGCAACACGCCAGCCAGCTCACTCGTGCCGATGTCACCAGCGCAGTTCATTATCTGCAGTTCTCGATGACTCCGGCCGAGATCGACGCACTGGGTGCTGGTCAGGCCTCCCTCGAGATCGATCATCCTGCGTATCGCGAGTCCGCCGAACTGGCGCCGGCCACCGTCGCCGAGCTCCTTCGCGACCTATTAAACTGAATTGACCTTCGCCGAAAAATACTGACGTAAGGCCCTAGCGCTGCGACGATTCAGCGCCTAGCTTGCGGGTTGTCGTCGGCTTGCAGTCGCAAACCGACGATAGACCACGTCAATCAATGTGCTCATCGGCACAGAAGGTTTGGGGCTAATCGTGACGGCCAAAGTAATGGTTTGGCGGGAATTGGGCGCTTGTCGAGGGCTTGATCCCGGCTTGTTTTTTCCGGATGAAGATGAAGAAGCGAACACAGCGAAGTCGGTATGCGAACAATGTGTTGTGCGCATTGTCTGCCTTGAGCATGCGCTGGCTTCGCGCGAGAAACAGGGTGTTTGGGGCGGTGCCACCGAGCGAGAGCGCCGGCGCATCATTCGCTATCGCCGCCGCTCGGCCTAAAGCCTTTTGGTGGTACTCATCCACGCCGTAGTATGTGCGGCGTGTCACATTTCGAAGATATTGGTGGATGGCCCGCGCTACTGACCCGACTGCTTGAGCGTGAAGACCTGCCAGCAGCCGATGCCTATGAGGCGATGTCCACGATTCTTTCCGGCGCGGCCACGTCGGCGCAGTTGATTGCGTTTGTTGTTGCCCTGCGCGCCAAGGGCGAAACAGCCGAAGAGCTCTCTGGTCTGCTCGATGCGGTACTGAAGGCGGCCACGTTGGTGCCGCTTGGCGAAGATCTGCGCTCGCGTGCCGTCGACATTGTTGGCACAGGTGGCGACCGCAGCCACTCGGTGAACGTGTCCACCATGTCTGCATTGGTCGTGGCCGGGGCCGGTGTTCCTGTGTGCAAGCACGGAGCGCGTGCTTCGTCGTCGAAATGTGGCACCGCCGATGTGCTCGAAGAACTTGGGGTTGCCATCGAGCTGTCTCCTGAAGGGGTTCTGCGGTGCATCGAAGAAGCCGGCATCGGTTTTTGTATGGCCACGCGGTTTCATCCAGCGTTTCGCTTTGCCGGCCCGTCGCGGCGCGAGATCGGTATTCCTACGGTGTTTAACTTGCTCGGACCGATGGCCAACCCCGGGCGTGTGCAGCGCAGCCTGATTGGCGTGGCCAATCCGGCCTTTGCCGAGCAGATGTTGGGCTCGCTGCGTAGCCACGGCACTGTCAAAGCATGGGTTGTTCATGGCAACGGCCTCGACGAATTGTCCACGCAGGGTCCATCGACAGTGCTTGCGCTCGACAACGGCGAGGTCTCGACCTTCATCGTCGATCCCGAGATGCTCGGCTTTGCGCCCGCGACCCTTGGCGACTGTGTGGGCGGCGACCCAGAGTTCAACGCTGCTGCAGCGCGCCGAGTACTTGCTGGCGAGCTTGGCGCCCATCGCGACATCGTCTTGCTGAACGCCGCAGCGGGTCTTGTTGTGGCCGATGCTGCCAGCGATATTGAGCAGGGCATTGTGCTCGCTGCTCGTTCTATCGATAGCGGCGCTGCAGCAGCAACGCTGCAACGGTTTGTCGACGTGTCGCAAGCCTGCGCAGCCGAAGCCGCAGACGCTTCGTCATGATCGCCCGCGTCCCGGCCACCTCGGCCAACTTGGGGCCGGGTTTCGACGTGTTGGGGATGGCCTTGTCGTTATGGGCCGAGGTCGGGTTGCTCGCCCCTGGCTCCGATGTTCCCGAGGGGGCCCACCACGCCGACCAACATCATCTCGCGACGGTCGCATTTCGACGATTGGGTGGCGACGGTGAACTGTGGGTTCGGTCTCCGATCCCGATGGGGCGCGGCCTCGGGTACAGCGCAGCGGTTCGAGTGGGCGGTTTGATGCTTGCCTGCGCCCAACGCGATGGCGCCCACTCTGAGACGGTGCTCGCCAACTCTCATGAGGTGCTGACTCATGCAGCAGCACTTGAAGGCCACGCCGACAATGCTGCGCCAGCAGTGCTTGGTGGGGTGGTTGCCACAACCGGAGATCGCTCAATTCGTGTTCCCCTTGGGTTCGACCCGACGGTTGTGGTGTGGGTGCCGTCGTTCAGCACTCGCACCGATCACAGTCGCACGGCGCTCAGCGCAACGGTGTCGATGGCCGATGCGGTATTCAACATTGGCCATGCCGCGTATTTGGTCGCCGCTCTCGCTGCTGGCGACGTTGACGCACTGCGTCACGGCACCGACGATCGCTTGCATCAACAGCAGCGTTTCGCCGCAGTGCCGCAATCGTTGGCCGCGTATGAAGCGGCGCTAGCCGCCGGCGCGTGGTGCTCGTGGCTGTCGGGTTCGGGGCCAACCGTGGCGGCGCTGTGCTCGGCCGACATGGCGCAAACTATCGCTGGGTCGCTGGGCGCCGACGGCCACACAAAAATTCTGCAGATAGCCGCCACAGGGGCAACGCTGCATCAGTGAGGTTGCTGGTTGCTGGTTGCTGGCGCTGGTGTCTAGGCGGCCGAACGTTGCTCGAACGAGGCCAGCGGCGCCAACGGGCGAGCCCATTGCCCGCTGCAACGCAGCAGCGAAATCTGATGGTTGTTCGAGTCGAGGTAACGGGCGATGCACAGGGTTTCGTCGACGGCGTGTCGGGGGAGTGGACGATCGAGCGAGGCGAGTTCGGGAGGCGGTACCTCGAGCGCTGCGGTGAGCGTGCCATCGAGTCGGGAATCGATGAGCCGGCCGTGATCGAACTCGAAGGTGACATCGCCGATGCGCACATCGAGTTGCTCGGCGGCACGCACGTGATCGATGAGTCGTTGGCGGCGAAGTGCGTTGGACAACGCGTGGGCGCGGTCGCGGATTGCGGCTGCTTGCTCGTATTGCTGGGCGCGAGCCAGCGCAAGCATGCGTTCGCGCAGCGGTGCGAGCAACACCTCGGGCTCGTGGGTGAGGCCGCGCATCACCATATTCACGGCGTTGGCGTAGTTGCTGTCGGTCACAGCATCGAGGCATCCGCGAAGGGGAGCCACGGTGTGGATCGCGTCGATTACTAACGCCGCCGCGGATCGTGATGACAACGGACCGAGGTACATGCCGGGCCGGTCTGCTTCTTTGACAATGGATAAGCGCGGCTGAGCCTCGTTGGTGGACAAGCGCACGTATCGGTACTTGTCCCAGGTGGTGCCCTGCTTGTTGTAACGCGGCGACAACTGGTGCAGATAGCGCAGTTCGAGAATCTCGGCAGTGAGCACATCGGGGGTTTCAACATGGGTGACGCGCTGGGCCTCACGCAGCATTGGGCCGATCTTGTGGCGGTCCTCGCTGCCAAAGTAACTGCGCACGCGTTGACGCAGATTGGTGGCCTTGCCCACATAGAGCACCTCGCCCGCAGCGTTGTGGAACAGGTAGACGCCGGGGGTGCGCGGCAGGTGGTTGGTGAGTTTGAGCTTGGCGATCTGTGGATGCCCGCCGATCTTGGGAAGTCCGTGCAGATCGTCGAGGCCCATCACACCAAACGACGCAGCGCGTTCGATGAGCAGATGCAACAGGTCGGCTGTGGCGAGCGCGTCGTC
>CANNMD010000101.1 GCA_947505655.1 Acidimicrobiaceae bacterium | reverse complement strand
GGCCACGAGCAGGGCCACCGAAGCAGCGATCAACGCAGCGAAGCAGTTGGCCAAGATCATGATGGTGCGGCGCTGAAAACGATCGGCCCACGCCCCGCCCACTGGGCTCAGCAATGCCGTTGGGAGGAAGCCAGCGGCGGCCACGACGCCAGACCAAGCTGCTTTTGAGGTGTCGGCGACGTAGTAGCTCAGCGCTGTCGTTTCCATCCATGTGCCCACGTTCGAAACGAGCGCTCCGACCCACACGAACAAGAAGGCTCGCGACCGAAACGGAGCGAGCGAGGTGGAGGCCATGCGGCTGCAAATGTACACCGAGAGGACTTTCGGCCCTACCGAACAATCTGGCTATGAGCCATAGTTTCCGTCATGTTGATGTCCATGGCTCAGGCCATCGAGGTGATTCATGCCGACGACTCGTTGGCGGTTCCGTTGGGGCCGGGAGTGCCCGGTGGGTTTTTGCATGCGCTCGGCGAGCGCGACGATTTCACCGATTTGCGGGTGTTTGGCGCGTTGTTGCCCGACCTGTATCAACTCTTTGTTCGCAAAGGAGTGCACTACAGCAGTGGGTTCTTCGGGCCTGCCGAACGCTTCTTGCGTGACACTGGCGCATCGATCGACTTTGTGCCCGCCGACTTCCGGCGCTTCGGCCCCGTGCTGCATCACCTCGCGCCACGAGTCATGGCCACGGCCGCCTCGATGCCCGTAGATGGCTGGGTCAGTTTGAGCCTGCACGCAGGTGCAAGCATCGACGAACTGCATGCCGCTGGCGCCGACCCGAACCGTGTGTTGCTTGTTGAGGTGAGCCCACACTTTCCGCGTACCTTCGGCATCGAGCCCGAGCACCCGCACCGTCTGCATGTCGACGAGATCGATGTGTTGGTCGAGACCGATCGCATGCCGTTCACTCTCGATGAAGCACCGCCCGCGCCTACGGAGATTGCGATCGCGGAGTTCGCAGCTCACTACGTGCAGGACGGCTGCACGCTGCAAACCGGCATCGGCGGTATCCCGAACCAGGTTGCCAAGATGTTGGCCGAGGGCCCATACGGCGACTTCGGTGTGCACTCCGAGATGTTCACCACCGGCCTGATGGCGTTGCACAAAGCAGGCAAGGTGACCAATCGCAAAGGTGGCGCGTTTGACGGTTTCTCGATCACCACGTTCGCGGCTGGTCGGCCAGAATTGTACGAATGGCTCAACGGCAACCGCATGGTTCGGTTCCTGCCGGTGAAAATAGTGAACTCGCCCGAACTGATCGCGCGCAATCGGCACATGATCACACTCAACGGTGCGCTCGCGATTGACCTCGCGGGTCAGGTCGTCGCCGACACTATTGGTGGCAAGCAGTTCTCAGGCATCGGCGGCCACGAAGATTTTGTCAGCGGCCCCAGTCTGTCGGCCGATGGTCGCAGCCTCATCTGCCTGCAATCGACCAGCACCATCAACGGTGCACTTGTGAACCGGGTGATGGCGCAGCTACCTGCTGGCTCCGTGGTCAGTACGCCCCGGCATCAGGTCGATGTCGTCATCACTGAATTTGGCGTGGCCGAACTGCAGGGCCGCACCATCCGTGAGCGTGCCAATGCGCTCGCCCAGATCGCGCACCCACAGTTCCGCGATGAGCTGAAAACATCGGCCAAAACCTGGCCGCAGGACTGAGTAACGCCAGATCAGTATTGGTGCCGCAGGGGTGCCGGAGCTGCCGCGAATTGTTCTGGGCCGACGCTTGTCCTGATTGTTGGACGCATATATGCTACCAGCATGACTACTCCTAGTTCGTTGGTCGCAGCCCTACGGGCCGAGGCCGGGCTATCGCAACGAGCGCTCGCAAGTCGGGCTGGTTGCACCCGTTCGACCATCGCCCGAATTGAGTCTGGTGAGATGGATCCAACGGTCACCATGCTTGCGCGTATCGCCGCCGCCGCTGGTCGACGGCTGAACCTCAGCGCGACCGAATCGCCTCATCGGCATTCGCTCGCCGCAATCGCTGTTGGAGCAACTGCTGAGGGTAAGAGCGAGGTTCCGTGGACGCAGCTGCGTGGCCTGCTCGATTGGGTGCATCTGCACGTTGAGTACTCCGATATCGCCATCGGTGATCCGCCGACGCGCACCCACAACGAACAGCTCGACAATCTTCTTGCCGCAGTTGCTGAGAAAATTGCCGACGACCGCGGCATGAGCCGCCCCGCATGGACCCACGATGTTCCGCGACTCAGCGACTCCTGGGTGGCGCCGGGCACGCCTCGGATGCAGGCTCGCGAAGCAGCGCACGCGCCAGCGCAGTTCTTGGATCGCAATATCTTGATCGCTGAGGAAAACTTGTGGCGGCACCGTGGCGCAACCCCTCTTTGATCACGCTGCTGTCCTCGACGGCCTTGAAGCGTTGGCCTTTGTGCTCGGCCAACGATCCGTGGCGCACCAGACTCTTGTTGTCATCGGAGGCTCGTATCTCGCGCTGCTGGGCCTTCGCGAAGCCACCCGAGACGTCGACACCATCACGAGACTCAACGAAGAAACGCGTCGGGCAATTGACGACGTCGCGCGCAGCAAGGGCCTTGAGCCTCGTTGGTTGAATGACGCAGCAATTGCATTCACGCCGAATGGGTTGACGAGCGCTCACTGCTCGCCAGTATTCGCGCACGAGGCGCTCACGGTCGTATTACCGTCGCCCGACTGGGTGTTCTTAATGAAGCTGTACGCCGCCCGGGCAGTGGACTACCAAGATCTCGTCGCGCTCTGGCCGTTATGTGAGTTCAGCTCTCCGGCCGATGCTGTCGAGAGGTTTTGGCTCGCGTACCCTCACGCCAGTGACGACGACTTCCTGATCGACTACGTCGCGCAGATCGCTGCGCAAACGAGTTGATCTCGGGCGGCGCTGGCCGCAGGACTGAGCGCGGCCGGATCAGTATTGGGTTTGGCAGTGTGGCAGCAGGCTCGTTGGAAAGAACAAGTCGGCGCGCCGAAGAATGTCGTCGTTG
The DNA here is from genome assembly GCA_947505655.1 of Acidimicrobiaceae bacterium. Taxonomy (GTDB): domain Bacteria; phylum Actinomycetota; class Acidimicrobiia; order Acidimicrobiales; family Ilumatobacteraceae; genus WLMZ01. The sequence goes on along the minus strand of CANNMD010000101.1, from coordinate 5,967 downwards.
CGCGCAGTCATTCGTCGGCCAGCAACAAGCGCACTCGGCAGCACCCCGCCATACAACAGTGCGCTGAACCATGGGTGTGACGTGACGAGATCGGCGCGAGTACGTACCGAGCGACACGATGCTTCGTCGGGGCTGCCATCGATGGCCCATCGCTTGCCGTCGACCTCAACGACCAATCGGTCGGTGGTGCGGTACGTGCGAGCGCCAAAGCAGATACTGGCATCGCGCACGTTGAGCCAGATGTTGTCTCTGGTGCTGACGGTGCGAACGTCGCGTTGGTTGGTGAGCAGATACCCAATCGGATCGTCGATGGCCACGATGCGTGATCTCACTTCGCCCACGAGGTCTACGTTGAGCACTGAGTGCCACAACGCAGCGTGAGCTTCGGGCGTGATCGCAACCATCTGAATGAGGTGTAACACGTGCGCTGGTTGGCCGTCGTTCCACTGCGAATCGATGCGATAGGCCGCATATCCGTCCTTGTGACGAAGATATCGCGCGCCGGTGAGCGCTCCTTCTGGCCGGTCTCCCATCGCGAACCGCAGGTCCTGCTCGATCAGCGATCGACTGACTTCGCCAGCGCGGCACCGGCGAAAACGCTCCCAAATCTCGCTGGTGGTGTCGACCACATCGTCGCCCGATATGTACCGAACGTGGCCGGCCTCGGGCACGTATTCGGCCTTGAACTTGGCCCGTTTGGTGTCGATGCTGATGGTGCGTGAGTTTGAGGCAACTCCGTAGCCGTGGGTTTCATAGATGCCACCCTCAGAGCCGTAGAGCGAGGCAAGGGGTTCGCCGCGCTCGTCGATGTCGTCGTGCACTGCGCTCAGCACTTGGCGCATGATCCCTTGGCGACGATGCGTGCTGAGCGTGGAAACCCACGTGACGCCGCCCATCGGAATGCACACACCGCCCGGCACGGTGGCATCAAGTGCGTACGACCCCGCCATCGAAACGATTTGTCCGTCATCGACGGCAACGCGGAACCGGCTGAGATCGTGGAGCGGCCGCAGTTCAGCGACTTCAGCGGGCGTGTAGTCGAACCCGAATGCTTGGGTGTCGGCTCGACAAATCTGCTCCCAGTCGTCGTCGACGGGCGTGATGATTTCGATGGCCATGAGTCAGAGTTTGTCATGGCGGGCCGTGTCGCGGCGGGTAGGTTCGAACCTATGACAACTTCCGATTCACTACACGGCGCTGTCGCTGGCTACGACCCCGGTCGTGTTGTTGCCGATCTCCGCGAGCTTGCCGCTCGCACAGGTGGCCCCGAAGGCAGCCGTCGCCTGTGCTGGACACCCGAGTGGCTTGCTGCGCGCGCGTTGTTGCGTGAGTCGCTTGCGACGCTGCCGGTAGAGATCGACACAGACGAAGCTGGCAACTTGTGGGCCTATTTGCGTGGCGCGAGCGACGACACCATCGTGGTCGGCTCGCACCTCGACAGCGTGCCCAAGGGAGGCTGGCTCGATGGCGCGCTCGGTGTGATGGCCGGCCTCGAACTGCTGCGCTCGCTCGCGGCGGCTGGTACGCCTGCGGTCACCATCGCTCTGGTCGATTGGGCCGACGAAGAGGGCGCCCGATTCGGCCGCAGCCTCTTTGGTTCGGCCGCCGTTGTGGGGTCGCTCGATGTAGTCGCTGCGGCAACGCTTGTCGACAAAGAAGGCAATCAACTCGAACAGGTCATTGGCGAGCACGGCATCACGCTCGCGGCAATCGACGGCGCCCGAACCCGCCTGAGCAACGTGAAGGCCTATCTCGAGGTGCACATCGAGCAGGGTCCGGTTCTCGAATCGATGGGCCTCGGCATCTGCACGGTTACTGGTACCAAGGGCATCGAACGCGAGCGGGTGATCTTCCGTGGCCAGGCTGCGCACTCAGGCACGATGCCGATGGCCATGCGCCACGACAGCTTCTTGGCGGCGTCGCGCTTTGCGCTCGCGCTTGCCGAGATTGGTCGTCGTCACGATGGTGTCACCACCATTGGCCATGCACAGTGCTGGCCTGGCGTGGTCACCGCTGTGCCCGGCGAAACTCGCGTCACGATGGACATGCGCCACATCAGCCACGACAGTCTTGCGACAATGTTCAGTGAGATGAAGCAGGCTGCGGCCGACGCGGCGGCTGCCGAAGGTTGCACCGTCGACTACGAGCACATCTTTCGTATTCCGCCGATGCCGTTTCATCCGCTGCTGCTCGATGCAGCGCGCCTCAGCGTTCAAGAAGTTGAGGGTCACGAAGTAGAGCTACCGAGCGGTGCGTTGCACGACGCCAGCGAGATGGCCCGAGAGGTGCCCACGGTGATGATTTTCTCGTCGTCTATTGCTGGGTTGAGCCACACCAAAGAAGAAGACACTCCCGACGAACATCTGCACATGGCAGTCGATGCGTTTCACCGCACTGTCGTTCGGGCCATCGATCTCGTTGCCTCGGGACAGCTATGAAGCCGGTCGGTGTTCAGCATGTGTCCATCGGAGTGCACGACCTCGCTGCGTCGATCACCTTCTACAACTTGTTGGGTATGACCGTTGACCCGTCTCGACCCACGTTCAGCGTCGATGGGGCGTGGATGCAGGCGGGCGCACAGCAGGTGCATCTCATCCTCACCGACAAACCCACTCCAGGTCTCGAGAACCACTTCGCGGTCATCGTCGACGATCTCGAGGCGTGCCTGAATGAGCTTGGCGAACAGGGTGTCGATGCGTTTCGTCTCAACCATGTTCAAGGCGCGGGTCGTCAGGCGTTCATCAATGATCCGAACGGCAATGTGATCGAGCTCAATCAGCCCGATTGAGCAGCCCGATTGAGCAGCCCGATTGATCAGTGCAATGTGCGGCTGCGCGTAGCGATTACGCAGTGCGCTTGGCCTGCAGCAGCGCAGTGACCAACTTGCCGTCGGCCTTGCCCTGTGAGGCTTTCATTGCTGCACCAACCAAGGCACCCATGGCCTTGTCTTCGCCACTGCAATATTTCGACCACACGGCTGCGTTGTCGGCGATGATCTGATCGACCATTGCCTCGAGTGCGCCGGTGTCCATTGCCTCGAAGCCCTTGGCCGCAGCAATGGCTGCAGCGTCGCCGCCGCCGTTGGCCACGATCTCGGCGAGCACGGTCTTGGCCTGAGTAGCCGTGAGCTGACCACCGATCTCAAGACGGGTGAGGCCAGCGAGATCTGCGGCGGGAACCGCTGGCATTGCGCCTTCGTCGGCGAAGCCCTCTTTCACGTGGATGAGTGCACGGCCGACATCGCCACCGGCAGCGGCGACCTCGAGCACGTAATCGTCTTGACCGCGTTCGACCACGACCATCACGGCTTCGGCATCGGCGGGCTGGCCAGTGCTGGCAGAGAGCCGAGCGCGCCGGGCGCCGGGGAGCATTGGCATGGCATCGCGCACGGCCTGGATCCACTCGGGTGATGGGTCGAGCGGCACGAGGTCGGGCTCAAGGAAGTAGCGGTAGTCGTCGGCGTCTTCCTTGCTGCGCAAGGTGTGCGTGCGACCATCGTTTTCGTTCCAGTGACGAGTCTCTTGGCGAACGGTTTCGCCAGCCTCGTTCATGTCGATCTGGCGGCGCATCTCGTAGTCGATGGCTCGGCCGAGCGAACGAATACTGTTCACGTTCTTGATCTCGCAGCGCGTGCCATATGGCATTCCGGGCTTGTGCACGCTGACGTTGGCGTCGCAGCGCATGCTGCCCTCTTCCATCTTCGCGTCGCTCGCGCCGATGGCCACCAGAATTGAACGCAACTCGGTCACGTATTGGCGGGCTTCTTCAGAGGTGCGGATGTCGGGGCGGCTGACGATTTCGACCAGCGGAACACCTGCGCGGTTGAAGTCGATGAGCGAGTAATCGCTGCCGTGGATGCGGCCACCGGTGCCACCAAGGTGGGTGCTCTTGCCGGTGTCTTCTTCGAGGTGGGCGCGCTCGACGCCGATCTTCTTGCCGCCGGGAAGCGCCAAGAAACCATCGATGTTGATCGGCTGGTCGTATTGGCTGATCTGGTACGCCTTGGGCATGTCGGGGTAGAAGTAGTTCTTGCGGTGAAACGTGCTGGGCTGAATGGTGCAGTTGAGCGCAAGACCGATGCGCATCGCGAGTTCTACGGCATGACGGTTGAGCACCGGTAGCGCACCAGGCAGGCCAAGCGTGACCGGATCGATGTTGGTGTTCGGCTCGTCGCCGAAGCGGTTCGCGCTGGCGCTGAACAACTTGGTGGCGGTGGCCAGTTCTACGTGAACCTCGAGGCCCACGATGAGCTCCCAGCCATCGACCAAGATCTCATCGCCGGTGACTGCGCCAGCTTTGTAGACCATGCTGCCTGTGGTGCCTTGTGACTCGCTCACTTCGAAACTCCCATTGCTCGCTCAAGTGCTGCTGCGGCACGGAACATCTGTGGTTCGCCCAACGTGCCGGCCAGAATCTGAACGCCAACGGGCAGGCCCTCGGCGCCGGTGCCGAACGGCACGCTCATCGCTGGGTGGCCGGCGAGGTTGGTGGGGATTGTGTACACGTCGCAGAGGTACATCGCGAACGGGTTGTCGCTCTTGGCGCCGAACGGGAACGCAACGGTTGGCGAGGTGGGCGTGAGCAACACATCGGCGTGTTGGTAGGCGCGATCGAAGTCGTCGGCGATGAGCCGACGCACTTTGAGTGCCTTGCCGTAATACGCGTCGTAGTAGCCGGCGCTGAGCGCATAGGTGCCCAGCATGATTCGGCGTTGCACTTCTTCGCCGAAGCCAGCGACGCGGGTGGCGCCGTACATGGTGTTGGTGTCGGCTGCATCGACCCGAAGGCCATAACGCACGCCGTCGTATCGGGCAAGGTTGCTGCTGGCCTCGGCAGGGGCGATGAGGTAATAGGCGGAGAGGCCGTAGCTGAACGCAGGCACCTGCACATCGACGATGGTTGCGCCAGCAGCGCGAAGCGCATCGAAGGCTGCTTCAAGACGCTCGGCCACATCGGGGTCGGCGCCTTCGGGTAGGTCGGTGATGCGACCGACGCGCAAGCCAGTGACGTCTTGCTTGATGGCGTCACGAAGCGAAGGCTGCGGTGCAGGAATCGAGGTGGAGTCGAGGATGTCGTGGCCGCCGATGACATCGAGCAAGAGCGCTGAGTCTTCGACGGTGTGTGTGAACGGCCCGATCTGATCGAGAGAACTTGCAAATGCAACAAGTCCGTAGCGGCTGACGTAGCCGTAGGTGGGCTTGACGCCAACGACGCCGCAGAGGGCGGCTGGCTGGCGAATGGAGCCGCCGGTGTCGCTGCCCAAGCTGACGCTGGCGAAGCCTGCTGCAACTGCCGCTGCGCTGCCGCCACTTGAGCCGCCGGGAACACGGCTGAGATCGTGAGGGTTGCGGGTTGGGCCGAATGCGCTGTTCTCGGTGCTCGAGCCCATCGCGAACTCGTCGAGGTTGGTCTTGCCAACGGCCACGGCGCCTGCGGCGGCCAAGCGGGTGACGGCGGTTGCGTCGTATGGCGGCTTCCAGCCCTGCAGCATCTTCGACGAGCACGTAGTTGGAATGCCGTGGGTGCACATGTTGTCTTTGAGCGCAACGGGCACACCGGCGAGAGGGCCGGGGTCGTTGCCGGCGGCAACTGCTGCGTCGATGGCGGCGGCGGCGGCACGGGCCTGATCGGTCATCACGAGGTTGAACGCGTGCACATCGGACTCACGCGCATCGATGCGGGCAAGGTGCTCTTCGAGCACGTCGGCGGCCTTGAGCGTGCCGGCGCGAACTCCGGCGGCGATCTGAATTGCGGTGCGTGGTGTCATTGGGTCGCTCACGAGTCGAGTCCGAGAATTGGTGGAACGCGGAAGCGGCCATCTTCGGCCTCAGGGGCCGCTGCCAAGACTTCTTCGCGGTCGAGACCGACGAGGATGATGTCTTCGCGAAACACGTTGGTCAATGGGTACGGCTGGTTCATCGGTTGCACACCGTCGAGATCGAGCGCGTCGATATCGGCAAAGTGTTC
>CANNMD010000100.1 GCA_947505655.1 Acidimicrobiaceae bacterium | reverse complement strand
GCGCTCGTGGTGAAGGTCAGCAACGACACGGGCGCCCGCCCACAAACTGGACTCAATGATGCCGACATCATCTTCGAGGCTTGGGGGGCAGGGCCAACACGTTTCGCCACCGTCTGGCACAGTACCGATGCCGATTTTGTCGGGCCGATCCGCTCGTGCCGCGAGCAAGACGTGAACCTTGTGGGCGGATTCAACCGAGCGGTATTTGCATGCTCTGGCGGAAACCCCGGAAACATCGCGCTGCTTCGTGCCTCAGACCTGTTGCTCATCAAAGAGGGTCAGGGCCCCGGTTGGGAGCTCGACCCAACGCGCAATCGGCCGCACAAGACGCATGCCAACACGGCGCTGCTGCGGTCGAATGCTGGCCTCGATCGCTCGGGCCCAGCGCAGCAGTTTCGGTACCGAGCCGAGGGGCAAGCGTCTACCGCGGGCCTTCCGATTTCGGGCTTCAATTTGCAGATCCAACAGGTGCTCGCGCAGTGGCGGTACGACACGGCTTCGGGCACCTATCTGCGGTCGCAAGATCACGCGCCGCACGTTCTTGCCGACGGCAAACAGGTGTCCACCGAGAACGTGGTTGTGATGTGGCTCGACTACGTGCCCAGCCGCATCGACAGTCGTTCGCCCGCTGGCAACTCCACGGGAACCAACGCAGCGATGGTCTTCACGGGTGGTCGCCTCATCGGCGGCACATGGTCACGCTCGAACCGGCTCGACCCATTTGTGCTCACCGACACCGAGGGAGTACCGATTCTGCTCACACCCGGGCGCACTTTTGTTGAGCTGCCGAACAGTGGCAAGGGCATCATCAAGGGTAAGGACACCTTCACCCCGGTGGTCTGACCCCAAACCCTGCTGCATGGGCGCGATTTGCGCCAACTGCTGTCCCAAATCGCGCCCATGAAACTGAGGTGGGGGATGTTGAGGTGGGGGGTGTGGAGGTGGGGGATGGGGGCCGCGGGATGCACTGAGGCGCGTGGGGCTGACGGGGCTGGGCGTGATTGGTACTCTTCGTGCGATATGGCATCTGCACCGCACTCGCAACCACGAATCGGATTCGTCGGACTTGGCAACATGGGCGGGCCGATGTGTGCCCGGCTCGTTGCTGCTGGTTTCGATGTGACGGCCTACGACATCAATGCCGAAGCTCTCGACCGTGCAGTCGCGAGCGGCGCAACGGCGGCTTGGTCGGCCGCAGCGTGTGCCGCACAGGCCGATCTGTTTCTCACGTCGCTGCCACGACCCGATCACGTTGAGTCTGTGATGCGCGGTTCTGATGGGGCGCTTGCAGCGTTACGGCCCGGATCGATCTGGGTTGACCTCACCACCAACCGCAAAGAGTTGGTCGCCGAGCTCGCCGCGCTGGCTCCGCATGGAGTGAGCGTCGTTGACTCGCCTGTTACCGGAGCGGTCGACGGCGCTCGCAACGGTCGGCTCACACTCTTTGTCGGTGGCGACGACCATTCGTTTGCGATCGTGCGGCCGGTACTTGAGCATCTCGGCACGGTGATCCACTGCGGCGCTTTGGGCTTAGGCAACGTGGTCAAGCTCGTCACGAATCAGTTGTGGTTCATCGCGGCTGCTGCGCTTGGCGAAGGCTTCGCGGTTGGGATCGCCAACGGTGTTGAACTCGGCACGCTGTGGGGCGCCATCAAAGAAAGCGTCGGCGACAGCTTTGTGGTGCGCCACGACGCGCCATCCATTTTCGCCGGCCACTACGACCCGTCGTTCTCGCTTGATCTCTGCCTGAAGGACCTCGGCCTGATTGCGTCGCTCGCCAAAAACGTTGGTGCCTCGTTGCCAATGACCGAGGCCGCGCACGGAGCGTTCGCTAGTGCTGCAGATCGGTACGGACCCAGCGCTGCAGAGTTGCATGTAGCCAAACGCATCGAAGACGATGCCCACTTGTCCATGCGCCTTGAGGGCGATTGGACCCCACCGTGGGAGCAATGAGATGTACGAACTCGCCGACATCATTAACCTCGATCGTTGCCCGGTAGACAAGCCCGGGTCGCCCGCGTATCTCGCCGCGGTAGAGCAGGCTCGCGCTGGTCTGCGAGTAGATGGATGCGCGGTGATCAAAGATCTGCTGCGACCCGAAGCGGTGCGCGCCATCAGCGACGAGATCGTTGCGCGTAAACACACAACACACTTTTCAACACAGAGCATCAATCCGTATTTTCATGTGATGCGCGATCCCAACTATCCCGATCGGCACCCGTTGAACACGTTCATCGAACGGTCGAGCGGATTCATTCCTGGCGACTCATGGCAGCCACACACGGCGACGAGCATTCTGTTTCACAGCTCCGAGCTCGCTCAGTTCGTTGCCGATTGTCTTGAGGTGCCGACGCTGTATTGCTACGCCGATCCGCTCGCAGGCCTCACCGCAAACATCTTGGATCCGGGTCAGCAGTTCACATGGCACTTCGACACCAACGATTTTGCTGTCACGGTGCTCGTCGATGAAGCCGACGAGGGTGGATTGTTCGAGTACGTGCCGATGATTCGCGACGCAGCGAACGAAGGATTCGACAACATTCAGGAGATTCTCGAGGGTGGCACAAAAGGCGTGCACACGCTCGATCTGCGTGCTGGCGACATGCAGATCTTCAGGGGTCGTCACTCATTGCATCGCGTGACGCGGGTGCCAGTGGGATCGGCGCCACGGCACGCGGCGATCTTTGCGTACACCCAAGAGCCAGGCGTGATTGGTCGCCTTGAGCGCACGCTTCAACTGTTCGGACGAGTGTTGCCCGAACACGAAGCGGCCGAGCGCGAGCGCGTGCGGTCTGACCAACTCATCGACTGAGGCTGGCAAGCCGATACGAAACGGCGCTAGGCCTTCTTGACGAACTTGGCCTTGAGCAGGATGGCGCGGCCGTTGATCTTGCAGTCGATTTCGTGATCGCCCGAGATCAGGCGAATGCCCACAACTTTCGTGCCGATCTTGATCGTGTCGTTTGAGCCCTTGAGCGTGAGTCCCTTGGTGAGCAACACCGAATCGCCGTCGTGCAGCACGATGCCGTTCGCATCGCGGATCTCGCCGAGGTCGTTGGGATCGCCCGTGCTGGCGTCCCACTCGTGTCCACACGTAGCGCACTCGTGATCACCCGCGGCCGTCGTGAGAATGTCGGTCATCGTGCAGATCGGGCAGGCCGTGGCGGAATCCATCTCAACGGTCTACCAGCAGCGGGTGGGGACCTTGTGCTCTAGTGCGAATCGGGACCGCGCCGTACGTTGTCTGGGTGAAGAACTATTCGCGGTTCGTGAGGCGCGCTGCGGTGGCGTCGGTGGTGTTGTGGTTGTCAACAATGCTGCTGGGCGCCGGCTCAGTAACGGCGGCGCTTGCCGACGCATCAGTGCTCACGATCACTCCCTCTATGGCCCGAGTCGGGGATGCCATCATGGTCACGGGTCAATCATGCGCCGCCGGCCAAAGCGTGACCGGAGTGCGCTTGGACACGGCGTACACCGGCGCGGCGCGGGCATCGACACAGGTGGCTCTCGACCTTGCGCCGCTCGCCATTGCGCAGACTGCGGGTGGGTTCTCGTTCACGTACGTACCCTCCGAGGCCGAGGTAGAACTGGGCTTTCAGGTCACGTGTAGCGACGGTTCGGTCGCGACATCTCCGACCCGCAAAGTCTGGGTGTTCGGCCCATATGGACGACACTGGTTTCTCCAGTCAGGCAGTGCGCTGGCCGCCACGGCGGGCTCCACGGTGAATGTCGTCATTCGGTCGATGGACTGTGTCGAAGGATCGTTGGCCACTGTCACCTTGGGGCGACACCTCAACACACTTGCGGGCAGTGTCGAAGGAACCATCACAAACGGTGTGCTCGACGTGATGATGCTCATCTACCCATCGGCCACGAGTTCGGTCTCTGACCTTGAGATGCGATGCGAATCGGTGCGCGGCGGCACTCTGTCGGACTTGCGTCCGTTTGAGGTGATTCCGCTTGGCAAGCCACTGCCCGCAACCGGTGGTGTGAGTTCTGGTGAACTCGTTATCGCGTCGCTTCTTGTGCTGGCAGGCCTGGGTCTGATTGGGCGTCGCCACGATCGGCGGATAGGCAAGCGCTCGACGCAGCTGTGAGGCCCATTCGCTGAAGACCGTCATGGTCGCCCGGGCCAGGTTTTACTGATGTCGGTGACAGGCATGGGCTTCGCTTTCGTGAGATCGCCCAAAGTGTGCTGACCGCTTATGGTAGGGCAACAACATCGGGGGGTCATCATGAGTAGCACGGTCACGGTTTCAACAGGAATCTTGCGTGGAATCCAGACGAACGGAGTGCATGCGTTTCAGGGCATTCCCTATGCGGCGCCGCCCGTTGGAGCGAACCGCTGGCAGCCACCGCAGCCCGCCGCATCGTGGGATGGCGTACGCGACGCCTCGATCGACGGACTCATTGCACCCCAGCCACCAATGCCGCCGCCCTTTGGTGGCGACGATCTGCCTCCTGCGGGCGACGACTGTTTGAACCTCAGCGTGTGGACTCCTGATCCTGCAGCCTCTGGACTGCCAGTATTTGTGTGGATTCATGGCGGCGCATTTGTGAGCGGCAGCAGCATTGAACCCACCTATAACGGTGCCTCGTTCGCTCGCCAGGGCGTGGTGGTTGTGAGCATCAACTATCGCCTCGGCGCACTTGGCTTCCTGCACCTCGCTGAGCACTTCCCCGAGCTTGCTCACTCGGGCAACGTTGGCATTCTCGATCAGGTTGCGGCGTTGCAATGGGTGCAGCAAAACATCGCTGCGTTCGGTGGTGACCCTGGGCGGGTCACGGTTGCGGGCGAATCTGCTGGTGCCATGAGCGTGGGTACCTTGCTTGCCCTCGAGTCCACAAATTGTCTGTTCCAGCGCGCCATTCTGCAAAGCGGCGCCGGCCATAACGGCATCAGCGCACCGACCGCCTCGGCCATTGCTGGCCATCTTCTCGAACTCGTCGGGGTGGCGCCGGGAGACATCGACGCCTTGCGTCAGCTCACAGCCGAGCAGTTGCTCGAGGCGCAGAATGCGTTGACCCTCGAGTTGCAGATGACCCGTAACCCCATCAAGTTCGGCGAAGCCGCCGCGTCGGCGATGGCCTTTCAACCCACGTTTGGCACGGCCGTGCTTCCGCGGCGCCCCATCGAAGCAATCGCTGCTGGCTCTGCTGCCAACGTCGCGGTGCTTACCGGCACCACGATGGAGGAGTGCTTGGTGTTTGTGGTGGCGATGAAAGACATGTTCAGCGAAGAACTCGTTGAGATGACCATGACTGGCGTGTTCGGCAGCCCAACTGCCGGGGCTGCAGCGCTCGATCAATATCGTTCCGCTCGGGCCACCGCCGCGCCGCACGAGATTGTGGCGGCAGCACAAACCGACAGCATGTTTCGCGTGCCCGCGGTGCGCTTGGCCGACGCGCAGTTGGCACACAACCCCAATGTTTGGATGTACCGCTTCGATTGGCAGACGCCCGTCCTCGACGGTGCGTTCGGTGCGTGTCATGCACTTGAGTTGGCATTCGTGTTCAACAACCTCGGCACCGAGTTGGCCGCAACCTTTATGGGCCCAAATGCGCCGCAGCCACTTGCCGATGCAATGCATGCTGCGTGGACAAACTTCATCACGCACGGCGATCCAGCGCATAACGGTCTCCCAGCCTGGCCGCGCTATACGGCCAGCGATCGATCGACGTTGTTGTTCAACGAGTCGTGCTCAGTGGCTACCAACCCCCGCGCCGACGAACTGGCGTTGTGGGACGGAATCATCTGACGCTGAGCGGCTCAGTCGCGGCTGATAACGGCCAATGCACACATCAACGCAGCGACTCCAGCCAGAGCGAACGGCACGCGCGGCGACGAGATCTGAATGACCCAACCCACGAGCACGGACCCGATCGGTGTGCTGCCAAACCACGCCATCTGATGAAGCGCCATCACTCGGCCCTGCATCGATGGTTCTGTCGCCTGTTGCAACACCACGGTGTTCACCGATTGGAATGACGCTGATGCGAATCCCAACACGATGGTCATGCCAACGAACGGCCAGAAACCTGGGGTGATCGACAGTGCGAGCAGCGCTGCGCCGAACCCCACCAGCGTGATGGTCAACGTCTTGCGCGGATGCGGGTTGACCCCAGCGATATAGATGCCGCCGATGATCGAGCCAATTGCGCTCACGCTCATGACGGTGCCCACTGCCCCAGCGCCGCGGTGGAATCCGAAGCGAACCATCGCCGGGAATGTGGTCTGAAAGTTGTAAGCGGCTGTACCGACAATGGTCATCACGAGTAATGGGCGGGCCACGTTTGGATTGGCTCGCACATATGTAAAGCCCTCGCGGAGCCGCCCTTTCGTTCGTCCGATGAGTGGTCGCACAGTGAGTTCGCTCGACCGCAGCGCGATCAAGGCAGCGATCACCACGAGGTACGTCGCAGCGTTGATGTAGAAGCACGTCTTCACGCCAACCGTGGCGATGAGGCCCCCGGCCAACGCTGGTCCGATGAGCCGCGAGACTGAGTTGATCGTGCTGTTGGTCGCCACTGCGCTGGGTAGCAGCTCAACGCCCACGAGTTGAAACAGGATGGCCTGCATCGCCGGCCGCTCTACTGCCAGCACGAGGCCGAGCATCAAGGTGAGGGCGTAGATCCACCAGATGGTGATGTGCCCTGTTGCCACAACGACGCCGAAGGCCAAGGCGAGTACGCCCGACAAGGTTGACGTGACTAGGAGGAGTCGTCGGTTGTCGAACTTGTCGGCGAGCACTCCTGCAGGCGCGCCGAGCACGAGCATTGGCAAGAACTGCAGCGCCATGGCGAGGCCGAGTCGATCGCTGCGGTTGGTGATCTCGAGAACAAGCCAGATGACAGCGAGAGATTGAGTCCACGATCCGATGGTTGAGATCGTTTGGCCAATGAAGTAGAGCCGGAAGTTTCGGTTCTTAAACGCCGCGAATCTATTCGGGCGACTGTTCACCCGATCAGTTTGCCAGCACTCGCGTTGGCAAGCAGGTTCATCATCTGTGCGCCTCATTGACTACCGTCGTGTCATGGCGCGTAGTGATCGACCCGCAGCGCCACGGGTGCGCGATGCACTTGAGCGAATTGAACTCGACGCACTGCTGCACGGCGAAGTTGGCGAAGGCGTGGTGTTGACCGGCCAGCTGCATCACGAGTTCGACGATGTGTTGCAAATGTCGAACGGCCGCATCGAGCGTGCGTCGATGGTGGCTGCGCCGCTCGCCAGTTCTCGATTTGTCGACACGGTCATACATGGCTGCGATTTGTCTGGCGCAGATCTCGATGGCGTCGCGCTTACGCGGGTCGAGTTTCGCGAATGCAAGCTTTCGGGGGCGCGCTTCTCACAGGCGCGAATGCGTGATGTGCGTTTCATCGACTGCCGAATGGATGGTGTGAACATGCGTCACGCGCAAGGCGAGTTCATCCGCTTTGAGCAGTGTCGTCTTGTCGCCGCCGAGTTCAATTCGGCTGCGTTCAAGGGAGTGGCATGGTGGGACTGCGATCTCGCCGACGCCGACGTTTCGAAGATCTCCGTTGAGCGTGGCCAGTTACACGGCTCAACGCTCGACGGACTACGAGGCGCGATGAGCTTGATGCCCATCGCTATCGACGCCGAGCAAGAGCCAGCGTTTGCTTCGTTGTTGCTCGCCGCGCTTGGCGTAGAGGTGGCGTCGCGTCTCGACCCGTAATGGCTACGGGGTTTGCGTGTTAGCCGTTGCGCTGCGTGAACGTGATTGGCATGTGGGTCACGCCGTTGACGAAGTCGCTCTTGAGCCGCGTGATGGGAGCAGCCAGCTGCGGATTGCCGAGGCGTTGTACGACCTCTTGCATCGTTGCGCGAATTTGAGCCTTCGCAAGACTGGCGCCGAGACAGAAGTGCACTCCGCCGCCGCCGAAGGTGACATGGTCGTTTGGTCGGCGCGAGACATCGAAGCGATGTGGGTCGGCGAACACTTCTTCGTCACGGTTGGCCGATGCGTAATACATGACGACCTTGTCGCCAGCTTTGATCTTCGTGCCACGAAGTTCGACATCGGTTGTGGCGGTGCGACGGAAGTTGGCGATCGAGGTGCCGTAGCGCAACATCTCTTCGACAGCGGTTGGCCACAGCGATTCGTCGGCGCGTAAGCGATCGGCTTCACCAGGGTTGTCGATGAGGGCCAACATCGAGTGGTTGATCAGATTTCGCGTGGTCTCGTTGCCGGCCACGATGAGCGTGATGAAGAACATGTTGAGTTCGCCGTCGTCGAGTCGCTCGCCGTCGACCTCGGCATTGACCAGTGCGGTCATGATGTCGTCACGCGGCTCGGCTCGGCGCGCGGCGGCCATCTGGTCGCACAGAGCGTAGACCTCCATCGCTGCAATCTGGCCGGCGCCTTGTCCCTCGGCGTCGAGTCCGCTGATCATCATGTTGGTGAGCTCGACCATACGCGGCCATAACTCGTCGTCGAGGCCGAGCATCGTGCAGATGGTCTGAATCGGAACCTTCGATGCAATGTCGTTCACGAACTCGCACTCGCCGCGAGCCACCACTTCGTCGACAACACGCGCTGCTCGGGCGTTGGTGTCTTCGACGAGCTTGGCAATCACGCGTGGGGTGAAACCCTTGGCGACAATGTTGCGGTAGCGAGTGTGCTGCGGGTCGTCCATGTTGAGCACGCTGAGGCGCAACATCATCAGCGTCTCTTCGTCCTGGTCGGGGATGAACGTAGAGCCGAGCGCCGACGAAAATGTGCGCGGGTCGCGGCTGATTTTCTTCACGTCGGCGTGCTTGGTGATCGCCCAAAACCCAGAGCCATTTGGTTCGTCGTGCCAGAACACCGGAGCGGACTTGCGGAGCAGATCGAACTGATCGTGCGGCGCCTCGCGCGACCACGTGTTAGCCAAAAGGTCAATGTTCGACAGGTCGATGCCGGGGGAGCTGCTCATCGCGGCTACTTCTCGGCTGCGGTAGCGAGAGCAGCGAGCGTGATTTCCATATTCGCTCGGTTGTGCGTTGCTCGGTCTGAAACGCCGCTGACGACCTTGCCTAAGCGGTCGTGCCATGTTTTGCGGTGGTCAGCCCAGCTATGGGTCACGCGACAACCAGTGGC
>CANNMD010000099.1 GCA_947505655.1 Acidimicrobiaceae bacterium | reverse complement strand
TCGACGTTGGAACGCTGCTCGACGGCATGCTGCTCGACGATGGGACGCTGCTCGAGGTACGCGGGTTGTCATCGGCTCGGCCGCGGCCGCTGCCGCTACCGAAAGCGATTCCGCCGCCGTGAGCCATCAGGCCAACCGACAACGCTACGACTGCAACTTTTGATGTGAACTTCATGGTGTCTCCCTCATATAGATGTTCGGGGATGACACGTCGCCCAGGTGGGGATGGTTTGGTTTATATGAAGTTTTCTTTCGGCGCCCCAAACCGGCGATAATGCACGGGTGGATATCAACGCCGACCTCAACGCAGCGTGCCTTCCTGCGGCGCTTGTTCGGTGGGTCG
Organism: Acidimicrobiaceae bacterium; assembly: GCA_947505655.1. Taxonomy (GTDB): domain Bacteria; phylum Actinomycetota; class Acidimicrobiia; order Acidimicrobiales; family Ilumatobacteraceae; genus WLMZ01. The sequence continues at coordinate 8,758 of CANNMD010000099.1, read as the reverse complement.
ACGATCTCACGGTGTACCCGCAATGGATGGGGCTGGTGCATCGTGCCGAGGCGCTTGGCGACGACTCGCTGGGTCGCCCGACTTGGAACATTGAGTTGAGGGCGCGCCTCGGACCGTTCGCCCGATCGAAACGACTCACTATGGTGCGAACTCAATATGGAAATGTCGCTCAAGCTGGCGATGCCGAAGATTGGCGTGTGGTGTTCGAGCGTGGCGAGCCCGATGGGCGCAAACACAGCGTGTGGAGGCTCAGCGTGCAGTTGGCTGCGGCGTCAGGCGGCAGTCGCCTCGATATGAACCTGCACTACGGCGGCGGCATGTGGGTGGGCGGGCTCGTAGAGCGGGCGCTCGAGGATGAGATCGCTGCCAGCCGTGAGCGTTTGCTCACACTGATCGGCGAGACCACGCCGTAAGGCGGCCGTCGCTGCGTCGCTCTACGGTAAGCGCGAGGCCGAAGCATTCGCTGAGCGACTCAGATGTGAGCACGGCGTCGATGGCGCCGGTGGTGAGCACCTTGCCCTCGCGCAGCAACATCGCGTGGGTCATGCCTTCGGGTACTTCGTCGACATGGTGGGTCACCAAGATCAACGGTGGCGCAGCGGGATCGGTGGTCAGTTCGGCAAGTGCCTTCACGAGTTGTTCGCGGCCACCAAGATCTAGGCGGGCGCTTGGCTCGTCGAGCACCAGCACGCCAGGCTCGTTCATCAATGCTCGGGCAAGCAAGACGCGTTGCTGTTCGCCCGATGACAGCGTGCCCATGCTGCGCTCGGCGTATTGCTCGACCCCCATGCGAGCGAGGCATGCACGGGCCAGGGCGTAGTCGGCGTCGGTATATGTGTGCCACCACGTCTCGAGAGCTGCGTACTTGGCGGTGACTACGGTTTCTTGTGCTGTGAGTTGGGGCCGTAACTGAGCGCCCAGTGCCGCCGACATCACGCCAATTCGGCGCCTCAGCATGCGTACGTCGGTGCTGCCTAGTGTTTCTCCGAGCACCGTGACGCTGCCCGACGACGGGTGTTCGTACATCGACGCCATTCGAACGAGGGTGGTTTTGCCTGATCCGTTGGCTCCAAGGATGAGCCATCGTTCGTTGGATCTCACCGACCAATTGATGTCGTCGAGAATTCGGCGTTCTTCGCGGATGAACGTGACATGTTCAAAACGCAGGGCCTCGCTGCCAGAAAGAGTCGTCATGGTTCGCTCAGGCTAGGGCACGTGGTGACATCTGGCGCTGCCGCAATGACGGTACGTAAACGGCGCCAACAGGTACCATTCGCCCCGTCATGCGCAAATTTGGCGGGATGTTGGTGGTGATTCTGTTGTCGTCGGTGGGCTTGCCGCTCGTCGGGTACAACGCTGCCCTTGCCGATACTGGTGGTGGCACAGCGCAAGACGCAGCCCGTGAGATCGCAGCAGCGAGAGACCGGGCCAACGCAGCCGCCGAGGCGTGGACTCAGGCCGAGTCGAAACTCGATGTGATTAGAGACGAAAAGATCAAGCTTGATCAAGAGGTTCTATCGCTGCAGCAACAGGCCAACGACCTGCAAACCACCGTCGAGTCGGTTGCGGTCAATCGCTACATCGGCACCGGAACCACCGGCATTGGTTTGCTTACGGGCACCGCTGGCCCCACAGAGTTGGCGCAAACAGCAATGCTGATCGGCATCATCAACGAGGCGTCAGCGAGCAGCCTCGACGAATATGCCGACATCCAAAAGAAGCTTGGAAAAAAGAAGAAGACGGCCGACAAGACCTCGAAGCAGTTCGAAGCGGCGCAGACCAACTTCAAGGCGTTGCAGCAAAAGGCGCTCGACGAGGTAGATCGCTTGCGGGTGATCGAGAAGGCTCGCCTCACCAGTGAGGCTGTCAAGAAGGCGCTCGATGCACAGCGTCAAAAAGCCAATGAGAAGATCGCTCAAGACGCGGCCGAGAAGCTCAAGCGCGATCAGACCGAGGCCGTAGGCGCTGGCTCTGACGGCGGCGATATCGGCAATGGCGTCACCTCGGGTAACCGTGCGTCGGGCGGCTCGGCGGGTGGCACCACCGGATCAGGTGGCGGCGGTGGTCGCCCAGGCATCACCATCGATCAGATCTACGGCAGCGGCGACGATTGGGTGTGCCCTATTCAAGGCTCTACGGCCTTCGGCGATACGTGGGGAGCGGCGCGATCGGGTGGACGCAAACACGAAGGCGTCGACATGATCAGTTCGAAGGGCACGTTGATCGTGGCCGTGGTCGATGGCTTTGCCGAACCCAAGCGCAACGAGCTTGGCGGAACCACTATTTGGTTCACCGGCGCCGATGGCAACAAGTACTACTACGCGCACCTCGATGCGTACGCAACGCTTGGTCAAGTGGTCAAGGGTGAGGTCATTGGTTACGTGGGTGACACGGGCAATGCACGTTTCTCTACGCCGCACTTGCACTTCGAGATTCACCCACTCGGTGGTCCGGCCGTGAACCCATATCCCACGGTTCGCGCCAACTGCTAATCAGCCGGTTGCAGCGCGAGCAGCGCGTTATGCGAACCTAGGCGCATGGCCAACGAGGAACTTGCAGCGTCATTGTCTGCGGTGTTGGGCGGAGCTGCGATCGCCGATCTGGCCCGACTGTCTGGCGGTGCCTCACGCGAGACCTGGCAATTCAGCGCCAACGAGCGGATGCTGATTCTGCAGCGCCAACGTGGCGGAGACATTCGCGACATGGGCAACGAGTTTGCTGTGCTGCGCGCCGCCCGAGCTGGCGGGGTGCCGGTGCCAGAAGTGATTGCGGCATCCACAGACAAGAGCGATCTGGGCGCGGCGTACATGATCTTGAGCCACTTCGAGGGTGAGACCATCGCCCGCAAGATCTTGCGCGACGATCAGTTCGCCGAGGCTCGTACCCACCTTGCTCAAGACTTCGCAGTGGCGTTGGCGCGGTTGCATAGCATCGACCCCGCTGCGGCGCCGGGCCTGTTGCCAACCGATCAAGTCGTTCAGTACCGCGAGGCACTCGACGCGCTGAAGTACTCGCACCCCACGTTTGAGTTGGTGTTTCGCTGGCTCGAACAGAACCGTCCGCCGGTTGGCCCCCTGTGCATCGTGCACGGCGACTTTCGGTTGGGCAACATCATGGTTGGCCCCGATGGCTTGCGAGCAGTGCTCGATTGGGAGCTTGCTCACATCGGTGACCCGATGGAAGACCTCGGCTGGCTGTGCGTCAAGGCGTGGCGTTTCGGCGTGCGTAAACCCGTGGCTGGCCTCGGTGGGTACGACGAGTTTTTCGAGGCCTACTCGCGTGCGGCCAACGTGGCTGTTGATGCCGACGTTGTTCGTTGGTGGGAGGTTCTCGGCACCTTGAAGTGGGGCATCATGTGCATCATCCAAACGCAGTCGCATCTCGGTCGGATTACTCGCAGCCACGAACTGGCGGCCATTGGCCGTCGTGTGTGCGAGAACGAACACGATCTGTTCTTGGCGCTCGAGGGGAAGTGGTGATGCCGCACGACGTTCCAACGGCTCAACAACTTGTTGAGTCCGTGCGTGAGTGGCTTGAGCGCGATGTGCTTGCGGGCACCTCGGGTCGCCTGCAGTTTCATACTCGGGTGGCCATCACGGTGCTCTCAATGGTCGAGCGCGAACTCGAACTCGGACCCGAGCAAGCCGAACGTCATCTCGAACGGCTGCAGATGTTGGGCTTTGGTAGCGACGAAGAACTGTCACGCGCTATTCGCGAGGGCGACGACCGCACCGACTCATCGGTCGAGGTGCAAGAAGCTGTCCGCGCTGCTGTGTGGCAGAGCGTGCGCGACAAGCTCGCGGTGGCTAATCCGAAGTACTTGGACGCCGACCCAGGCTGACTGGTTGCACGGGTTGCCCGGCGGCGAGCTGCCCGCAGGCGGCGTCGATATCGGTGCCACGGTTGCGGCGCACCGTTGCGTTCACGCCAAGCTCCTCGAGACGATCGCGAAACTTGTGCACGCGTGAGATCGGGGTTCCGCGCGTGAGGTATCCGGGCGTGGGGTTGAGCGGAATGATGTTCACGTGTGCAGCCAGAGGCAGCGAGCGACACAGTGCTGCCAGTTCGCGCGCATCGCTGTCGCGGTCGTTGACGCCGTCGATGAGCGCCCACTCGAAGCTGAGCCGGCGACCTTTGGCCTCGAGATAATCGGCGCACGCATCCATCAGCGCGTCGAGTGGGTACCGACGGTTGATGGGCACCATGTCGTCGCGCAAGGTGTCGTTGGCGGCGTGCAGCGACACAGCCAAGTTCACTTGCATTGGCCATTCGGTGACCCGCTTGATGCCGGGCACGAGCCCCACGGTGGACACCGTGATGTGGCGGGCACCCAAGCCGATGTCGTTGTTGATGCGCTCGATAGCGGCCCACACCGTTGGCTCGTTGGCAAGCGGCTCGCCCATTCCCATGAAGACCACGTTGGCCAAGCGGCGATTGAGCTCGCGTGCTTTGCGTGAGGCACGCACCACTTGTTCGATGATCTCGCCGACCGTGAGTTGGCGGGTGAATCCGGCCTGACCAGTGGCGCAGAACCCGCACCCCATCGCACAGCCGGCTTGGCTGCTGACGCAGACAGTGACTCGGTCGGGGTACAGCATCAGCACAGTTTCGATGCGGCTGCCGCCAGCAAGTTCGAAGAGGTACTTCACGGTGTCGCCGTCGTCGTTGATTCGTTCGACAACAGTGGTGAGCGCCGAGGGCAGCTCAGCCTCAAGCCGGGCACGGAGCGCTTTGGGCAGCGTGGTGAGTTCGCTGGGCTCGCTGAGTTGCTCGTACAGACCCTTCCAGATCTGGTCGACTCGAAAGCGTGGTTCGCCGCCAAGCATCTCGCCGAGTTCGGCACGGGTGAGGTCGTAGCGGGTTCGGGTGGCGGTCATGTTCAGAGGCCCAACTCTGCGCTGAGACGTTCGTATTCGTTGATACGTGAGCGTAAGACGTCGATGCTGGCCATCCAGAACCCGACATCGCTGACATCGAGTGCAAACGACTGGCCGAGTTCTTCGGCGCTGTTCATGCCGGCCCGAGACAGCAGATCGTCGTAACCGCCGCGGAACCGATCTGGGTCGTCTTGATAGCGGGCAAAGAGGCCAAGTCCGAACAACAGGCCGTAGGTGTAGGGCCAGTTGTAGAAGTGCGAGCCGTAGTAATGACCCTTGACCGCCCACATATATGGATGTGCTGTGCTCTGGTCGAGTCCGTCTGCATATGCGGTGAGCTGGGCTTCGAGCATCAGCTCATTGAGTTCGGTGACTCCGAGCGTGCGCCGCTGGCGACGGGCAAAGACCTCGGTCTCGAACAAGAAGCGGCTGTGGATGTCGACCACCACTTGTGCTGATCCCTGAAGATCTACGTCGAGCAGCGCGAGTCGGTCGTGGCCCTGAAGGTGCTGGAGGCCCTCTTCGACCACAAGTGTTTCGCAGAAGATGCTGGCGGTTTCGGCCAGTGCCATTGGCAGGCGTCGCTGCAGCGGTGTGCGATGGGCCAATTGGGTGTTGTGGTAGGCGTGACCCAGTTCGTGAGCGGTGGTCTGCGCCGAATCGACACTGCCCGTCCAGTTCAGAAAGACCAGCGAACGATCGCCGACGAAGGGAGCGCAAAAGGCCCCGCCGCTCTTGCCTTGGCGGGGCTCGGCGTCGATCCAGCGGCCATCGATGGCGCGGTCGACGAGACCATGCAAGGTGCCGCCGTATGACGCGAACGCGTTGCGAACAATGCCCAGGCCGTCTTGCCACGAGATCGATGCCGGGGCGAAGGGCAATGGAGCAAAGAGGTCGCGCCATTGCAGTGCGCCGCTCTGCCCGTGCAAACGAGACTTCACGCGCATCCAGCGATGAAAGTCGGGAAGCGCTGACTGCACTGCCGTTTGCATCGCATCGAAGGTGGCGCGGCTCACGCTGTTTGCGTACAGCGATGCGTCGAGTGGTGAAGCCCAGCGCCGACGACTGTTGACAACGTTGGCCTCGCCCTTTACGCCGTTGAGCGCTGCAGCGCACACAACAGCAACGGTTGGCCAGGCGCTCATCTCGGCGTCGTATGCCGCCTGACGAACGGCGGGATCAGCGTGGGTCGCGAGTCCGCGAACGGCAGCCATCGGCAGACGCTGGGTCTGGCCGTCGGCCGAGTGCACATCGGCTTGCAACTGCGAGGTGACGTCGGAGTGCAGACGACCCCATGCCGCTGAGCCAGACCGCGAGAGTTCGGCGTAGAGGCCTTCTTCGATCTCGCTCATCTGATGCTCGGCGCGAGCCGCCAAACGGGTGAGCGGGCCGAGATGCTCGTGGGCTTGTGGACTCACCGCCGCAAGTTCTTCGGCGCCAAGTGCGGCGACCCAGTCGACCAAACGGGCCATCAAGGGCTTGCCGCGCGAGTACAGCGTTTGCAGTTCGTCGGCGAGGGCCTGAGCTTGCTCGTCATAGCTGTTTGTGGAGACGGTGGCTTCGACGTATACCGAGAGCTCTTCGAGTTGCTGCTGCCACTCGTTGATCGCGGAGATAACCGCGTCGGCAGCGGTGCCATCGTGGGCTGTTACCGAGCGTGTTTCTAATGAGCGAATGCCATGCTGCTCGAACAACGCCTCGAGTCGATCGGTGTCGGCGCCACAACGCTCACGTGCTGCGAGAAACGTGCGCGCCTCGAACGACTCGTGCACATCGGAGACGTCCCAGCGGGGGAGTTCTTCTGTGGTGCTCATCGGGCATCTCCTTGACGGTTCGGGTGGGGGTCGATAGTGCCTTGATACATGCAGTCGACGCGGTGAATCGTGAAACCAAGCTTGGTATACAGCGCAATCGCACCGGTGTTGTCGGCGTCGACGAAGAGCATGCCCATGGTGATGCCGCGCTCGGCCATGTTGTGCAGGCCGGCCAGCGTGAGGGCTCTTCCCAATCCGAGACCGTGAAAATCGGGATCGACTGCGATGACGTAGATCTCGCCGAGTGCCGGGTTCGTGTCGGTATGGATCTTGGTCCAGCAAAACCCAGCGAGGCGGGAGTCGTGTTCGTGTAACAGAAAACCGGTGGGGTCGAACCACGGCTCACTCATTCGCGAGTTGAGCGTGTCGTGGGTCCACTGGCCCTGTTCGGGATGCCACGCAAAGGCGCGACGGTTCACATGGAGCCATGCGTCGTCGTCGGCGCCAGGCCTGAATGGGCGGGTGCTCAGCGTGAAATCAAGATTGGTGGGCAGCGAGCATCGCATTTGATACAGCCGTCGGCGAGGAGCCAAACCAAGGTTCTCGGCGATGGCGTCGTGCGTTGGAGTGGGGGAGTAGACCAGCCAGCTCAACTCAATTGGCTCGCGAGTGTTCGCGCGCACCGCGGCGATGGTTGCGTCCATCATCGTGCGGGCGATTGCCTCGAGGTCGCTGCGTCGATCGGGTTGCACAACAAGCTCGACCGACCACGACGTTGCGGTGGGCGATACCTGCGCATAGGCGACCGGCGTGTCGGAATCGGAATCGGATTCGGAGAGCCGGATCCTGAGCAGATCGTTGCGTGTTGTGCTGGTGAGGTCTACCCAGAACTGGTCGGACACGGGGCGGTATCCGTCGGCGATCTCGGCGAGGCCAATGAGATCGAACACGGCCGATGCCGCCGTCGCATCAAGGTGCGCCGAAACATCGATCGATTGCATTGGGGTGAGGATACCTCGTCACCCCAACTGCTGAACGGAAGCCCCTAGGGTGACCGACGTGAGTTCACCACGTACCCCCAAAGGTCGCGCCAAAGAAATAGTGCGTCGCCTCACCGTCGAATACCCCGAAGCTGTCTGCGAGCTGGATCACCGCAATGCGTTTGAGCTGCTGGTGGCCACAATCATGGCGGCGCAGTGCACCGACGTGCGGGTCAACATGGTCACCCCAGCGCTCTTTGATCGCTATCCAACGGCGCATGACCTGGCCGCCGCCAACCCCGCCGACGTCGAGGTGATGATCCACTCCACCGGCTTCTATCAGGCCAAGACCCGCAACATCATCTCGATGGCGCAATCGTTAGTCGATCAATACGGCGGCGAGGTTCCCGCCGAGCTGAAAGATCTCGTCACGCTGGCGGGCGTTGGTCGAAAGACCGGCAACGTGGTGCGCAGCGTTGTGTTCAAGCTGCCAGGCCTGCCGGTAGACACCCATGTGGGCCGGCTCAGCCGCAAACTTGGCCTGACCGAGCAGGAAGACCCCGTGAAGGTCGAGCGTGAGCTCAATGAGTTCCTGCCACCCGCCGAATGGGGCGATTTCAGCTTGCGGGTCATCTTGCATGGTCGCCGGGTGTGCGATGCCAAAAAGCCCAAGTGCGGTGAGTGTGTGCTCGAAGACATGTGCCCGTCGTCGTTGCTCCCAAGCAAGCGGGCGGCTTCGACAAAGACAAAGGCAAAGACAAACGCAACGTAGCCAACGATGAGCGGCCTTCGAGGCTCAAATTACGTCAAGGTTTTTCTTGCGCAGATGATTGCCGAGTGCAACAATGTGCGCACCAAACAGGTCTCGCGACCTGGCTTGTGGGTGTTGCCGGGATCCGCCGCCTGGCTTCACTGCGCAGCGACCCCGCAAGGGGTCGTTGTCATTTTTCGCCGCAGTGACGCAAATGCGCAGCGGGCGCGCCGCCTAGCGGGCCAACTTCATTGCCCGTTGCATGGCTCGATGCGCGTTGCGTAACGCTCGCTCGGTCTCATAGAGCGCAGCGATCAGATCGTCTTGTGGCGAGCCAATCAGCGGCTCGGCCAGACCCGCCACCCGGGCCCGATACATGTTGATGCCATCGGCGAT
>CANNMD010000098.1 GCA_947505655.1 Acidimicrobiaceae bacterium | reverse complement strand
TGATTTGTTGAGTGCGTTACCGAGTTGTTCTTTGCGTTTCGCGTCGTTGTAGGACGATTTGGTGGTGCCGGCTAACCAGTCGGCGATGTTGCGTGCACCGGTGCCTGCCCAGTCGTTGTTGGTGGTTGCGTCAGCAATGAGGGTTGATTGGGCGACGCGGACGCGGTCGAGGAGTTGTTGGCACGCAAGGATTGTTTGGCGGCGGGTATCAGAGTTCATGGGGCGACTCGCGTGTTCGGCGACCATGAGGCCTGCCGAATCAAGCAGTGTGGTGAGCTCATCCATGGAGACAGCGTAATCGAACACATGTTCGATTGTCAACCCCCGAACAAAGAATCCATCAAACGCAACACGAAGGCTGCCGCGCGCAACGCGAAGGCCAGTAGCGAACCGCTAGCCCCGCCCGGTGCTCACCAGGCGGGCCACGAGCACGAGCAGAACAAGCAGTGACAGAGTCGTCTGAAACATCATCACGAGCTTCACCCGGCGGGACACGACCGTCTCGCTAGTGGGTCCGAAGGTGGCATTGGTGTTGAACGAGATGAATGCGTAGTCGATGAACTTGGGTCTCACGAGATCCTCGCCGTCTCGGCCGGGAAATACGAACGCGCCGCCGGGCACGATTCCATCGAGGAGCCAGTACCACCCGGTGAACACTGAAGCGATAGCGATGTAGGCCGCGCCAACGTCGACAAGACCCCACAGGTACTCGTCGTTGCGCACGCGTGCGGTGACGATGAGTGCCCCCACGGCAGCGATGGTCTGCAAGGTGGCCACGAAGAGGTACACGACGAGAGCCCGGTGCCGTAGGTGTTCTCGGCCGGTCCTGGTGGCCACAATGGCAAAGAGGGTGGTTGCAAGGAATCCGACGACCAAGGCCACATCGAACCCGTTGAGGATCATCGTCGTGATCTCGTTGAAGACGGATCCGTATTCGATGGCAGCGCCAGCCAAGATGTTGAGCAAGAAGATCACCAGCGTGTAGACCGCGGTCGCGAGCGGCGTGAAGCAGTCGGACAAACCGCGCGGCGTAAGGACAGTTTCGGCCGGGTCGCCTTGGGGATGTGAGCCTGAAGTCATGGCTGCCATTGTGGTCGCTTCAGGTCGCGACTGTCGCTTTGTCGGGCGCTGCAAGGTAGTTATGCTCCGGCGGTGATTGACCTTGCGTACTCCCACGGCATATCGGCGACGCCGTTGATCGGAGAGACGATTGGCGACAACCTGCGCCGTGTCAGCGCGTCGAATCCCAATGCGGACTGCGTCGTGTCATGTCACCAGAACATTCGAATGAGTTACGGCGAGTTCGACCGCGCCGTTGACGATCTCAGCGCCGGGCTCATCGACAGTGGCCTTGCTGCCGGTGACCGCGTCGGCATCTGGAGCCCGAACCGCGTTGAGTGGACGCTGCTGCAATACGCAGCGGCCCGCACTGGCATCATCTTGGTCACCATCAACCCTGCGTATCGGACGAGCGAACTCGAGTACGTGGTGCGCCAGTCAGGCAGTCGCGTCGTTGTCGCCATCTCCGAGTTCAAGGGCAGCGACTATCGGGCGATGCTGGCCGGGGTGCAGGCATCGACACCAGAGCTTGAGCGCGTTGTCTACTTCGATACCCCGCAGTGGGCTGACCTCGCGGCTGCCGGACAGCGCCTTGGTTACGCGGCGGTGAATGAACGCGCCGCAACGCTCGGCAGCGACGACCCCATCAACATCCAGTACACCAGCGGCACTACAGGGTTCCCGAAGGGTGCAACTCTGTCGCACCACAACATCCTCAACAACGGCTACTTCGTTGGGCTGCGTTGCGGATACACGGCTGCAGATCGTGTCTGTATACCGGTGCCCTTTTACCACTGCTTCGGCATGGTGATGGGCAACATCGGCAGCACAACGCATGGCGCGTGCATGGTGATTCCAGCCGAGGCCTTTGATCCGATTGCGACGCTGCAAGCAGTGCAGGACGAACGATGCACCAGTCTCTATGGCGTGCCGACGATGTTCATCGCCGAGCTGGCGTCGAGTGAGTTCGAGCACTTTGACCTGTCGTCATTGCGCACCGGCATCATGGCCGGGTCGCCGTGTCCGGTCGAGGTGATGAAGCAAGTTCTCGAACGCATGCACATGAACCAGGTCACCATTTGTTACGGCATGACCGAGACGTCTCCGGTTTCCACGCAGACCACTGCCGACGACACGATCGATCAACGGGTCGGCACCGTTGGCCCGGTGCATCCTCATGTTGAGGTGAAGATCATCGACCCGAACACTGGGCGCACGGTTGGCCGCGGCGAGGCCGGCGAACTATGCACGCGCGGCTACTCGGTAATGATCGGGTACTGGAACGACGAAGCGCGCACGGCCGAGGCGATTGACGCTGCCGGATGGATGCACACGGGCGACCTCGCCACGATGGACGCCGATGGCTACGTGAGCATTGTGGGGCGCTCGAAAGACATGATCATCCGCGGCGGCGAGAACGTGTATCCCCGCGAAATCGAAGAGTTCCTCTACGGCCACCCAGCGGTCGCAGATGTTCAAGTGGTTGGCATCCCCGACGATCGCTACGGCGAGGAGATCGGCGCCTTCATCATGCTCAAGGCCGGACGGGCTGCCGAGGCTGAGGACATCCGCAGTTTCTGCCGCGGCCGTATCGCGCACTTCAAAGTACCGCGTCACGTGTTCTTCGTGGACGAGTTCCCGATGACCGTCACAGGCAAGATTCAGAAGTACAAGCTCCGCGAACAGGCATCGGCGGCGTTGGGCATCGACTGAGTTGACGATGGAGCACGGCTATTTGAAGCCAGGGCTATCGGCGCTTTGGCGTCACCACGCCTCGCAAGCGGGTGGTGATGGCGTCAAGCCCAGGGTTGGTTGCTGCGACCCAGATGACGAGGTTGTAGACATCGTCGTTGGAAGCCCGCGACGCCTTGATTCCATTGAGTTCAAGGAACACGGCAGTGGCTAGCCAGCCGAGCCGCTTGTTGCCATCGAGCAGCGCGTGGTTGTTGACGATCGACTGCAGTAGTGCTGCCGCTTTGGTCAGCAGGTCGGGGTAGGCATCGTCGCCAAAGGCTGTTGTTTGCGGACGTGCTGCCGCGGCGCCGAGCAGGCCGATGTCGCGGATTGGTGGCGGGTCGCCAAGCAGACTGGCGGCGAGGGAGACGAGGTCTTCAAGATTGAGGAACTCAATTGGGTCACTCATTCGCCGAGGCGGCGTAGGGCATCGGCGTGCTTATTCATGATGCGAGCTGACGCAGCGCTGACCCGGTCACGGTGTTGGCCATTGCTGACGAACTCTCGGACGGCGCGTCGGGCTGCTTCTTGCATCGAGATGCCTTCCGCGTCGGCGCGTTCGCGCAGCGCTGATTGTTCGCTATCGGTGAGTCGCAGTGTCATGGCCATGCGTGGGATGGTATCAGTTCGATACCATCCCACCTACTGATATTCCTGGCGACGCGCGGCGCGTCTGGACCCCGCTGGGCCGGCCTTATGCGCGCAGGATCTTTTCGATCGGCTTGCCTTTGGCTAACTCGTCGACCAGCTTGTCGAGGTAGCGGATCTTCTGCATCAGCGGATCCTCAACGTTCTCCACGCGCACGCCGCACACGACCCCGGTGATCAACGACGCCTTCGGGTTTAGTTGAGCCTCGGCAAAGAACGAGTCGAACGTGGTGCCCGCGGCGAGCAGTTCCTGTAACGCCGCGCCGTCGTAGCCGGTGAGCCACGCGACGACCTGATCCAACTCGGCCCTCGTGCGCCCCTTGCGCTCGACCTTGGCCACGTACAGGGGATACACCGCGGCAACGCTCGTTGTGAAAATCCTATGCATCGCCGGCGAGTCTAGGGTTGCCCGCTGGCGTCATGCCCGGCCTCAGTGAATGCTTCGTTGGATCCCATGAATCTGCGAGAAGATGACGGGATGAATCCTGAGGACTTTCAGCCGGACGAGCAACTCCTGTTACATGCTGTCGCGCTCCTCACCGGGTCCCAGACGGCCGAGTCCTCACAACGGCTGCCGACGAGCCTTCCTGAAGTTGGCATCGGGGCCGACGCTGCACTCTCGGCGATGTTCGATGACGTGCTCGGTCAGAGCCGAGACCTCGGGGCGCCAGGGTTCTTCGCGCACATGGATCCACCCACGCCATCGATCACTTGGGCGATGCATCTGTGGACAGCGAGCCGGAATCAGAACCTGTTGCATCCCGACACCGCACCACGCGCTCGAGAACTCGAGAGGCTCGCGGTCGATTGGATCGCGCCATGGTTCGGCATGTCAGGCGGACACATGACACCGGGCTCAACCGTGGCCAACCTGACGGCCATTTGGGCGGCGCGCGAAAGCGGGTGTCGCGTCGTTGTGTCGGGAACCGGCGCTCACCTCAGTATTCGCAAGGCTGCGCACCTGCTTGGCATGGAACACCGAGTCATTGAAGATTGGGCCGCGGCTGACGATCTCACGAACGCTGTTGCCGTGATCACGGCGGGCACAACGAGTTCCGGTGAAATCGAATCGCTCGATGCCGCCCGCGACGCTCGATGGCGTCACGTCGACGCGGCGTGGTCTGGCCCGCTGCGTCTCAGTGACCGTTACCGACATCTACTCGATGGAATCGAGGACGCCGACAGCGTGGCGATGTCGGCTCACAAGTGGCTCTTCCAGCCGAAGGAATCAGCATTCGTTCTGTTCGCCGACCACGAAGCAGCGCACAAGTCGATCAGCATTGACGGTGCATATCTGGCCGTTCCGAACGTAGGAATTCTGGGATCGCACGGCGCCGTCGCGGTGCCACTCCTCGCAATGCTCCTTGCCTACGGTCGTGAAGGCGTCGCCGGCATGATTGATCGCACGATGGCGCTCATCGACGAACTCGCCGAGCTTGTCGATGCCCACGACGATCTCGAGTCGAGATCAGCACCGAGCAGCGGGGTGCTCTGTTGGCGCCACAAGGGTGTGAGTGTCGATGACATCAAGCGGCACCTCCCTGACGACGTCTTGGTGTCGAGCACCGTCATCGACGGCGAGCCATGGCTTCGCTCGGTCGCAGCCAATCCCAACGCCGATCCAGCCAAAGTGGTTGCTGGAGTTCTTGAAGCCGCCGCTCGCTAACGACCCTGAGGTGTGGCCCAGAACTGACCTCACAGCGAACGAAGCCGTAGTCCCCGGATCGACTCGAAATCTTTGCGGTTCCTCGTAACGAGTCCGAGCCCGTGCTCAACTGCGGTGGCGGCGACGAGTGCGTCGGGCAGTCGGACCCCGAACTCCAGCGCGATGCGACCGGCGCGCTCGGCCACAGCGCGGTCGACGGCGAGTTCTCTGAACGGCGCAAGCAGTTGAGTGGAGAGGTTCGTGGCTGTGTTGCCAGCGAAGAGTTCGGCTCGCGTGACTACCGAGTAGTGGAGCCGGTGTCGACCGGGTACGAGAGCGATCGCGCCGCGAAGGTGGTCGATGAAGATGTCGGTGTCGACGAGAAGATCAGCCACGCTGCCACTCGTCGCGCGACGGTGCGGTCGCAGATGGTGCGGCGCCAAAGGTGGCCGTGAGAGCCGTGGTGGCGTCGGCGTCGTCGGTCAGGTAGTTGTCGAGAGCCCGGCGGATGATCACGGCCATGGGGACACCTTCGGAGTCGGCCATTTGGTCAATCTTTTTGCGCTGCCCCTCGGTGAGGTAGACCTGTGTCCGCGTCGATGACATACAGCAACTTTATACAGCACCTGAGCGGATGGCAAGCGCCTAAGAGCCGCAAACGGCTGGCGCCAAAGCTGTCGTTGTGTGCTGTCCAGCGAAACACGCCCACCTGAGCAAGGGCTGCAGTAGCGATGAGGAGTTGGAGGCCGTGGAGGCCAACGAAGTGTGTTGGGCGGAGGTCGTCGCAGCCCCGTAAGCCCACGGGCTCGGCACCAGCCTTGCGACAGTGAGACTCAGGCGATTTCGACTGTTCGCCATCTAACTTTCTCGGCGTCGAGTATCTCCGGTAGGACCCCCCGGGTCGCTTCGATCGACAGCAGCATTGTTGCGTTGAGTACGAGCCCCGCTGCAGCGGCTTCGAGGTTCAAGAGGTTGAGGCGCGGGTGACGCTCGGATAGCTCGGCCATCACGGGAACCGTCGCCCGTGGCTCGGGGAGACCGATGGTGTCGGGCAGCAACAGCAAGCTCCGTATCGCCGTCGCCTGACGCTGGTCATCGAGACCAAGAAAAGGGCCCGAGAGATGCCCCCCGGCTCCGCTGACTGCGGCACGGCAAGCTCG
Source organism: Acidimicrobiaceae bacterium (assembly GCA_947505655.1). GTDB lineage: Bacteria > Actinomycetota > Acidimicrobiia > Acidimicrobiales > Ilumatobacteraceae > WLMZ01. The sequence continues at coordinate 2,919 of CANNMD010000098.1, read as the reverse complement.
GTAATACCAATACGTCGTGGTGTGACGCTCGCCTTTCGCGTCGATGCCGACGAGGAGTTCCTCGATCAAGAGTCGGTCGTCGAGAATGACGTTGCGGATCGCGGCCACCTACTGATCAGCCAGGTCTGAGTCGTCGATGCTGGCCAGCCCAGCCTCATAGCGGTCACGAAGTACCCGGCGGAGTTCGCGTCGAGCGCTCTGTATGCCGCCGGGAATAACGAGCGCGGCATCGCCGAGATCGATGATCCCGACTTCGCCGCCCAGTTCGATGCCCCACCGATGACGCAGCTCGGAAGGCAGATTGGTTTGACCGCGGTGGGACACTTTGGCGATTGAGGTACCAGGCATGTGTGCATTGTAACAATGCTTAACTTACAAGGCGCGCTGGTACGTTTGATGTATCGATGGGCGAGCGGGCGAGCGGTGACGCTCGGACTTCGGCACATCGGGCAGCAGTGTGAGGGCTACGGCGAGAAGTATCGTTCGCGGATGCACATTGAGTCGGTCGCCATCATCGTGGACGATTACGACGAGGCCATTGCCTTCTTCGTGGATGCACTCGGGTTCGAACTCATCGAGGACTCGCCGGCGTTGACGAACGACGGCCGCCCGAAACGCTGGGTCATCATCCGCCCGCCCGGCGCATCGACCGCCCTCCTCCTTGTGCAGGCCGATGGCGATCGCCAATCCGCAGCTGTCGGCGACCAAGCGGCCGGTCGGGTTGGCTTCTTCCTCCGAGTCGACGATTTCGACCAGAGCTATCGCCACATGGTCGAGCACGGAGTCCGTTTCCTCAGTGAGCCGAGGGAGGAGAGCTACGGGACCGTCGCCGTCTTCCTCGACATCTCCGGCAACAAGTGGGATCTCTTGGGATGAGGGTGCCGTCGTGGCCGTGCCGAGAACGACTGGATCAGGCCCAGACGCTGACGATCGACGTCGGGCGCATGCGGAGCACGACGATGTCGTCGTCCTTCCAGGCCTCACGCAGCTCTGCGGCCCGAGGGGTGCCAGCCTCGTAGCGGTCGATCATGCGGTGCGTCACCGCCTGGCCGGGATCGTCCTCGACGGTGATCGTGCCGCGGATCAGATAGCCGTGGGCGTCGGTGCGCTCGCCGCCGATAGTCACCCCCGCCCGTGGGTTGGCGAACGCGTTGCGGGTCTTGGCCGCCGTGCGATCCGAGACGAACAGCAAGTCGTGCGAGCCATCGGCAACGGGTTCGATGTCGAACCAGATCGGAACGTTGTGGGGGAAGCCGTCGCGACCGACGGTGGCTAGACGGGCGAAGCGGACTTGGCCGAGGAAGGCAAGGGCACGGTCGTCGAACATCCGAACAGCATGCCACTCCAGCCGGGGTCCGCCTTCACCGATGTAGCGGACCGCCACCACTCGGTCGCACGCTTTTAGCCGATCTGGGCTGATTGTTCTGTAAGCAACAAGGCCCTTGCGCTTTCAGTCCACAGCGAGCGTTACGAGCGATTGCGGACATTCTGCCCGGGGTTCCGAAGTCAGTCCGCGAGGCGCTCGGGCGCGGCGAGGGAGACAACGTGGTCTTTCGCGTCGAGGGCAACCGTGACGTGTCCGCGGGCACGACGCACAATCGATTAGCTTTCGTGCGTGAGCTACGGATTTTTTGCGACTTTTGTTGCCGCCGAAGGTGCGCGAGACGCACTGCTTCGCCATCTTCTGGATGCCGCCGTTGCCCTTGCTGACGATCCAGCTTGTCTGCAGTACGTCGTGTCGACGTCCGGCGATGCTGACGTCTGTGTCTTTGAAGTCTGGAGCGACGAGGCAGCCCATGATGCCTCGCTTCAGCGTGAAGACATCCGAGCGATTGTCAACGCGGCACGCCCACTGATCGCTGGCATGGGTTCGCAGGCCCGCCTCAACGTTGCGGGCGGCAAGGGCGTATAGCGCGCAACTCGATCACTGGTGATAGGGGAGACCGCACTCACGCCTGGTTCGGTAGCGCGGATCTGCCGGTCGGTACTTGCAGTTTTGTATGGAACATCACCCTTGCATTCCACCCTTCAGAGCGGGCATGTGCTGCCATAGCAACGCGGTTGTGTTCGGTATTACGTTCTGTCATACTTGTGGCCAATGAAGGCGATCTCGGTCCGACTCGATGATGAGGCAGAACAGGCTCTGCGGGTGCTTGAGGCGACGGGGCTGAGCCGATCCGAGGCGATACGGGCTGCGCTCTTAGCGTCCGCCGAACGTATGCGGAGGCGTCACGAGGTTGCTCGAGAGGCTGCCGCGCTAGAGGTCGACGATGCCGATCGTGCCGAAATGCTTGCCGTGGCCTCGATGATGGAGTCGATGCGTGCAACGGGGTGAGGTGTACCGATTCAAGGTACCCAAAGGGCTTGGGCATGAGCAGCAGGGCGAGCGGTACGGGCTGGTCCTCCAGTCGGATGCGTTGCTTCCGCGGTCGGTAGTGGTGATCGCCCCGACTTCGCGTAGCGCCAAGCCCGCGTCTTTTCGTCCGGAGGTCGTGGTGTCGGGTGACGTAACTCGTGTGCTCGTCGAGCAACTCGGAGCGGTTGACGTGCAACGGCTTGGGCGTCGAGTCGGGCGTCTTACCGCCGCCGAGATGTGGGCCGTCGACGAAGCGATCCTGACCGTACTCGGCCTCGATTGATCCGATCCCAGCTGCCGATATGTGTGCTGCCGAGGCGCGACCGAGGCGCCCGGCTGGGTGGCGAACGCCTCGTTTATTTCTACTAGTGGTGGACCGGTATTTCTACTAGTCCCCCCTGGTGGGGTGTTAGCGAAATTGGTGTAACCGCTGGTCAGTGACGGTGTTTCGGGTGGCTTGTGCCGTGTGTTTCACACGGATTCTGAGAAGTTTTCACACGGTTTGAGTGTAGGTCTTTCGGCGAGGTGGTGTGCCCGTTCGCCTGCGTTACCGCCCCTGCCGG
>CANNMD010000097.1 GCA_947505655.1 Acidimicrobiaceae bacterium | reverse complement strand
GTCGGCGCATCCACGGTCATCATTGGCCCCGCCGCTGTCAACGCATGGCGCAGCATCGACCGCGCCCACGTGCCGTTGGTGCAACGAGTCATCGCCACCGAGGGCCACGACCTCGACGACGCCGCAACGCTCACCGACCTCATCGGCTCCACACCCTTGCCCGTGGTCGATGTCGCCGACAATCACCTTGCAGTGCTCATGTTCACCAGCGGCACCGCAGGATCGCCACGCGCTGCCATGCTGAGCCACGGCAACCTGTTGTCGAACATCAAGCAAGTCATCGGCACCGACGACTCAATCCATGCCTCCGACATTGTCTATGCGGTGCTTCCGATGTTCCATATCATGGGCCTCAACGTCGTGCTCGGCATCTCGCTGGCTGTGGGCGCTACCGCTGTGCTCGTGCAGCGCTTCGATCCCACCACTGCACTCGAGACAATCCGCGACCGCAAGGTCACCGTTGTTCCCGGCGCACCACCAATGTGGGTCGACTTCTCGATGGTCGATGCGCCCGCCGACGCATTTGCCACCGTGCGCACGGCGCTCACTGGCGCAGCGAAGATGCCCGAAGACGCCATGCGCCGCCTCGACGAGCGCTTCGGCGTGAAGCTGGCCGAGGGCTACGGCCTCACCGAGGCATCTCCAATCGTCACCTCATCGGGCGACGGCGCCCGCCGACCCGGCTCTGTGGGCAAGGTCATCGATGGCGTGCACATGCGCATCGTCGACGAGTTTGGTGAAGACGCTCTCGATGGCGACACCGGCGAGATTTGGGTCTCAGGCCCCAATGTCTTTCAGGGTTACCTCGACGATCCCGAAAGCACCGCCAAAGTGCTCACCGACGATGGTTGGCTGCGCACCGGCGATATCGGCACCACCGACAGCGACGGCTTCGTGTATCTCGTCGATCGCGCCAAAGACCTCATCATCGTCAGTGGGTTCAACGTGTTCCCCGCCGAAGTCGAAGAAGTGCTGCTGGCCCACACCGGGGTCGCCCAAGTTGGAGTCATCGGCGTGGCGCATCCGCACACCGGCGAAGCCGTGAAGGCATTCATCGTTCCCGAGCGCGGCGTGCACCTCGACGAAGACGAGCTCATTGCCTACTGCAACGGCGAGCTTGCTCGCTACAAGTGCCCTACCAAGGTGCTGTTTGTCGACGAGTTACCGCGCAACATCAGCGGAAAGTTGCTACGCCGCTCGCTCATGTGATTCGGCAAGGGCCACGCGTCGGCTTGCACCACCGCTGGCCACCAAGAATCCGGCAAACAGAATGCACACGCCAACCAGCAGCGTGACCGCAAACGCTCGGTCTTTGCCGAGCCGCCCTGCAACCGTGCCGCTCGCCGACAGCACCACCGTGCCCACCGCAATGAGCACATTGCCCAACGCCAAACGCTTGGGCTGTGACACCGTTCGCCGAGCACCCGTGGCAATAACCGGCGGACGGCCGCGCATGACTCGCCAGGCCGACCACAACGCACCGACGATGATGACCAGCGCCGAAACGCCTGAGCCCACGGCGGCGAACACCCGCGGCGCAACACCAAAAATCTCACTGCCCTGAGGCAGATCGCGCCCAGATACCGCTGCCCGAGTTGGAGCCGTAAGCACCACCCCGGTGGCAACACCCGAGAGCGCGATGAGCCACGTGCGAACGCGGTTTCCCCATGCGGGTCCGCCCAACAGATACACGGTGCCGAGTGCCAACCACGGCACGTTGAGCACGGCCCCCGTGAGGAAGAACAACCGGAATGTGGCGGTGCCCCAGCCGTGAGATTCGGCCCACCACAGCGACAATGCGCCAACGGCGAACATCGCCAAAGAAACGGTCCAAGCCAGTTCGTGCAGACGAGAGCGTCGGAGCCACCGGTCGAGCGTGCTGAGTGCAAAGGCCAACGCAACCAGAGTTGCGGCAGCAGCGAGCGCGGCGTTGGTGGTCACGGCGACACGATAGTGGGTCGACACCCGTGGCGGACTTTGTGAACGCGCGCACGAATGCCTAGCGTGTACTCCGCATGCCAGTAGAACGCCCTCGCCGCCGCATCCCCGAGGCCACCGTGGCCCGGCTGCCGGTGTATCTGCGTATCTTGATCGAGCAGGCGAACGAAGAAGTCGAGAGCATCAGCAGCGACGGCCTCGCCGAACTCGCCGGCGTCAACGCTGCCAAGGTCCGCAAAGACCTCTCGTATCTCGGCAGTTACGGCACCCGCGGTGTTGGCTACGAAGTCGCTTTCTTGGTGTATCAAATTCGCCGAGAGCTCGGCCTCACCCACGATTGGCCAGTTGTCATCGTCGGCGCCGGCAACCTCGGTCAGGCACTTGCTGGCTACGGCGGCTTTGGCCAGAGGGGTTTCCCGGTGGCCGGTGTTGTCGACATCGATCCATCGAAGGTTGGCAGCGTCATCGCAGGCGTCCGTGTACGCCATATCGACGACCTTGATCAGATCGTTCAGACCCGCCACGTGAACATCGGCGTGGTCGCAACCCCGCCGTCGGCCGCCCAAGATGCAGCCGATCGCCTCACCCGGGCAGGTGTGACAAGCATCTTGAACTTCGCCCCTGTTGTGCTTGCCGTGCCCAACGGTATTAGCGTGCGCAAGGTCGATCTAGCCGTCGAACTACAGATTTTGAGTTACTACGAGCAGCGCCGAATGGGCGTTGGTCTGCAAGCCATCGGGTCGAGTGACTCTGGCCGCGGAGCAAGCGCGTAATGTTTCACCACAAGCAGGAAAGGTTGCCGAACACGTGTCCATCGTGGTTATTGGCGTGAATCACCGTACGGGGCCACTGGCCCTGCTTGAGCGCGTGTCCGTTACCGTCGAATCGCTTCCCAAAGCCATCGCCGGCCTCACCAGTCGAGTCAACATTCGTGAGGCTGTGGTGCTCAGCACCTGCAACCGCACCGAGGTGTACGCCGTTGCCGAACGCTTCCACGGCGCATACTCAGACATCCGCGACTTCTTGTGCGAACTCGGCAGCTTGTCGCCCGACGAACTGCACCCGCATCTCTACAGCCAGCACGATGAGGCTGCCGTAGCGCACCTGTTCGAAGTGGCCAGTGGCCTCGATTCTGCGGTGCTCGGCGAGACCGAAATCCTCGGTCAAGTACGCAACGCCTGGGAACTTGCCCAAGCCGAAGGCGGCGCCAAGGCAACCCTCAACTTGTTGTTCCGCCACGCGCTCGAAACCGGCAAACGGGCACGCACCGAAACCGGTATCAGCCGCTCCACAACCAGCGTCAGCCATGCTGCGGTCGAGATGGCCACCGAACGATTGGGCACCCTGCAGGGCCGCCGCGTGCTCGTGGTCGGTGCCGGCGAAATGGGCGAAGGCATCGCCGCCGCTCTTGTTTCCGCAGGCGCCAGCGACATCACGGTCACCAACCGCACCGAGGCTCGCGCCGAGCAACTTGCTGCTCGGGTCAACGGACGAGTCGTTCCGTTCCACGAACTCACCCAGATCATTGCTCAGGTCGACGTATTGCTCACCTGTACTGGCGCTGGCTCCGTCATCATCGATAGCGACACGGTCAGCAACGCCCGTGTTGGCATCAACACCGAATTGCTCATCGTCGATATTGCAGTACCTCGCGATGTCGATAGCGCTGCGGCGTTGCTCGACGGCGTCACGCTGCTCGATCTCGACAACCTGCGCGACTGGGCTGCAAAGGGCATCGAGAAGCGTGCCGCTGAAGCCGACCTCGTGCGCGTCATCGTGAGCGAAGAAGTAGAGCGCTTCACCATCGATGTCACTGCTCGTCAGGCGGCACCACTCGTGGCCCAACTGCACGAACACGCCGAGTCAATCCGGCTCGCCGAACTCGATCGTTTCGCAACGCGCCTCGCCGCACTCGAACCTGCCCAGCGCGCAGCCGTCGAGGCCGTCACGAAGGGCATCATTGCCAAGCTGTTGCATGCCCCAAGTGTTCGTCTCAAAGAAGACGTGGGCACCCCCAGCGGCGAGCGCAACGCCTCCGCGGTGCGCGACCTGTTCGACCTGAGCTGATCTCGGGCCATGTCCGATTTCACCCTGCGCATCGCAACTCGATCCAGCGCGCAGGCGCGCACTCAAGCCGAAGTGATTGCCGCATCGCTCGAAGCCGCAAACCCTGGCTGCCGCACCGAGTTGGTGTTCATCGACACGCTCGGCGATCAACGCCAAGACGTTCCGCTGCACACCATCGGCGGCCAAGGCGTGTTTGTGAAAGAGGTGCAGCGGGCCGTGTTCGATGGCCACGCAGACATCGCCGTGCACAGCGCCAAAGACCTTCCGTCTCAGCCGGCTGTTTCCGATACAGGCGCCATGCTTGTGATCGGCGCGTTCACCGAGCGACGCGATGCTCGCGACGCGTTGGTTGGCAGCACGCTCGACGGTTTACGACTCGGGGCCACCGTGGCCACAGGCTCGGTGCGCCGCCGAGCACAGCTCTACGCAATCCGCCCCGATCTACATTTCGTCGAGTTGCGCGGCAATATCAGCACTCGCTTATCGAAGGTGCCCGACAACGGCGCCATCGTGATGGCCGTTGCTGCGCTTGAGATTCTTGGTCTCACCGACCGCATCGCGCAGATTATGGATGCCGACACGATGGTGCCCGCCGTCGGCCAAGGATGTGTCGCTGTTGAGTGCAGGTCCGACGACACCGCCACCATCGCCGCTTTGGCCGCGATTGATCACGCGCCAAGCCGGCAAGCCGTGAGCGCCGAACGCTCCTTCCTGGCCGAGTTGGGCTCAGGCTGTTCGTTGCCCATTGGGGCACATGTCAGCGACGGCCATCTCACTGCGTTCTTAGCCAACGACAATCACCGTTCGCTGCAATCAACCATTCGGCTCGGTCACGACTGGTCCGCTACGGCCGTCGAAACCGCTCGGGCAATGCACGCCGAGATCCAGCGTTGACCGAACTGCCGTTGGCTCACCGTCGAGTCGTCATGACTCGAGCGGTCGATCAGATTGAGCCGTTGGCGCAACGGCTGCGCGCCCTCGGCGCCGAACCAATCGCGTTGTCGCTCATCGACATCGCTGAGCCCTCCGACGGCGGCGCCGCACTACGCGACGCTCTCGAAACGCTGGGCACGTTCGACTGGCTGGTACTCAGCTCGCCAAACGGAGCCGTTCGCGTGGCCAAAGCTCTGCAGCAACTCGGCGAACATCGTCCACTCGTTGCCGCTGTCGGCACCGCCACGGCCGCTGCGCTCTCGGTGCCCGCCGATCTCGTGCCGCGGCGTCAGATCGCCGAGGGACTCCTCGCCGAGTTCCCCGACGGCAGTGGCACCGTGCTGTTGGCTCAAGCCGAGCAAGCACGCCCGGCCTTAGCTGTTGGCTTGGTCGCAAAGGGCTGGGACCTCACGGTCGTGTCCACATATCGCACCCAGCCGCGCATCCCCACGCCCGATGAGCAATCAGCGGCGCTCGGGGCCGACGCCGTGTTGTTTGCCAGTGGCTCTGCAGTGAGCGCGTGGGTCGATGTCTTCGGCGCCGAAATTTCACCTCCGGTGTTCGCCATCGGACCAGCAACAGCGCAGGTAGCGCACCAATTAGGCCTCAAGGTGACCGCTGTTGCAGCCGATCATTCTCTGGACGGATTGGTCGACTGCCTGAGGGCCTATTTTCTCAGACTCAGTTAGCCTTCCACCGGTATCCGACGGGTGAATCACACGGACAACTACGCGACAAGGCACACAGACACGTGAAGACAGTTCGACAGACAACGCGGGCCTGGGGCTTGGGTGGAGCAGTGGCGGTACTTGCAGTTGCAACCGTCGCTGCATTTGTCGTGCCCGACACCGCTTCAGCACGGGTGGTGCTCACCACTGCGTCGGTCTCGTTGATCTCGCCTGCAGTAGCCACCAACCCTTCCGTGTCAGCCGACGGTCGTTTCGTTGTGTTCGCATCCGCACCGGCAGTTGCCGATGGCAGAACAAGCAGCGTTTGGCTCAGCGACCGCACCACTGGGGTGTTGACCCAACTCACCAATCTCAAAAACGGCGTCCGCATTGGCAATAGCGTCGCTCCAGTTATCAGCGCCGATGGTTGTGCTGTAGTGGTCACCACCGAGATGGCATTCGATCTCTTCCGCGACGATGACACCGGCAAGCGGTGGGACATCTACCGCGCAACGCTCGGCCAGTGCGGCGGCAAACCAAACGACTGGCAGCTTGTGTCGTCCGTTTCGTTCGCCGATGGTCAAGGTCAGGCCCGTGGCGACGCTGACCCCACCCAGCCAGCAGCAGTTTCAAGTAGCGGCTCCATCGTTGCCTATGCCCGTCCGTTCAAGTCACTGTCGGGTCGCGACGATCTATTGCATCGCCCCTCGGCCATCGAGGTTGTCGATCTGTCCACCCTCGCCGAGCAGCCCGGGCACTCGACCCAAGCAGCGGGATTGCCCGCCGAAAGTTCGGGCAACAGCGCCATCTATCTCGGCCAGCGCAACCCAGCGCTCTCGGGCGACGGCCGCTTCGTGGTCTTCAGTTCTGACGCAACATCGAACGAGGCCGTACCCGAGTGGGTCAATCCTGCAGTCGGCTCCACCTCGGCCGTCGGCCAAATCTTCGCGTGGGACCGCACCAACGCCGATCCCTTCACCGCAGTTGCGCTCATCTCTCACGGGCCTACCGGACCCGCCAACGCAAGCGCCAGCAATCCAACGGTGTCGGCCGACGGACGACTGGTGTCGTTCGCCTCGAAGGCCACCAACCTCGTGAGCTCGCCAAGCCTCGATGCTTGCGGCAAGGCCTGCCCGTCGCAGATCTACGCCGTAGACCGCGATGCCAACAACAACTTTGTGTTCGATGAGACCGACTCCACGGTAATCACCCCGGCTACGCCAACCTCGCCCAGCGTCACTGAGACAACTGCCGGCACATCAATCTCACTGGTCAGCCGCGTTCCCGCAGCGCCAGACCAGCCGATCATCGCCGCCGACGGCGAGTCGAACTGGCCCACGATGTCGGGCGACGGAAACACCATTGCCTTCTCCACGCAAGCAACAAACCTGCTCGCTGTGCGAACCCCAGGCGGCGGCGACCTCAACGACGGCGACCTCATCGTGGCCGACTTGGGCACATTCAGATTGCACCGCGCATTCGATGGCCCTTCGCCCGCAGCAGGGGCTCACGCCAACGCACGCCTGTCGGCCAACGGACGCGTGCTCGTGGCCGACACCATCGTCGCCAACCAACTGCTCACCAACCCGGCCATCGTTGGTCGACACGTTGTCGCTGTCTCGTTCGCTCCCACCTTGTCAATGGCGCACGCCGATCTCGGCACCGTCACTGTGAACGTGCCCGGCCCGGAGTGGTACGTGAACGTTGTCAATGATGGCCCGGGCGCATTCGTGCCCGATGCCGTCACGAGCGACAACACCGACTTCGCCGTATCTGGCGGTTCGTGCCTCGATCGATCTGCTGTGCCCGCGGGTAAGAGTTGCTCGGTCAACGTGATGCTTACGCCGTCGGCCACTGGGACACGCACGGGCACGCTCACGGTCGCCGAAGCAGGCTTCGGCGCGCTGTCGATTTCCACCCCGCTCACCGGCTCCGGAGGCGAGCCAGCACTCGAAGCCGCACCGGCAGGCCTCGATTTTGCGCCAACCGTGGTGGGCCAATACACCGCCGTGTCGTCCACGAACATCATCAGCGTCCACATCACTGCGGCCACGGTGCGGATGGTCAAGATCACCGGACAGAACCCCGATGATTTCACCATCGGCGTCAACGGCTGCAAAGGACAGGTCATCGAGCCAACGGGCTGTCCCATCGAGGTCTCGTTCAACCCAACCGCAGGCGGGCGGCGCACCGCCACCCTCAACGTGGGCATCGCAGCGGGTCAATACACCAGCATCTTCCTCAGCGGCGAGGGTGTCTACAACCCATCGGTCATCACCACCGCCACTCGAGTTGCGCCGGGCCGCAAGCTCGGCATCGACGGCCGAGGCTTCCCAGCAAACGCCGGAGTACTCATTGGCTGGAGCGACGGCAGCGGCCGGCCAACAATCGCAATCACCGACATCACCGGATCATTCGTGGCCAACATGCTCGTACTCAAGAACGAGCATCCAGGCCCACGCACGTTGGTCGCTCAAGTCTTGGGTGGCCCGCTGGCCGCCACAACGGTCACCATCGACCGACCCACCACATTGGCGCCGGGCTCAGCTGCTTGGCCGAGGCCGTAGCTCGCTCGGCTAGCTGTTGACCAAGGTGCCGCTGAGCAACACCGCCGGCACGCACGCCCCAACCGTGGGGTCGCCAACACCGCTGCACGCAAACGTGAAGACCACTTTCTCGCCCGACTGAAACACCAACGGGCTCACCAAGGCAACGCTCTCGTTTCCAGTGGAGTTCTCGAGGCGCCACGGGATCAACACGACATCGTCTCGTGACAATGTGGCGGCACCCGAATCGAGGTTTGGGTTCTGCAACATCACGTCGGTGATACGCAGCAGTTTGCCGCTGGGCACCACGTATTCGGCCGAGTCCGAATCGCTTGGGGCGACCCTGAGGACCAAACGCTGGCTGAACGCTTCGCCGTTGACCGCCGCCGGATTGTTGTCGGTGGGTACCGAACCATCGGTAGGCAACGACGAGTCGGTTGCGTCGCCGGGGTTCGTGGTGGCTGCTGCCGACGAGCCACCCGAACCGACTGCATCTTTGGCAACGTTTTCGATGGCCGGCTTGGCGACCACAAACCACGCCAACGCCGCCAGCACGAGTACCACAGCGACACCCGCAAGATTTCGCTCGATGGTCTCGGGCACAATCGCGGTCTGGACAAAGGTGGCTTCTGCCACTGCGGTCTCAAAACCCTGTTGATCGGCCTCGATCGAAAAGGGAAGCGCGCGTGCCTGCGATCGCCAATGACGATGCACAGCCTTGAGTCGCAACCGCGCAACACTTTTCGCGCCGGGCTCGACGCCCACTGCGGGCGGGTCGAAATCGCCGTCGAGTCGTTGCGATGTGTCGATCAGATGCAGCCGACAACTGGCCTGCACATTGCCGTGGTTCTCGACCAAGAAATCGAAGGTGGCCCGACGGTGACCGCGCTGCACCGGCTGCAAAGCCAGTACGCGACGATCGTGGAAGGCGCCAATCTGCACGGTGCTCTCGACAACGGTGACTTCATCGGGCTCGGTCTGCGGGATGAGTCGCACGGTAAGCGGCGTTGGACCCGCCGCTGTAGAGGGCAGCCGCGGTGGCCGCAAGGTGACCGTGACGATCTC
>CANNMD010000096.1 GCA_947505655.1 Acidimicrobiaceae bacterium | reverse complement strand
TGCGAAGAACGAAACGCCGTTGATCATGAAGCACCAACCGGTGCCGATGGTCTTGGTGAGTGCGGCAGCGAGCGCTGGCCCGAAGATTCGCGAACCGGTCATCACCGCAGTGTTGAGCGACATCGCATTGGGGATGTCGATGGGATCTACGAGTTCAGTCACGAAGCCGCGCCGCGCCGGGTTATCGAGGGCGTTGATGATTCCGACAGCGAACGACAACACGTAGATCGCGGGCAGACCGATGTGACCGGTGAGGTTGAGTAGACCCAAGACCATCGCTTGCGCAGTCAGCAACGACTGGGTGATCAGCGTCATCTTGCGGCGATTGACGCGATCTGCAACCGCCCCGGCCCACGCGCCCAAGATCAGCGTTGGCAAAAACTGTGTGGCGATGATCAGGCCGACATCGGTGGCCTTGCCCGTGAGGCGATAGACCAACAGCGACATTGCCGTGAGTTGCAGCCAACTACCGATGTTCGAGACCAACAATCCGAGGAAGAAGACCCGCGCATTTCGTTCACTCAGCGAACGAAATGTCTGCGATGGCACCTCGCAAGAATATAGCGGCGCCTCGGGTATCAGTCGTCGAGTCGGAGCGCAGCGATGAACACATCGCCCGGAATCTCGACGCGGCCGATGGCCTTCATCTTCTTCTTGCCCTCTTTTTGCTTCTCGAGCAACTTGCGCTTACGCGTGATATCGCCGCCGTAGCACTTGGCAAGCACGTCTTTACGACGGGCCTTCACGGTTTCGCGAGCGATGACCTTGCCGCCGATGGCTGCCTGAATGGGCACATCGAACATCTGGCGCGGGATGAGCTCACGCAACTTCTCACACATGCGTCGGCCGTATTCGAACGCTTTGTCGCGGTGCACGATGGTGCTGAACGCGTCGGCAGGTTCGCCGTTGAGCCAGAGGTCGACCAGCACGAGGTTGCTGCGCTGATAACCATCGAGCTCATAGTCAAGACTGGCGTATCCCTGCGTGCGGCTTTTCATCTGATCGAAGAAGTCGACAACCACTTCGGCAAGCGGCACGCGATAGTGCAACTCGACGCGCTCTGGTGACAAGTACTCGAGCTTGGTCATATCGCCGCGGCGGGTCTGGCACAGATCCATCAGGGTGCCGGTGTATTCCTTGGGCGTAATGATGCTGACCCTGAAGTAGGGCTCTTCGATGAAGTCGATCTTCTGTGGCGGCGGCAGGTCGGCTGGGTTGTCGACAACCACCAGCTCGCCGTCGGTCTTGGTGACGCGGTACTCGACGCTGGGAGCCGTAGCGATGAGCGCAAGGTTGAACTCGCGCTCGAGACGCTCTTTGACGATCTCCATGTGAAGCAGACCCAAGAAGCCACAACGGAATCCGAAGCCCAACGCACCGGATGTCTCGGGTTCGTAGGTGATGGAAGCATCGTTGAGCTTGAGCTTCTCGAGGCTTTCGCGCAACAGTTCGAAATCGTCGCCATCGATGGGATACAAGCCACAGAACACCATTGGCTTGGGGTCTCGGTAGCCCTCGAGGGCGATGTCGGCCGGATGCGCAACCGTGGTGACGGTCTCACCGCTTCGGGCGTCACCAACGTGCTTGATGCCCGCAATGAGGTAGCCCACTTCGCCTGGACCAAGTTCGCCGATGGGGGTGATGACGGGTCGGCGCACGCCAACTTCGACTGCTTCGTGAACCGTGCCGGCGTTCATGAACTTCACCTTGATGCCGGCGCTGATGCGTCCGTTCATCACGCGAATAGAACTGACCACACCGCGGTACTGGTCGTATTGGCTGTCGAAGATGAGCGCCTGCAACGGTGCCTCGGGATCGCCCTTTGGCGGCGGGATCTTGTCGATGACGGCGTCGAGCAGATCGGGCACACCGAAGCCGGTCTTGGCCGAGATGCGGATGATGTCGGCCGTCTTGATACCAAGCACGTTCTCGATCTCTTGCGCATAACGATCGGGGTCGGCCGCTGGCAGGTCGATCTTGTTGAGCACAGCCACGATTTCGAGGTCGTGTTCGAGTGCCAGATAACAGTTGGCCAGTGTTTGCGCCTCGATGCCTTGCGCCGCATCGACCACGAGCACCACGCCCTCGCACGCCGCAAGGCTGCGGCTGACCTCGTAACCAAAGTCGACGTGGCCGGGGGTGTCGATGAGGTGGAGCACATGCCCCTTCCACTCGACGCGAACGTTTTGCGCCTTAATGGTGATGCCGCGCTCGCGCTCGAGATCCATGGTGTCGAGGTACTGCGAACGCATGTCACGCATTTCAACAGCGCCGGTCATCTCGAGGATGCGGTCGGAAAGGGTTGACTTGCCGTGATCAATATGGGCAATAATCGAGAAGTTGCGGATGCGGCTGAGGTCCATGAGCAGTGCCTCGATGCTATCGGCCGTGAATCTCGGCGAGTGGGTGGCAGTTGTTTCATTCCGCCGATACGCTCATCAAGCCTGTTCTGGACCTATCCAGCACAAACATTTCGGCCAATTCAACGAATCAGTCATCCGACTGTCAACGAAAAGGGACTTCGCACGTGGCGAATATCAAGAGTCAAAAGAAGCGCATCCTGACAAACGCCAAGGCGGCAGATCGCAACAAGGCAGTCAAGAGCGAACTGCGCACCCGCGTCAAGACCGCTGTCAAGAACGCCGGCGCCGAGAACAGCGAAGAGTCACTTCGCGTCGCTGTCAAGCGTCTCGACATGGCCGCCGCCAAGGGCATCATTCACCCCAACCAGGCTGCTCGTCGCAAGAGCCGCTTGATGAAGCGGGTCAACGCAGGCGCCTGATCGCCAGCGTGGTGCCTCACCGCACCGACAATCAATCTCTGCGTGACGACCCGAGCTTCGGCTTCGGGTCGTTTGCTTTTTCGCTCCGTCGTGAACGACGTTGCGTCGATGTGCCTTAGCGACCTCGGGCGCCGCCGCCGGCGGGGCTGAGTCGGCTGAGCCTGGCAACGAGCACTTCCATCACGAGTTCTTCGGGCAGATCGCGCTGACCGCGCAAATCGAGATCGGCCTGAGCCAGCAGGTCGATGGCGCGGGCGACTCCCCCACTGGACAGCCGACGGTATTGGTCGAGCGCTTTACGCGCCGGGAAACCGGCTTTGATACCGAGCACATCGGCCACAGCCTGTTCGGTGTTGGCTTCGGCGCCATCGAGTTTGAGCAGGCGCACATAGTGGCTATGCAGGGTGGCCATCACCTGCAGTGGATGCCGCGACGAGATGATGCGCGCCAACATCGAGAGCGCCGCAGTGGTGTCGCCGCGATCAATGGCGTCGGTGAGGTCCCATGGCGGCACCGACCCAGAATCGCCGAGGAACGGTTCGACATCGCCAGCGCTGAGCTTGCGGTCTTTGCCATATGTGGACTGCAGGGTTTCGAGTACGCCGCCGAGTCGGCCAGGTTCTTCGCCCATCCATCCGGCGATGAGGGCCAACGCCGACGAATCGAGCATCATCCCGGCACCAGCCACTTGCTCTTCGATCCACATTGAGCGATCGCGTTTCGAGGTGGGCGGCGTGGTGTTGGTGGTGGTGCCGCCCGCCTTCTTGGCCGCATCGACTAACGACTTGGCCATGCGGCCGCCGCCAGCGACCATCACAAGGTCGGTAGATGGCAACGGGTCGTTGAGATAGGCCACGAGCGGGCTTGCATCGTCGGCGGTAAACCTGCCGATGTCGCGAGCGACCACGACGCGCTTGTCGGTGAGGAACGGCATGGTCTGGGCAGCATCGACAACGGCCCGCAATTCGTAATCGTCTCCGGAGAAATCGTCGACCATTAGCGTTCGGTCTTCGGTGCCGACAAGCCGGTGCACCAATTCGGTGACGGCGCTGAGCATCAGTGATTCGTCGTCGCCGGTGATGAGATGAATCGCCATACCCCTCAACCTTGCCATATCGAGCGGAAGCGAATAGCAACGATCCTCGCCACCAGTGCTGCGGCAATACATGACCACCCGATGAGGCCCCAACCTGGTGACGGCTCGAAGCGCGCCCCGAGCGCTGCCACAGTTGCGACCCAGCGAGTGGCGATGGCACTTGGCATCTGCACCACCGCCGAGAGCGTGCCGCCAAGTACCGGTTGCAGCACGCCAGCGATCAACCCTGCGGGCAGTCCATAGAGCATCACGAACCCAGCTACCGGAACTGCCAACAGATTGGCCGGGATAGACACCAACGGCAAGGTTCCGAACACGAGCAGGCTCACCGGGGCAACGCCACACTGGGCACCGATGGTGACGGCGGCGGGCACCGCCAACCAACGCGGCCCGGGAATGTACGCCACGAGCGCTGTGCCCAGCAGAGCCACGCCAGCCGTAGCCCCCACCGAGAGCCAGAACCCAACTGACCACACCAGCATCGGATCGATGAGTACCAGTGCCCCGACGGCAATGGTGAGCAACCGCAGGGCCGGCCGTTCGCGCCCCATGAAGTATCCGGTGGCGGCGATGCCCGCCATGACGCCGGCGCGCAGAACCGACGGCTCGAAGCGTGTGAGGGCAGCGAACCACGCAATGAGCGCCAAGGTAATGAGCCACCGACTAGCGGGGCGAAACCGTCGCAAGAGCGGCGCTGCGGCCGCCAACACAAACGACACGTTTTGTCCGGACACAGCAGTCAGGTGAGACAAGCCCGACGCACGAAACTGTTTGATCAGAGCGATTGGCTCGTTGCGATCGTCGCCAATGACGAGACCCGCGAACAACTCGTTGTCGGGCGGCCGAAGTTGCGCAGCGCCCTGAGCAAACAACCGGCGCACCCGATTCGAAGCGCGAGCAATAGGGGTACCAGTCGACCAGTCGCCAACGGTTTGCAACTGGAGGCCACCGACGACATGACGAATTGCTGCGCGGCGCGCTGGCACGCCCATGAGCGCCTTGCGCTCGGCGGCGATGGTGGCGCACTCACCCGCGAGATGATCGTTGATGCGTCGCCGCGGCGAGCCACGAGCCCACGCTTCGAACCGTTGACCACCAACCTCAAACACTGCTTGGGTAGCTCCTGCTTTCGGTGTGGGGTCGGTGACTAAACAGGCCGACCCGCTGAAGGCCCCGAGGTGTTCTGGCACTGCATGCGCCCATGCTGCCAGAGCCGCCACGATTCCAAGCGCTCCTCCGACGATGCAGAGCAACCAGATCGATCGCGAACGATGTCGGGCGGCGGCAATCAGACTGAGCACCACCACGGGAATGAGTTGGTGCAGCCACACGCCGACCACCACGTGCGCAACCACGAGTGCAAGCTGCGCTGTGGTGATCGTGTGCCACCAGAACGCGCGACGGCTTCTATACGATCGGCTCATGAGCATTGCTGGCACCCATCCCCGCGCTGTGGTGCCGCTTGGACCCCGCGACTTTCGCTATCGCATCCGACGCATTGGGCCTTTCGCGGCCATGCTGCCCGCATGCGCATTGGCCATCGTGGCCACGATGATCTTGCACGGCAACACCAGCACCTCTGGTGGCATCGCCGGCTTCGCCGCAGTGGTATTCGCTGCCCCAGGTCTGCTCGTTGCGGGCATCCCGCTAACCACCGAATCGGGTCGAACATTTCTTGGTGTGATGGGCAGCATCGCGATGTGGTTGGTGGTTGGCATCGTGGCTTCGCGGCGCGCCACCCGATCGCCGGTTGCGATCTGGCGCGACTTTTGGCGCGAGTACCTGTGGCTCGCAGCTGGCGTGTGGGCGGGCGTGGTGATGGGCTTAGCGCTAACCGAAATGTTCGTTGGTCGGGCGCTGCTGTAAGAGCGAACTCGCGAGCGATACCGCTGTCGCTCATACCTTCACCAACAAACGAAGTGCTTCGACCTTTGCCGGGCCGATGCCCGGCACCTTGAGCAGGTCGTCGATTGAGGCGAACGGTCCGCTGCGCTCGCGATAGGTAACGATGGCTGCGGCAGTCGCCGGACCGACACCGGGCAACGCATCGAGTTCTTCAGCACCGGCCCGATTCAGATCGATAGGCGCTGTCGTCTGGCCGGACCCACTGGTGCCCGCCGAAGGCGCACCCGAAGTAGCGCCCACGACCGCTGGCACCGCTGCCCCTTTGTGCGGCACGTACACGCGGTCACCGTCTCGAAGAAACGCGGCCAAGTTCATTGCATCGAGGTCGGCGTCAGCGACAGCTCCACCGGCGGCGAGAACCGCTTGTTGCACACGGGCATTCCCTGGAACCTGATACACCCCGGGACTCAGCACAGCGCCCGCTACGTAGACGATGAGTGCAGGCGATGGAACCGACGTAGACGAGGCAACTGCAACACCTGCCACTGGCGCCGTTGACGTGGAACTCGATATCGCCGCAGTGGGTCCTCCACGGCTCGCATACGGCAACGCGCTCTCGATCGTGGCCGCCGGACTACGCAACAGCCAGAAGCCGCCAGCACCCACTGCCAACACAGCCAGCGCCGTGACCGCTAATCGGGTAACACCAAACCACTCAAGCCACGCTCGGGCGACCTCGCTGAAAGGACGCGACGGACCGGGCCGACTCGGCAAGGGATCCATGAGACCTCCCCAAACAACGGCGCGAGCGCGCCAACGAAGATTTGGGGGAAGAGAAGCAGAACCCTACCGAGGAAACGGATTCTCGCAACCGGGCCAGCTCAACGGCGCTGGCCGGAGACGATTAGCGAACGGCGAGAGCTGCGCGATCGGCCTCGGCCATCACGCGGGTACGCAGCACTGGCGCCGGCGAGCGACGCGCTTCCCACTCGGCCTGAATCTCGAGGGGTATGCGCAGGTATGCGCCACGATGACCTTTGAGGCGCAAACGCCAAACCAAGTACGAACCGACATAGCGAACGCTGAAGCCGAGCACGCCGTGACGGCGCCACTGACGCACGTGGGCACGCTCATGACGAATCAAGTTGGCCGAGCTCTCGCAGCCTTCGCGAACGATGACCAGCGACCCCAAGGTGATGCCATCAGAGCCCTTTGGCACAGGGCCCCCCACCCACAGGCGGTAACCGTCGTGTCGTTGAAGGGGCATGAGCGAAACCATAGCGCGCGGATACCTATGCGAACAGGGATTCTTCGCAGGTCAGAACAGTCGAGCAGTGAGTTTCTTGCGATAGCCAGCCGTACGCGGATCGTCGGCGCCCATCAGCTCGAGAATGTCGATGTATTCCTGGCGCGCCTGCTCGTCGGCTTTGACTGAGTCGAGCAACGAAGCCAGCTTCTCGTCGTAGTCATCGACAGGCTTCATGCTGACTCGCGCAGCCGCGGCCACCTTACGGGTGCGCTCGGATTCGGGGATGCGGGCCAACAACGCGAGCGCCTCTTCGGCACGGTCGGTGGCCACCAACAGTTCGCCGAGAGCGATGATCGCATCTTCGTGTCCGGGCAACTCGTTGAGCACGGCACGTAGGCTGTCTTCGTCGCCAGCAGCGATGAGTTCTTCGACCTCAACTTCTTCTTCGGTGGGAAGCACCGAGGCGACGAACTGCGCAACGACGTGTTCGGGCTGGCCACCCACGAACCCATCAACAACTTGCCCGTCGCGAACTGCATACACGGCCGGAATCGACTGCGCCTGAAATGCCCGCGCGATATTGGGGTTCTCATCGACATTGACCTTGACCAGTACGACCTGACCATTGGTGGCATCGGTGACCCGTTCGAGAATTGGGGTCAGCGCTACGCACGGGCCGCACCATGGGGCCCAGAGGTCGATGATGACCGGCGTGGTCATCGATCGTTCGAGGACTTCGGTTTCGAACGTGGCGTCTGTGACATCGATTGGCATGCAGGGCACGATATCGCAGCCAAAGACGCGACCGAACGTGCTTGGGCAGCGGTGTCGATGAGGGCTTGGTAGTGCCACTACGGGTACCGTGTCGAACTAATGAGCGAGGTCAATGGAATCGATGTCCCATCCGTCACCGCGTGGCTAGAGAACAACGTGTCCGGCGCTCAAGGGCCGTTCACGTTTACGTTCATTGCTGGCGGCCACTCGAACCTCACGTTCGCTGTCACTGGCGCAAACGGGGCCCGCTACGTACTGCGTCGCCCGCCGCTTGGTCACGTGCTCGCAAGCGCTCACGACATGGGTCGCGAACACCGCATCATTTCTGGTTTGCAGCAATCGGCCGTGCCAGTGGCACCGGCCCTGGGTTACTGCGACGACCCGGCTGTAAACGGAGTGCCGTTCTATGTGATGGGTTTCGTCGACGGCCATGTCATCCGCGATGCAGCCACCGCAACTGCGGTGCTCACACCCGAGGGTCGCCGCCGCGCCAGCGAGTCAATCGTCGACACGATGGCGTCCATCCACGCTGTTGATCTGGGTGAGGCCGGACTGCACGACCTCGGTCGCCACGAGGATTACATCGCCCGCCAACTTCGCCGTTGGTACAGCAACTGGAACTCGCAAAAGACCCGCGAGCTCCCCGCCGTTGATCAGGTTCACGACGAACTCCTCAAGCGCATCCCCGCGCAAGGACCGGCCACCATTGTGCATGGCGACTATCGCCTCGATAACTGCATGGTCGACGACAACGGCGACATCGTGGCCGTACTCGACTGGGAGATCTGCACGTTGGGCGATCCGCTCGCCGACCTCGGTCTGTTGATGGTCTATTGGACCGGCCCCGACGACGAAGGCTCGGCCTGGACCGGTTCGTCCACCAGCGCGCCAGGCTTTTTGAATCGTCAAGATCTCGCCGATCGCTACGCGCAAGTCACCGGCCGCGACCTCTCTCAACTCGACTTCTATGTGGCCTTCGCCTATTGGAAACTGGCGTGCATCCTCGAGGGTGTCTACTCGCGCTACCTCGGTGGCGCCCTAGGCGATCGCGATCCCGAAGAACTGCTCCCGTTCAAGATGCAAGTCGACGGCGCCGCTCTCAAAGCCCTAGAGGCGCTCGGACGCTTGGCATGACCAACGCCTACACGTTCGTCGATGGAGCCGCGCCCGAGGTTCACGACGCAGCGCTGGTCGTGATGTTCACCGGTTGGATCGACGCAAGCGGAGCCGCTGGCGCGGCGATGGCCACCCTGGAGACCGAGTGCAACGCGCGCACGATTGCCACCTTCGATAGCGACACGTTCATCGACTACCGCGCTCGGCGTCCAACCATGGAACTACGCGACGGCGTGAACACAAAACTCACATGGCCCGAGATCGAACTGAAACTCGGACACGATCTCGATGGCAAGACTGTGCTGTTGCTCAGCGGCCCCGAGCCCGATATGGCCTGGCGCTATTTCGCTCGCGAGGTCGCCGCACTTGG
>CANNMD010000095.1 GCA_947505655.1 Acidimicrobiaceae bacterium | reverse complement strand
CGGCGACCGCCACTTAGTCACGTGAGTAGTTGCATCAGCAACAAGTTTGCTGAGCAGCGCGGCGCCCTCGCTGCTGTTGGCGCCAGTGGGATCTCCAAGCACGCCGTTGGGGCTCACCGATACAACACCGCCCGTACGAAGCTGAGGCAGCAGCTCCCGCAGAGCGTCGGTGCGGCCGGGCTCAAGTGCCTCGGTACGAACGAGGTGCGGCGCGATATCGAGCATCAACGACGTCTCGGTGCGACCGGCGTGAGCGTCGGCACCGTCGATGCTTGGCCACCACGAAGTGATTCGTCGGCCCTCGGCAGTGAGCACTGCAACAGCGCGTTTGATCGCGTCGAGGTTGCCGCCGTGACCGTTGATCAGCGCGACACCGGCGCTCCAATCGGCGGAACGCACGAGTTCGATAATCACCAGCTCGAGTGCGGCGCTACCTATTGAAAGAGTGCCCGCAAAACCCTGATGCTCGCCGCTGGCAGTGATGCCAAGCGCTGGAGCGACCAGTACATGCGGCAGCGCCGATGCAACGCCATCGGCCACGGCGCATGCGATGCGAGTGTCGGTGTCGAGCGGCAGATGCGGACCGTGCTGCTCGCATGAGCCAAGGGGTACAAGCACGATTGGCCGCTGGCCATCGGCGTGATTGACCTGGGTCCAGGTCGCGTCGCCCAGCTGTGGTGCGTGGGGCGAAGGCTGGCGAGGGGTCATTGCCACGAGACGCTACGCGTCGCCCACGCAGAACTCGAAACCCTCGCGCGAGCCCACGTAGATGCGGCCCTTCCAGATGGACATCGACGACTCAACATTGGAGCCAATGTCGATCTTCCATTTGAGTGTTGGTGGCACCTCGGTGTCGTGAATTTCCCACGCGCGGATAACACCGGCCCCGTCGGCCTGCAGGAGCGTGTCGTCGATGACCGACGGCGAGCTGAGCGTGAAACTGTTGATCTCAAGTGTCCAACGGATGGCCCCAGAAGCGCGGTCGAGCGCATAGATACGCCCCGGCTTGGTGGTCCAGATGACGACGTCTTTGTACAACACAGGGGTGGACCATGTGCCACTATCTGGGCCGCGATACACATCGACGCCCCACACCAATGGGTCGTCGGGTTCCCTCGGGTCGAGCTTGAGCAGCTGCCCCATCTCTCGGCTGCGTTTGGTGTTTCGGTCGACCTCGACGCCTACGTAGAGAAAGCCCTGTTTGTCGGCGACGATTGTTGCGTCGCTGTCGTCGCCAGTCCAGAAGCGAAACACGCGATGCACCTCGCCCACACCGGTGCGCAGGCTCGAGAGATCCCAACCCTGTACGAGGCCGCCGCTGCTGTTGACGTATGCGATGTCGCCGCTCATCACGACGCTGCTCTCAAGGCTCACTCGGCGAGGGTCTTGCGGCCCAAGATCGCGGATCAGCTGAGCGTCCCAGCCCTGCACGCGAGCGACCATGCTGGGGTTCACGGTGACAGATCCGTCGGCCGCATACGCGCGGTTGAGTTTGGCGATGTGGAGCCAGCCGTTTTCGCCGCCCTCGATGAGGTAATCGTTGATGACCAACGCGGCCGCGTCCCAGTCGTCGTTGTGTATGCCGTCGTTGGTGTGGCCGTCGATGCTCCACAACTCTTTGGCCTCGGCACCGTCGAAGCTGATGACGCGAAACTTGTTGTCGCGCGAGCCTTGGTAAATCAGTGGATAGCCATCGGGGTCAACCGTGACCGTGCCCTTGGCGAGATCGGTGGTTTGAAACGGTGCAATGATGTCGAGCCCGGTGGCTGCATCGACAAAGTGAATCTTGTAGTCATAGGCACCGAACACCACCCATGTGCGGCCCTTGCGTTCGAACACCGCTGGTTGGCCGGTCCACCCGGTGCCGCACCACTCACGGGTGATGCCATACTCGGCGCTGGGTCCGCACATCTTCACGCCGTTGGCCGGATACCGCCACAGCACTTTGGGGTTGGTGGGTATCGGACCGGTGCCGTAATACGAGCGGGTTGGATTACCTCGAAAGGTGAGCACGCCCTGAACGGCGTCTCCCCACGGTTTGCCAATGCTGCTGGGGTCGACCAGTACAGAGGGCTGGGTGGTGGCAGTGGTTGTGGAAGCAAGGGCGCTGCTTGATGGCCCGGTGGCGGGAGCCTCGGTGCTGACAACATCGGTAGCGGGAGCCTCGGTGTGGTCGACGGCAGAGCTCGGCGGAATGGTGATCGAACTCTGTGCGCATCCTTGTGCCGTGATTGCGACGAGAGCGACGGCGGCAATTCGTGCACCTGACCTTGCCATCATCCGGCTGACACTAACGGGTGCGGTAGCCCCACTCGGACAACGCTTCGATGATTCGATTAGCCGCGGCTGCTGGATCGAGGGTGACGGTTTCGCCGTGGCTGACGGGAGTATCGGTGGCGGTGATTGAGCGGATGCGATCGAGCGCCGAAACGCCCGCGGGCATTGGTATCACTCGCGGCCGCGGCCGGTAGGGCCGCGCCGGGGAGGCGACAGTTTCGATGGTGTGCTGCGTTGGTCCAGCGATGATTTCGACCTGATGTTCGCGCAACATTGAGCGCATCGAGGCGCGGCGAAGCATGGCGGTAGAACCTTCGACAGAGGCCACGATCGGGCCGACCAGAGCGAGTCGTTCGCGCCGCCCGCCGTCGACGCGCCGCAGTGCAGTGGTGTCGGTGGCCGAACGCAGATCGATGGCGATGAGGCCGAGTGCTTGTGCGGCTTCGAGCTCGTGAGCGAGAAACGCTGGCACCGACCCTGTGCCGCGGTCGAGCGAGTAATCGCCGCACCACACCATTGAGGCGTCGCTGAGTTGTTCGGCAAGGCAGGTGGCAACCACGCGGCTTGGTGTGCCGAACGGTAGATCGATACGGATGGCTCGGTCGGCTCCGGCAGCGAGAGCATCGCGCAGCACGGCGTCGGCTGCTGGCGGACCAACCGTGATTGCGAGCACTTGCTCGTTGCTGGCCGTGCCCCACGCATCGCGGCAGCGGAGCGCCCATTCGAGCGCAGCTTGGTCGGCCGCCGACACACCAGCGAAGCGGGAATCGGGAGCGACGGGTACGCCGAGCAGATCGAACTCGGGTCGTTGATCGACCCACTTGAGGCAGACTGCGATCATGTGCGCTTGAAGACCACGCCGTGGCCACCCTCGGGGTAGTTCCAGGTGATGGCGCCTTCGCGGTTACACACGAGATAGCAGGTGCCGCATTCGAAGCACTGTTCGTAGTTGAACAAGATGCCGCCGTCGCTGGTTGGCACGAACAATTTTGCCGGGCACGCGACGACGCACTCGCGGGTGCTGCAGTCGGCGCACACCGCGCCATCGACCACGATGTGGGCGTTGTGGTGCACATGAAATGCAGCGGTGGCAATGCGATCTTCGAACGAGATCACAGGCCACGCCGGGTCTGGGTTGATGCGGTTGGCTGGGCTTGTCACCAGAAACTCCTGAAGCCGATCCATGTGTCGCGAACCATGTGCATCCATTTCAGGCCAGCGCGCTTGCGCTCTTGCTTGACGATGTGACGAAGGCCCGGTTTCGGATCTGGGTTATCGACCTGAAACATGCGCTCGGCAATTGCGTTGGCCATCCCTGGGTAGCCGTGCTGCACGCGATCGGACAGCACGAGAGCGGGAACCTTGCGCAGCTTCTTGTGGTCCTTGAGCACAAAGGTTTGCTCGAGTCGACGCTTGTAGCCGCGCAGACCGGCAGCCGATGTGTCGCCTGCATCGAGCGCCTCGACAGCAGCCTCGCCGGCGTACATGCCGCTGGCGAGTGCGAAGTTGACGCCCTCGAGCCAGATGCCCGCAGCGAGACACAATGCTGCAGCGTCGCCCGCCACCATGATGCCGTTGCCCACGAGTGTGGGGATCATGCTGAGGCCGGCTTTGGGAATGAGATGCGCTGAGTATTCTTTGAGCTCGGCACCCTCGATGAGCGGTGCCACGGCCGGATGCAGCTTGAGCGTTGCGAGGATCTCTTCGGGACGCTGCTGTTGCGCAGTGAGTTTTGAGAGCTTGAGCACAAGGCCGATGGCGATGGTGTCGAGGTTCGTGTAGATGAACCCGCCACCGTTCACTGATCCGGTGCAGCCGACAATTTCGATGTCAACGCCCTCGTTGCCGCGCACGCCGAATCGCTCGTCGATCACGTGCTTGGGAAGGCTGAGGGTCTCTTTCACACCGAGCGTGTAGTTGTCGGCATCGACTGCGCCGTAGAGGCCTTCTTGCTTGGCCAAGAAGCTGTTGACACCGTCGCACGCGATCACGATTGGCGCGGTGAGATCGCCATCGGGTCGGTCGGTGGTTACGCCGCTGATGCGACCGTTTGCATCGTGCAGCAGCCCGGTGACTGTGGTGCTGCAGATGAGGGTGGTGCCGGCCTCGACCGCAACATCGGCCAGCCAGTGATCGAAGTCGGGGCGGTACGCAGTGGCGCCGTTGTACGGCGGGTGACCCCACGCTTGCGTGCGAAAGTCGACGTTGAGCGCCTGCGTTTCGGTCATGATCATCGTCGAGCGACGGGTGATCCAGCGTTGGATCGGCGCGTGCAGCCACCACTCGGGGATGAGCTCATCGAGAATGCGCGGATAGATAACGCCGCCATACATGTTCTTGCTGCCCGGGAACGGCCCACGCTCGATGAGCGCTACTCGCTTGCCGGCGCGTGCGAGCACGATGGCCGCGCAGGATCCGGCAGGACCCGCGCCGACAACGATTGCGTCGAAATCAGACATTGGCATCGAGCTTGATGAGGAGTTGAGTGACAACATCGTTGGCGTCGCTCACTATGGCGAGATCGGCGAGCTGCATCATCGGACAGTGCGGATCGAGGTTCACACTGATGATGTGCTCGGGTTGACCGAGGCCGCTGGTGTGCTGCACGGCACCGCTGATACCGAATGCGATGTAGAGCTTTGGATCGACGACCACGCCGGTGGTGCCGATTTGGCGTTCGTGCCCGATCCAGCCGCGGTCGGTGATGACTCGCGTTGCGCCCATTGATGCGTCGAGGCGAGAAGCGACTGACGCGAGCTGCGCGAATGTTTCGGCTGATCGCAGACCAGCGCCGCCGCCAAGGATGCGCGGCGACTCGGACAGATCCATTGTGGCGACATCGGGAGGAAGCACCTCGAGCACGTGCGCATCGTTGGCCGATGGTGAGCCGTTGTCGAACCCGAGCGTGGTGACCGGCACCGGGGTTGGTGTCGCTGCGGTGGACTGCTCGACCCCGCGTACGCCAGGTTGCAGTGTGGCAACGAACGAGTTGTGCGGGGCAATGTCGTTGACGACGAGCCCACCATTACGAGCGAGCTCGATGCGATGCGGTGTGACCGACAATGCTCCGGCCCACAGGCTGCGTTGCAGCGATGCTGCCAAACGTGGGGCCAGATCACGCCCGTCGGGCGAGGCGGGCAACACAACGCGTGGTTCGTTGGCGAGATGAGGGGCCAACGCCGAAGCCCAAGCCCCTGGGGCAAAGCTGGCTGTCTCGATGACACAGATTTCAGTGGCGATATCGGCGCACAGGTCTGCTGCGGCCGATGTACCGGAGCCGATGAGAAGGGCACGGCCACCGCACTCGGCGATGGTCTCAAGGCCGCCCAAGGGCAGGACACCTTCTCGAACGGGAATGACAGCAAGCATCGTGTGCAGGCTACGAGGCTTGGGGCGAATAGCGAAAGCCGAACGCGCAGATCACGGCAGGAGGCCGGCGGCTTTTCGCTTCTTGCGGAAGTGCTGCACGACCTCAAGCAGACCGCTGAAGGCGACTGCGGCGATGAAGGCAAACACGAATGCCTTGGTGTGGCTGTCTTTGAATTGTTCGCCCACCACAAATCCGAGAACCGCCGCGTATGAGGACCACACGACGCATGCGAGGCCGACGAAGATCGCGAAGCGACGACGCGGTTGACGTGTGATGCCACTGCTGATGGTGACGACCGTTCGTCCGCCGGGGATGAAACGCGCAGTGAGCAACAAGGACCCGCCACGAACACGGAGTTGGTCGTTTGCCCATTCGAGCTTGCGGGCTCGTTTGTCCTTTTTGGCATACCACTTCTGAATGGGGGTGCTGAAGCGATGCCCGATCGCGTAGGCGGCGTTGTCGCCAAGCGCCGCACCGGTGGCACCGAGAAAAATGACGGCAGCAAGGTTGAGATGACCTTGGCCGGCGGCAATGCCGCCAAGGATGACAGCTGTCTCGCTGGGAACCACGGGAAAGACCGAGTCAAGGAACGCGATCAAGAAGATGATCAAGTAGAACCATTGCGAAGTGGACACCTTCTCGAGATCATTGAAGAGACCGTCCAACACTGCCAACATGCGCTCGCACGCTATCCGCGTCGACTGGCGTTCTTCGTGCGTGCTGCTTACGCTGCTGGTTGGGTCGAAGCCTTAGCGGTGTGAACCCGACTTGGGCCCGCGAAGTTTGGCTGGCTTGTTCGGCCCTCCGGTGCGCTTCTTGCGCTCAGGCTTGCGCTTTACGAAACGCAGCGCAGTCCATGTGTCGTCGATGGCGCACACCTTGTTGTCGACCCAACCACGGCGCTCGATTGTGTCGCGCACATTGTCGTCGGTGACGTCGGTGTCAACTCCGCTGGCCTTCTTGGGCCAAGCGATCCAGATTGAGCCACCGGGAACAATGGCGGCAACGAGCGCTGGCCAATTACTTACGAGGCCCGACTGGCGCTGATGAAACGCAACGATGATGTCGAGCGGAGGGCGAACGCGGTTGGCCCATTCGACAGCCAGCGGTAGCTCGCCAAGGGTTTCGCGAAAATCGGCGGGCGCGTTCACGACGCACAAACGTGTGCCCTCTTGTATCTCAAGCTTCAGAACAAGGGGGATGTCGTTGAGTTCAGGCATGGCAATGGTCCTCAGGCGCGACCCATAATTCGGTCGACAGTGATCTCGATGGCCACCCGGTCGAGGCGTTCGCCGGGCTGTCGATACCGAGCAGCGTACCCCGCTACAGCTGCTGCAACGCTTGAGTCGTCGGTCGCGAGGCTCACGGTGCCTTCAAGGGTGAGCCAACGTCCGCCGTCTACCTGTGACACCGCGGCCCTGCCTCCGCGCGCAGCGTTGCGTGCTTTGGCCGACGGAGCGAACGTAATGACACGCACCAAGCGCTCGGCTGCCGAGTAACTGAAGCCCACAGGAACCACGTGCGGGCTGCCGTCGGCGCGCATTGTGGTGAGGCTGGCGAGGTGGCGTTCGGCGAGGAACGCAAGCACGGCGTCGCCGGGATCTGCTGGGTCGATCATCAGTCGGCGCCGATTGCTTTGAGGAGGTCGAGTTTGGTTGCCCGCCAAGCGGGGATGACTGCGGCGAGCACACCGACAACAAACGCGCTCAACACGATTGCGGTGACTGCAGTGGTTGGAATCACAAATTTCGAGAGACCTTGATCGCGCAGCGCAACAATGACGATGAAGCCGAGTACGAGTCCGAGTATCACTCCAACGATCGCGCCATACAGCGACGTGAGCACGCTCTCCCATCGCACCGTTGTGCGCACCTGTCGTTGGGTCATGCCAACCGCTCGCAGCAGACCGATCTCTCGTCGTCGTTCGTAGACCGCAAGCAGCATGGTGAGCACGATGCCGAAGATGGCGATAATTACCGACAACGCCAGCAGGCCATAGATAAAGAACAGACTGCGGTCGATGATGTCGCCACGGCCGTCGATGAACTGGCCGCGGTCTTGCAGCGTGCCGATGCCGTAGGTGGTGATCGATGCATCGACAGCCGTGCGGAAGTCTTTGTCTGAGATCCCCGGTGCGCGAGTCATGAACACGAAGCCAGCGAGGTTGCTTAAGGAGGTTCCGTTGAGGAGATCGCGATGCACGACGCGCGCTTGCGCAAGATCGCTCGAGGCGTAGATGCCTTGAACGATCACGGTGACATCGGTCTGTCCGACGCGTAGCGCCACCGTTGAGCCGAGCCCGAGTTTGGAGCGCTTGGCCTCACCAGCGCTGACCAACAACCCTCGCGTGGTGAGCGTTGCAAACGAACCCTCGACGAATGTGTAGTCGAGAATGCCTTCGGCTGTGGCCGGGTTCACGGTGGTGGCGAAGAAGCCTTTGTTGTCATCGACGTTTTGCAGCCGGGCGAATCCGAGGCCGGTAGCGGCGCCTACTTCGGGGATCTCGTTGAGCGTGTCGACAAACGCCTGGCTGAAACTGAGCGAGCCACCGTTCGATGAGTTGATGACGTACTCGCCGAGAAACTGTTTGCCGATGGTGTCGCGCAGCTGTTCTTTGATCGAGGCAGCAAACACGCTGGCGCCGGTGACGAGAGCCACGCCGATGAGTACCGGTGCTGCAGTGCGCGCTGTGCGGCGAGGGTTGCGTTGAACATTGGCTCGAGACATCGCGCCGGTGATTCCGCGCAGGCGCTCGACGGGACTGCCAAGCACTCGCGAAATCGGGTTGGCCATCACCGGCCCGAGGAGCAATACGCCAATGAAGATGCCGACAACGGCAACACCGAGCAACACCGAATCGGCGCCACCGAGCACGGCGGCGATGGTTGCCACGCCAAGGGCCACGAACGCTGCGGCAGCAATGACTCGTCGCTTGTTGCTGCGCGGTTGCTCGAATGCCGATTCGGTCATTGCGGCCACCGGAGGAATGCGAGCGGCGGCGATTGCGGGCACGGCCGCTGCCAACAGCGTGGTGAAGATTCCGGCAATCACCGTGATGAGAACGGTGCCAGATGTGACGATGAGGCCTCGCGACGGCACACCGAGGCCGAGCTTGTTGAGTGCCACCTGAATGCCAATGGCCAGGCCGGCGCCGGCAACGAGGCCTACCACTGAGCCGAATAATCCAATGACGGTTGCCTCGGACAACATCATCCGGGTCACCTGTCGGCGACTGGCGCCAATGGCGCGAAGCAACGCATTTTCTCGGCGACGCTGAGCCGCAGTAATCGAGAACACGTTGTAGATCACGAAGCAACCAACAGCGAGGGCAATGAACGAAAAGATCGACAGGAAGATGGTGAAGAAGCCAAGACCCTTTTGCACTTCGGTCTGGCTTTGAGCAGTGATTTGAGGGCCGGTGAGCACTTCGGTGCCGGTGGTTGTGGATACGCCGTCAAGCACTTCTTGAATACGTTGCGCGAGCGCCGTGTCGGACAGCGAGCCATCGCTGCGCACCAGCACGGCGTCGATGAAGCCGGGCTTGGCGACGAACTCCATTGCGGTCTCATCATCGAACAACGCCCATGTGGCATCACCCGGCGTCGCGACGTTGTT
>CANNMD010000094.1 GCA_947505655.1 Acidimicrobiaceae bacterium | reverse complement strand
TGCAACCAGTAAGCGCAGAAAGTGAAGCCAAGAAATCCACCACCCTGAAACGATTCGGGCCCGTCATCGGCCTCGTTGCAGTGGTTGCCATTGGTGTTGGCGTGTTGGTGATCTCGGGCGGTACAGACGACGAGGTCGTTGCGCCTGTCTCTACTGAAGCCGGCGGGTCATCGTCTACGCCAGGCTCCGGTGCTCCTGGAGAAGTTACGTATCCGATGAATTTCACGCAGGCTCAAGAGGCCGGCGTCACGGTCGACTGGGGCACACGCTGCGACACCACCACGGGCAAGGTAGCCGTTCCCGACTTCTTCGCATCGCAGTGTTACGTGCCGTTCACCGGCGATAACGGCGGCGCTACCGCCGAGGGCGTGACCGCTGACGAAATCACCATCGTGATGTATCAAGGCCAACCGGGTGACCCGATTATGGCCTACATCACCGACGCGGTTCAGGTGTCGGACACCAATGCGCAGGCCACCGAGACGATGCAGAACCTGCTCAAGTACTACGAGACGTACTACGAGACATACGGCCGCAGCGTAAAGTTCGTGCCGTTTGTTGGCACTGGCAATGCGCTCGACGAGACTGCTGCACGTGCCGATGCGGTGCGCATTGCCGAAGAGATCAAGCCGTTCATGGTGTGGGGTGGACCAAACCTCAACAGCGCATTCGGCGACGAACTCGCTGCTCACAAAATCTTGTGCATGAGCTGTACCCCTAGCCAGCCACACGAGTTCTACGTACAGCGAGATCCGTATGTGTGGGGCATCGGCGGCAGCGGTAATCAGGCCCAAATCCACGAAGTCGAACTGATCAAGAAACAACTCGTTGGCAAGAACGCAACTCACGCGGGCGACGAATTCGTGAACAGCCCTCGCAAGTTCGGGTCGCTCTACCTCGAGAGCAGCGCCTCCTCGAAGATCTCAAATGACCAGTTTCAAAAGGGAATGGCCGACGCCGGTGCGTCAGTAGCCGAGACGGTTGCCTATGCGCTCGACCCTGGCACCATTCAGCAGTCTGCGTCACAGGCCATCGCCAAGTTCAAGGCCGCCGGCGTGACTACCATCGTGTTCGACGGTGATCCCGTTGCGCCTCGTGACTTCACCAGGGAAGCAACTGCGCAGGGCTACTTCCCTGAGTGGTTCATCGGCAACTCGGCGTTGGTCGACGTGAATGCGTTCGCTCGCACCTACGATCAGGCGCAGTGGAAGCACGCGTTTGGCTATACGTCGCTGTCGGCTCGTCTCGCTCCTGAAACCACCGGCG
Organism: Acidimicrobiaceae bacterium; assembly: GCA_947505655.1. GTDB lineage: Bacteria > Actinomycetota > Acidimicrobiia > Acidimicrobiales > Ilumatobacteraceae > WLMZ01. The sequence goes on along the minus strand of CANNMD010000094.1, from coordinate 8,092 downwards.
CCTACGCGTTGTACAAGTGGTTCACCGGCAACGAGCCGCCGGCCAAGGACACGATTGCGTTGCTCGCTCCACTGCCAGCGGTGTTCTACGCGGTGTTGCAAGGCATGGGGCCCAACCTTTCGCCACAGACATGGAAAGAAGCGTTGTTCAACGCCGAGCCAACACGCTCGGCTGTTACACAGCCATCATTGTCGTGGGGCAACAAGGGCATCTGGGCTATCAAGGATGACTATCACGGTGTCGACGACGCCACGATGATCTGGTGGGATCCGGCTGCAACCGGACTCGACGAGATCCGCAAGCCCGGCGTGGGTATGTACCAGTTCGTCGATGGCGGCGAGCGCTACCTTCCCGGCGCGTGGCCCAGCACTGACAAGTTCTTCGATCCAACCGGAGCCGTCACAATGTACGACACGGCGCCAGGTAACGAGAACGCTCCTACGTATCCGAGCCCGGCGGGCTGATCGCTGAAGCTACAGCTGAAATTGTGACAACAGAGCGGAGCGATCATTTCTTGGTCGCTCCGCTTTTGTTGTTTTCAGGGCTCGGTGAGTTCCCAGTCGATGGTTGGCTGGCCGGCCTTGGATAACGCCGCGTTCGTGCGGCTGAAGGGTTTACTGCCGAAGAACCCGCGGTGCGCCGACAGTGGTGACGGGTGTGCTGACTCGATGATGGTGTGTCGCGATGTATCGATGAAGGCCCTCTTCTTGCGCGCGGCATTACCCCACAACACGAACACCACGTGTTCGCGTTTGTTGTTTACCGTGCGAATGATCTCGTCGGTAAACGTCTCCCAACCGTTGCCTTGGTGGCTCGCTGGTTCGGCTGCTTGAACGGTGAGCGTCGAGTTCACCAGCAACACGCCTTGAGCGGCCCACCGTTCGAGATTGCCGTGCGAGGGCGTGTCGACACCGAGGTCGGCAACAAGTTCTTTGAAGATGTTCGCCAGGGATGGGGGAATCGGCATGCCGTGCCTCACCGAGAAACTCAATCCGTGTGCTTGTCCGGCGCCGTGGTACGGATCTTGGCCCAGGATCATCACCCGCACGACTGCGCGCGGCGTGAGTTGTAGCGCAGCGAGTACATCGGCTGGGGCGGGGTACACCACGTGGGTCTCGCGTTCGTGGGCCACAAAGGTTTGCAGCGTATTCCAGTAGGGCTTGCCGGCTTCGGTGCGAAGCAGAGGGTCCCAGTCGCTTGCCATTGCTGCACGTGTCTACCACCACACCCCGAACGTGAAAGAACCCGGCGCATCGGCGCCGGGTTCTTTCGAGGTGCCTCAGTAGCGATTTTCCGCCATCGCTACCGCGGCCGCTGCTCTTGAAGGAGCGATTACTTGCGGGAGCCCTTGCGGCTGGCGCCCTTGTTGCTGTTCGAGGGGCTGCCGTCGTCGATGGTGCTCGACGTGACGCTCTCGTCGATGGTGCTTGACGTGACGCTGTCGTCGATGGTGCTTGAGGTGGCGCTGTCGTCGTCATCCGACTCGTCTTCGGCCTCATCGTCGTCGTCGATGCTCGATGAAGGTGCTGCGCCGTCGATGCTGGTTGAAGTGGCGTCGTCATCGTCGTCGTCGATGCTCGATGAAGGTGCTGCGCCGTCGATGCTGCTGCTGGTGTACTCGTCTTCGGCTTCGTCGGCGTAGATGCTTGATGACGGCGCTGATGGGTCGACACTGCTCAGCGTGGTCTCTGGCGACTCGGAAGCAACTGTTGTCTCCGTGCTCGGTGTCGTGACGGCGGGGCTGTCCTCGAACACCCGGCTCGTCGCCGATGCGATACCGGTGATGCCGAGCACTGCAGCTGCGCTGAGTGTGAGAGCGATGGTCAGCCGGCGATTGGCTTTCAGTGATGGTTTCATTGGGGGTCCTTCTTTCGATTGTTTGGATATGACACGCTTGCGAAACAGCTGTGGTTTGGCTGCGTCCAGACATTTTCTGAAACTCGTCGGCGATGCCAGAACGCCACAAAAAGCAAGAGCGCACGTTGAACGTGCGCTCTTGCTTTACGGCGGATTGTGTGGGGTGTGTACCCAGGATCAGGTCTCGGTGGAGACGGCCACAAGGTGGCCATCGAGCCCAATCGAGAAGTCAAGGTGCGACGTATTGCCAAAGATGTTGAGCAGTGTTGGGCGGCACGTAATGCGCACTCGATCGGACAACGTGCGCTCAACAACGCAGGCATGATCGGCGGTGGCAGAGTAGGAAACAAGCGACAGCACGCCGCCTTGAAGGTGCACAGTCGCAGCGCCGCCAGACGACGAGGCCGAGGCGTCCTCGGTGAAGTTGGTGGGCACGGATGAACTGGTCGATGGCACTGTGCTCGAAGGCGCTGTACTCGAAGGCTCTGTGCTCGTGGTGGCGGGAACCGTAGGTGCGGTGGTGGTTGCCGGGGCCGACGTAGTGGCGTCGCCGTGAGGCACTGTGTGTGCTGTTGTGGCGGGCACGTCGATAGGGCTTGGCGAGGTTGAGTCGGTACCGGTCTGCGGGGCACTTGAATCGGTGTTGCCGGTGTTGCCGGTGTTGCCGTTGATGGTCGGGGTGCTGATGGCCGTGCTCGACGAGGTGGTGTCGGCGTTGCTCGCTGTGGTCGGCAGAGTGACTACAGCGTCGTTGCCGCCACCGTTTGCTGGCACGAGGCGCGAGCTCGTTGGTGGCTGGTACGCCGCCGCTGCAAAACCAATCATGAGGGTGACCCCAAGGCCACCGACAACTGCTGCGGCGCGTCGACGCTTGGCGACACCCACGCGCTGTTGCAGCGCCAGGTATGCGCCGGCTTCGTCGGGGCCGTGGCCACCGAGTCGCTGCAGTTGATCCCGCAGCACCGAATCGTTGAAATCATTCATGGTGTACTCCTTCACCCAGTTGCCCGCGCAACGTGGATCGGCCTTGATGCAAATGAAACTTCACTGCGCCCTCAGAGATCCCGAGCGTTGCAGCTGTCTCGGCGACGGACAGGCCGTCGACATAGAACAGTGCAAGCGACAACCGTTGCTGGCGCGGCAGGCCTGCGAGCATTGCCGCGACTTCGTCGAGTTGGGGGGCTTGTACTTGTACTTCTGGCTCAGCACCGAGGCGGTCGACGACTCGTTGCTTGCGTGATTCACGGCGATGCTCGTCGCGCATGTTGTTGATGGCAACCCGGCGGATCCAGCCCACGGGGTCGTCGTACGACATGATTGAGCGCCACTTCAGGTGAGCTTTCACAAACGCCACCTGCACTGCATCGGCAGCGATTTGCTCGTTGCCGCATGCCACGGTGAGAGCGCGAACGAGACGCCCGTGATGGGCGCGAAAGAGAGACTCGAGATCGTCGACCATTCGGATGTCGTTCATCATTGCGATAGCCACTGGTTAGGACACGCCGCTCGAGCGCGTTCGGTTTGGTTGACAGCCAACGTACAGTCAAAGCAATGCCGCTGCGTCGTCTCTCCACCCTGCCCCGATCAAATCTTGCCACCTTGCCAACCCACCTTGAGCAAGGCCCACAGTTCGAGGATGGCCCTCGATTGTGGATCAAACGCGATGACCTCACCGGCCTTGGGGCTGGGGGCAACAAGGCTCGAAAACTTGAGTATTTGTGTGGCCATGCCATGGCCGAGGGCGCCAATTGTCTGGTCACAGTGGGTGCCGGGCAATCAAATCATTGCCGGATGACCGCCGCTGCAGGTGCCCGAATGGGTCTCGAAACGCATTTGGTGCTGTCGGGCGATCGCCCCGAGACGCTTGTCGGCAATCAACTGCTGTCGCACCTGTTTGGGGCCCATCTGCATTTCACGGGGGCAGAAGCGTCGCATTGGGGAGCGCTTGAGATCGCCCGCGAGGTGCTGACCGAAGAACTCGCCGCCGATGGGTTGCGTCCGCACTCGATCCCGATTGGCGGCAGCACTGCCGTCGGCGCCTTGGGCTATCTCGCAGGGTTCATCGAGATCATGTTGCAGAGCCAGGAAAACGGGTTCGTTCCCAGCGCAATCGTGTTCACCTCATCGAGCGGCGGCACCCACGCTGGTCTGCTTGCGGGCAAAGCTCTGTGGCGCAGCCTTGGTAACGACGTCCCCGATGTTGTGGCCATAGGTGCCGCCAAGGGCGTGGTGATGGGGATGCCCGACGTTGTTGCGTTGGCCACGGCAACGTTGGCGCTCATTGGCGAATCGGGTGTTCTGGCGAGCGATGTCGAGATCGACGCCGACTATCTCGGCGAGGATTACGGCATACCCACCGAAGGTGCCGATCAGGCCATTCAGTGGGCGGCGCGCACAGGCGGCTGGGTGCTCGACCGCGTGTACTCAGGCAAAGGCTTCGCCGGTCTGATGGGCCACGTCGCCCAGGGCCGTTGGGGAGTGGACGACCATGTGGTGTTCATCCACACAGGTGGGCTTCCGTCGATCTTCATCGATGGCGGCGTGCCGCTCTGAGCCCACGGGGCGCTGAAGAAACGTTTCACCTTGATCGATGGGCACTACCCTTCGCAAACGATGGACGTGGTACTCGCAATTGACATCGGTGGCACCAAGATGGCTGCTGGTTTGATGACCATGGCGGGCGAGCTCATCGACTTCGAACGGGTCGAGATTGACCACAGCCTCAACGCGGCTGGCGTGTTTGCCCAACTGCGAGAGATTGTTGAGTCGCAACTTGCTCGAGCCGTCGGGCACCACCAAGCTCGCCCAGTTGTGGTCGGTGTCGGTTCGGCTGGTCCGGTCACTCCAAACTGCGCAACCGTGTCGCCCCTCAACATTGCGGTGTGGCGTGATTACCCGCTGCGCGACCGCTTGCAGGCGATTACGCAGCTGCCGGTCTATGGCGATCTCGATGCGAAGGCGCTTGCGCTGGCCGAGGGCTGGGTGGGCGCTGCCGTGGGCCGCAAGAACTTCATGGCGATGGTGGTCTCAACGGGCGTCGGGGGCGGCATCGTGATCGACGGTCAGCTGCTCGACGGCGCCACCGGTAACGCTGGGCACATTGGCCATGTCATCGTCGAGCCCAACGGCCGCCGGTGTGTGTGCGGTGCGCGTGGCTGCCTCGAGGCTGAGGCCTCGGGACCTGCGATCGAAGCCATCACGGGTCGGTCACCCACCGAGCCCACGTACGACATCATGGTGCGCACGGGCAAGCTGGTTGGACGGGCCGTTGCCTCCGTGTGCAATGCGCTCGATCTCGATCTGGTGGTGGTGGGCGGCTCTGTTGCGCTTGGCTTCGGGGCCACGTTCTTCAACGCTGCGCAGGACAGCTTGTCCGAGCACTGCCAGCTCAGCTTTTCGCGTGGGGTGCGCATTACGCCCGCTCGGCTCGAAGACCGCGGCCCCCTCATCGGGGCCGGCGCCGTGGGAATGCGTGGCATGCACCGCAACGTGCGGGGCGCCTCCGCCCGCTGATCTACACGGGGCCATGCTGCTCGGGGCTACATTCGTCGCATGGTACGTCTGCTCAGTGACTTTCAGGATCGATCCGATGGGGTTGCGGTTATCGATGCCGTCGGCGACACCACGTGGGGCGAACTCAACGAACGCTCGAACCGTTTGATCGATGTCTTGCGGCGCGCCGGCGTGCAGCCTGGCGATCGCGTTGCGCTGCTCGCTGGCAACAGACGCGAAATTGAAGAGGTCTACGTGGCCTGCGCCAGCGCCGGTTGGCTCGCGGTTCCGATCAACTGGCACTTCGCTCCCGACGAGATTGCCTATGTGCTCGACGACAGCGGCTCGCGGGCGTTCATCGTCGATGGCGAGCTTGAAACTGTCGCCGCTGCGGCGTTGGCGTTGACCCCCGATGCCGCGCCACTGTGTCGCCTCATCATGTCGCCAACGCCGACCCCCGAATTTGCTTCGTACGAAGAGGTGCTCGGCGCAGCGAATCCAGCAGAGCCCGACGACCAGATGCTCGGTGGCGTGATGTTCTACACCTCGGGCACAACAGGCCGACCCAAGGGCGTGAAGAACACGGCGTTCACGCTTGGTGCGCCTCCCGAGATCATGAAGCTCAGCGCAGGGGCGATGGCCTCGGTTGGTATTCCGACGCCCGGGCTCACGTTGCTATGCGGGCCGCAATACCACTCGGCACAGTGGGCGTTTTCGTTCCTTCCGCTGATCGCTGGCACCTCGGTGCTGATGCAACGCAAGTTCATTCCTGAAGAGACGCTCGAACTCATCGACGACTATGGCGTCACCAACGTGCATCTCGTGCCCACACAGTTCGTTCGCTTGCTGCGCGTGAACCCCGACGCGCAAGATGCGTTCCATGGCGACGCGCTGCAACTCGTGTTGCATGGCGCAGCCCCGTGCGCGCCTTCGGTGAAGCGGGCGATGATCGACTGGTTCGGACCCAAGATTTCCGAGTACTACGGCGCCACCGAAGGAGGTGTCGTCACGATCATCTCGGCGCAGGAGTGGATCGACAAGCCGGGTTCGGTAGGTAAGGCGATGCCCATTGTTGAGCTCAAGATCGTTGCCGATGATGGCAGCGAGGCGGCTCGCGGCAGTGAAGGCGTCATCCATGTGCGCAACTTGTTGGGCAGCGATTTCGAGTATCTCAATGAACCGGGCAAGACCGCCGAGGCCCATCCCGAGCCTGGGTTCTTCACGCTTGGCGACATTGGCTTCATCGACGAAGATGGCTACCTATTTCTTAGCGACCGCAAGATCGACATGATCATCTCTGGCGGGGTCAACATTTATCCCGCCGAGATTGAAGCGATTCTTATTGGGCATCCAGCGGTGCTCGATGCAGCGGTGTTCGGAGTGCCCAACGAAGAATTCGGCGAAGAGGTCAGAGCCGCTGTTCAGCTCACGCCAAACACCCGTTATACGCCAGCGCTCGACAGAGATCTCAAGGGCTTGGTGCGAGCCAAGATGGCCGCATACAAGGTGCCAAAGAACATCGATGTGGTGGCCGAGATGCCACGCAGCGATGCGGGCAAGTTGCTCAAGCGCGAACTGCGTGCGCCGTTTTGGGAAGGCACTGGCCGCAAGATCTGAGCCTTAGCCCCCGAAGCCTCGGTAGATGCGTTCGAGCGGGCCCATTCCCAAGAAACGGTGCCACCACGCACCGATGGCGATGGCGAACACCCAAAAGGTGAGGCTTAGTATCAGCGCGGTGTCGAGCCCGGTTGAGCCGGCTAGGTGCATCCAGTGCACCACGACGTTGAACGCAATCGCGTGACACGCGTAGATGGTGAGGGTCATCTGCCCGGCGTGTTGTAGCAGTCGAGTTGGCCATACGGAGGGGAAGCGCTCGGTGATTGCCGAGATCACACAGAACGCGACCAGCGCCGAGCCGATGGTGCCTACCGTGTAGAGCAAACCGCGATCGAATGGTCGAGTGGAGAGCAGCACCTGCCAGCGGTCGGTGGCGATACCGCGGTCGGCAAAGTTGCGCGCAGGTGCTGTGCCAGTAGCCGAACCCGATTCGGTCAGTTTGAGACCGAAGTGACTGAGCGCATAGGTGCTTGTGAGCAGCGCCGCCCCGAGTGCACCGAGACGCAGTCGGAATTGCGAAGCGAGCGGAAGCAGCCGGCCAACCATGATGCCGGCGCACAGGAAGGCCAGCCATGGAAACAACGGATGGGTGTAGCCGATGAAGGTGCGCAGCAACAGGTTGCGCGGTGAGGTCATCTTGGGGTCGAGCCACGACACGTCGTGACCGGTGCGCGTGTGCTCGTAACTGAACCAAGCAACGCCCGCGCCGATGAGCGCGCTGACGGTGCCGACCAACGCAATCCAGCGCAAGCGAAGCGTGAACAGCAATGCGCCGACCATGAAGAGTGCGCCGTAATAGAACAGGATGGTTCCGGGCCAGATCCATTCGAGGAAGAAGCCGAACGAATACAGCAGCAAACCGCGTCGGGCGAGACGCCAGCGGCTTTCGCGGATGGCTTCCCGATCACCAGAGAGCCGACTGCGGTTGGTGAGCAGCGTGATTCCGATGCCAGCAACCATCACGAACGTGGCCGCAAAACGGGTGCTGAGCGGACCCTGAAACGGGTCGAACAATCGCTCGCCAAACGAACGGTTGACGCCATCGTCGGAGCCGTTGAGGAAGCCGTGGTAGTTCAAGATGACGACACCCACCAAGGCCACGGCTCGGGTCACGTCGAGCGCGGCG
>CANNMD010000093.1 GCA_947505655.1 Acidimicrobiaceae bacterium | reverse complement strand
GCACCCCGTTTGCTGCATGGTGGTCCATGTGAATCGGTCGATGAACTGCGGGTCGTTGATCACCGTTTGCGGCGTGTTGACGGGAGCGATGGTGGTGTTGTTCTCGGTGGCGAACTGCAGCCACTCGGCCGATGTGCGGGTGAGAAAGATTCGGCGCAGCTCTTCTTGAAGTTCGCTATTGCCGCGGGCGTGATCGGCGTATTTGCTCCCTGGATAGAGCTTGAACAGGTCTTCTCGCCCCATGCCGACGCAGAAGTTCTTCCAAAACGACTGCTCGCTGGCCATGAACAAGACATGACCGTCGGCCGAAGCGTAGAACTGGTAGCGAACGCCTTCCCACATGCCACCAAGGCCTGGCTTGCGGCGCTCGAAGTTGTCGCTGGCGTTGCCGGTGACCACATCTGTGGGCTGCTCGTAGGCCTTCCAACTCTCAATGCGATACCAGTCGAAGTACGCGGCGGCGTCGCTCTGAGCGATCTCCATGTAGGCGCCCTCGCCCGTTGTGCGGGCACGAACCAGCGCGGCGAGCACCGCCAGCGCGCCAAACGCTGGACCCGCCGTGATGCCGATGTTGGTTTGGTCGGGCGTGCGACAGAATCCGTCGGCATCGACCACCGGGTTCACCTGGCCGGCCCACGAATCGAAGGCAACGCCATGGGCGGGCAGATCGCGGTACGGGCCGGTGGCGCCGTAGCCGCTGATGCTGCAAAAGACGATGGCGGGGTTGATCTCACGCAACCGCTCGTGGGTGAAGCCGCGCTTGTCGAGAAAGCCTGGGCGCATTGCTTCGATGATGACATCCGATTTGGCGATCAGTTCCTCAAAGACAGCAAGCGCCTCTGGGTTCTTCAGATCGAGAACGAGCGATTCTTTGCCGCGGTTGATGTGCAGATGCATCAACGACGTGCCCTCAACAATCGGCCATGTCATCTGGCGCACGTAGTCGCCTGATGGAGCCTCAATCTTGATGACTTCGGCGCCGAAGTCGACGAGGTGAGCGGCCAACGCAGCAGGGCCGAGCAACGACAGGTCAAGCACCCGAACGCCTGCAAGTAATCCGTTACCCGACATGTTCAACTCCTGATCTCGCTGCTCGCCGCAACCTCATGACGCACTGTTCAGTTGCGTCAGTACATCTTGCTCAAAGATGCGCAGCCCGCGCCAAGCCAGATCGGGCGGAATTCCACCAACCATTGGATGCATCAATACAAAGGCAAATGGTCCGGCCAGCTCTATCTCGGCCAGCAGTAAATCGGGAGTGAGCACGCGATACATGCCAGCGGCTCGCACGGCACCAACATCGGCGAGTTGTTCGTACATGCCTGCGAGGCCCGCTTCGGCCATCCACTTGCCGTACGCATTGGTCTCGTGCAAGAAGTACTCGCCCACATCTCGCCAACCCTGCTCGACATCGTGAGCGAGATAGAAGTTGCCAATGCCCGAACCAAAGTGAGGGCCCGGGTCTGGATGACCGAGGGCAATACGTTCGTCGCGGTACCACCGCCAATACTCGGGCAGCGACGGCACAAAGCCATCGGCAATACGGGCCGCTCTACGCGCTGCACCTTCGGTGCTGCCGCCGAGCGAGATCGAAGGGCCGCCAGCTCGATCGGGCGTTGGGGTCACGATCACCGATCGACCCTGATGCTCAAATGGCTCGCCACTCCACGCTGCGCGCAACGTGTTCACAGCGGCCGAGGTGCGCCGAGCGCGCTCGTTCATCGGCACACCAAACATTGCAAACTCATCGGCCACATACCCGTTGACCAGCACAAGGTCCAGTCGGCCGCCGCTAATCAGATCAACCACCGCCGCGTCTTCAGCCAATCGCAGTGGGTCATGCAGCGGCGCAACCATCGCCGAAACATTGATTCGGATCGAGCGCGTGCGTGCCGCCACTGCGGCTGCCATCACGAGCGGACTCGGTAGGTATCCGTCGGGACTGCCGTGATGTTCCGACAGCACCAACAGCATGAAACCGAGCTCGTCGGCCCACTGCGCCATGTCGAGGCCTGCCGCGTACCGCTCGGTCATCGCAGTCTGCGCGAAGGCTGGATTCCGGAAATCGAACCTCACACCAAAGAACGCCACGGCTGCCCCCTCGCTTCGGCCGCGGTCGCGCCCGAAAGTGGCAAGATAGACGATGTGAACGAGGCAGCACTACCTCTCGGCGAGCACGAACGTGACGACCGCTGGCATCAACGCAAAGAGCGCTTGGTGGCCATGCGCGCCATCAGCATTCCGACATCGATTGTGCAGCGGTTCTTCCACATCGACGGCATCCGTAAAGCGATGTTGATGGCGTTCAACTTGTTCATCTCAATCGTCCCGTTGATCATCATCATGTTTGCGTTCACATCACGCCTTCGCAATCAGATCTCGCTGAGCCAGGTGTTCATCGAGCAGTTTCGGCTCAACGGCGGCACCGCAGCCGCAGTGCGTCAAGCCTTCCCCACAAACCGCAATATCTTGAAGATGGCCTCAGTGATTGCGACGGTGTCGTTCAGCGTGAGTGGGTTCGATGTCGCCTCGGTGTTTCAACGCACCTTCGCCGACGCATGGGGCGTGCCCCGACTCAGCGGGTGGCGTGGCCCTACTCGCGGCGCCATCTGGTTCATCACCGTGTTTGCCACCTTCGCCCTTGGTCAGGTGATGCAGCGCCTGCCAGCCAAGCACGGGCCACTCTTGTACGCCGTTGCGATACCCATCGTGCTGCTGATGAACTTTGTTTTTTGGCTCATCACTCCACGCCTGCTGCTGGTCAAGCGATTGGCTTGGGGCGATCTGCGGCCTGGCGCTGTTCTCGGGATGATCACCAGCACCGCGCTGTGGGGGCTCTCAATCGTCATCCTGCCTGGGTGGTTCAGTTGGTACGGCCAAGGCTTCGGTGGTGTGGGTATCGCGCTGGCGTTACTCAGCTGGACCTATGTGGTCAGCATCGTGTGGGTAGCCATCGTGGTGACGTCGGCAATCATGTGGGAGCGCTCAGCCGCCATCGACGAGGTCGTCGACCTTGCCGATGCCAGCCGTTTCGAACTCGCCCGGGCTCGCGACAACAACTAGCGGCGCATGCGCGGCAACCCGAGATGACGCTCGGCGATGTTGTTGCGAATGATCTCGCTGGTGCCGCCGTAAATGGTGGTGACAGGCGAATGCCGTGCGTCGTATTCGATCCAGCCATCGGCCGCCGCACCAGGTTGCAGCAACTGCAGCAATCCCTCGGCGCCCGCCATCTCTTGAAACCAGCGTGAAGCCTGCTGATAGGCCTCGCTTGCGAACAACTTGGTCATCGAACCTTCGAGCCCGGGCATACCGCCCGACGCAGCGATCCACGCCGAACGTTGGGTCAGCAGCGCGGCCACATGGTTATCGATGGCAACGCGGGCGAGTTTCTCGCGAACCGCAGGCTCGTTGATACGACCGGAGTCGTGTGCCCATTGAGCGCTATGGCGAAGCAATGCGACTCCAGGATTGGTGCCACCCATCACTCCGCGTTCGAACGACAACGCCACGCTCATCACCTGCCATCCGCCGTTTACTTCGCCGAGTACACAGTCGTCACCAACGCGCACGTCGTCGTAGAAGGTGGCGTTGGTTCGTTCGGTTGCCATGGTGTGCACCGGGTCGACGCGCACACCCGGCGTATCCATCGGCAACAGGAACATCGTGAGACCTCGATGCCGTGGCAGCGATGCGTCGGTGCGAGCCAGAAGAATCACCCAGCGCGCTTCGTGCGCCATCGTGGTCCACATCTTGGCGCCGTTAATGACCCACTGATCGCCGGCGCGGGTAGCGCGGGTAGTGAGCGACGAGAGGTCGCTACCCGCATCGGCCTCGCTATAGCCCAAGCAGATCAAGGCGTCGCCGGCAGTGACCGCGGGGATGACCGCCGCCTTTTGCTCAGCGGTGCCCACGTGTTGGACGACGCCAGCGATCATCACCGCCATCGCCAGCGCATCGAGCGGCGCGCCAGCTTTTTCCATCTCGTTGAACAACACCCACAACTCGATTGGGTCACCAGCACCGAGCCCAGGCACCGCTCGCTCGACAAGACCTTCGGCGGCAAGCGCCCGGTTCAGCGCCGGATTGTTGAACGTGCCCGATGCGTGCTGATGCTGCACTGCTTCGGGCGTGTGGTGGGCAGCGATGATTTCGCGAACTCGTTCGCGGTAACGCACCACCTGTGGAGCAAGCTCAAAATCCATGTCAGCCTCGCCCTCCCCCAACGTCGCCAAACGGTGTACGGCAACCAGAATCTGCTCCACCAAACGGTTTGTTGAAGACAATTGGTCGACCCTTGACCAATTGGCTGCAACAAACTCCGGAACGGGCGGACTGTGAGTGGGTCACGGACGTACCGCCGATGGCCAGAGCCGGTTGGCGAGGGCCAGACGTTCGGCGGTTGGGTCGCCAAGCACCAGTGCCCAACCGCGCGCGCGTCGATACGCAAGTTGGATGTCGTACTCGTCGGAGAACCCGTAGCCGCCATGGAAGTGCAGGCTGCGCGCTGTGGCGTCGGCAGCGATATCACTCGCGAACAGCAACGCCATCGAGGCCAAGCTGTGCGGATCGGTGATCTCGTTGTTGGCCACCACATTGTGACCAACGCGGCCGAGGTCGAGGGCTTGCGCCGCTTGATGGGTGAGCAGCCGAGCGCCGTCGATGCGGCCCGGCAGATCGGCTAGGCCATGCTGAACCGTTTGAAACGAACCGATGGGCACCCCGAACTGGTGCCGCTGCTGCACGTATTCGACGCCCATCTCAAGTGCCAGCGCGGCAACGCCAACGAGCATCGATGCGGCGATCACTTTCAGCTCAGACATCGCTCGCTCAAAGTCGTGGCGGTTGCCGATGACACTGCGTTCGCCGGTGCGCGAATCTCGATCGGCTAACGGTGCGCACGCGTGATTGGCCGGGCCAGCAAACGGCGCTGGCGACGTCGCGGCAACGAACTCATCACCATCGAGACCAACCACGATGTCGGCTATGGCACCAGCGGGCACGATGCTCCAGATGCCCTGCGCGTTTGCGGTACGCGGCGAGATGGTCCCAACTGAATCGGCGCTGAGCAGTGCTGGCCACGCGAGCAATCGCGACACCACCACATGCTCGGCAAACGGAACAGGTGCCAGCGCATGACCAGCGGTCTCGCCGATGACGCACAGGTCAGACAACGTGGCGTCGCTGCCCCACACTTCCATTGCGCCGAGGGCGCTCCAGAGCGGTGCGTCGAACCCCAGCGGCTCCGCACGACGAACCACCGAGGTGGGTGACTCGCGGCTGAAGAACTGTCCAAACGCTTCCGCGAGAACCTGTTGATCGGCAGAGAAAGCGAGCTGCATGATGGGCTACGGAATCAGCACGGCTTTGCCGACAACATTGCGTTGCTGCTGATCGGCAAGTGCCTGTGCGGCTTGTTCGAATGGGTAGCTCACTGGCTCGACAGGGTTCAATTCGCCAGCAGCGATCTTGGCGAGCACCTGCATCACGAGCGCCTGGTTCTCGGCTGGGTTGCGGCCCACCCACGCACCCCAATCGACCCCGGTGACGCGGCGATTGCGTAACAGCACCTGATTCGCTGGCAGCTTGGGAATGTCACCCGAGGCGAACCCGATGACGATGAACTGGCCATCTTCACGAAGGCTGCGCAGACACTCTTCGCCGAGCTTGCCGCCGATTGGGTCGTACACCGCATCGACGCCATCGCCGCTGATCTCTTTAGCGCGAGCCTTGACGTCTTCGCTCGATGAATCGATGACAGCAACCGCACCGCGGCTCTGCGCCATCTCGCGCTTGGCAGCCGACGAAGCGGCCGCGATGACCTTGAGTCCGAGGGCACGCCCTACATCGACCGCCGCAAGCCCAACGCCACCACCGGCGCCGAGCACGAGCAGCCACTGACCGGGTTGCATCTTGGCGCGATGCACGAGCGCGAAATACGCAGTCATGTAGCTCTGCATAAACGTGGCGGCTTGTCCGTCGGTGAGCGACGACGGCACGATGACGGCGCGGCTTGCAGCGCTGACCATCTCGGTTGCGAACCCGCCAAAGCCACTGGTGATGAGCACGCGATCGCCCAGCGAGTGGCTGGTGACACCATCGCCTAACTCGGTGACGATTCCGACGGTTTCGCCGCCGGGCACAAACGGCAACGGCGGCTTGATCTGATACAAACCCTGCACCAACAGCGCATCGACGAAGTTGACGCCAGCGGCCGTGACGCGAACACGCACCTGGCCGGCAGCCAGTGGAGCCGACGGGCGTTCTTCAATCACGAGTTGGTCGAGTGGGGCAAACGATGTGCAAACAACAGCGCGCATGGCTCAGACCGTAGCCTGCGTCGCTACTGGTACGGCCAGTCGTCGGGCACCGCTGATTGCCACTTCGGCGAACGTCGTTCGCCGAACGCCAGGCCACCTTCGAGGGCATCGGGGCGACCCATCAAGATCAGATGCGCATCGCGTTCCATGGCATCGACTTCTTCGGCGCTGCTGGCAAGGCCGCGCCACAAAATGCGCTTGCTCATCGCCGCTGACAACGGCGACACATTGGCAGCAATGTCGTTGGCCAGCGCAAGAGCGGTGGTTAGCACATCGGCTGCAGCGACTGCTTGATTCGCGAGGCCCCAGTCGGCCGCCTGCGCGCCCGTGATGGTGCGGCCGGCGATGAGCATCTCGGCGGCGCGGGCAACGCCAATGAGTCGCGGCAGCACCCAGTGCGATTGCGCATCGGGAACGACGCCGCGGCGCGTCTGCAAGACAGCAAGCGGGGCATCGGACGCCACGATGCGCATGTCGGTCTGCAACGCAAGGGAGAGGCCGATACCGATAGCCGCGCCGTTGATGGCAGCAATGATCGGCTTGCGAACCTGCCAGGCACGCGGTGACACAGGCGACGACTGAAACCCATCGGTGTCGGCCACCGAGCCAAACGGGCTACGCCCTGGCGACATGTCGGCGCCAGCGCAAAACGCCGTGCCGGCGCCCACCAACACCACAGCGCGAACCGCTGACTCGCTGTCGCACCATGCAAACGAAGCTCCGAGCGCGGCGATCATTTCGCCGTTGAGCGCGTTTCGTTTTTCGGCACGGTTCAACGTGATGACAGCGACGCCTGTGCCCGCTCCGGGATGATCGAGGACGCACTGCACCAGATCGGTCATGACATCAACGTACCTAGCCGCGCATCCGAGAACGCCACTCTTCGGGGTCGTGTCCGAGATCGATCATTCGCTGGCGGGCAAACAATGGCGGCGCCAATTGCTCGCCGTTCTTGATGCGCTCGACGAACTCGCCCTCTTCGTCCCACACGTGGCAGGTGTTGAGGTTCATTGCCCACTGCGCACGCTTTTCTTCTTCGGTGAGCTCGCGAGGAACGAACGACACGTTGCCCGCATTGAACTCGCTCTCTTGTCGCGACTGACTGGCGCGCATACTCCAAAAACACTGCACCGCCACCGGGGCCATCGCCTGCAACAGTGCCGTGGTGTGGGTACAACCGCGCGGCCCGCCAAAGAGTTCGCGCACGCGATGAGTGAAACCGCGGGCGATAGACAGCCCAATGAGCTTGTCGTAGTGATCGACGATTCGCGGACACACATCGTTGGGGTGCGTCTCGAAATGCACTGTGGCGCCAACAATCTCGAGTGACGGGAAGGCCACCTCGAGGTCGAGTTGCATGTGATGAATGGTCAGCGGATCGTTGTCGTCTTCGAGATACAGGCGCGGCGGCTTCTGATCGCGTACGGCCCCGCGAATGAGCAGATTGGGATCTTTGCGGAACGCGCGCACGCGATATTCGCGATCGTGCAGAACCTCAAGATCGGGATCTGGAGGAAGAATGTCGTGGGTGTCGAACGTGCTCACGCGACTGGGGTGTCGGCGATGAGACGACCAAGTCGAACCAACGACGGCATGGTGCTGCCAAGCGTGAGTTCGATTTGCTTGCCCCACAGGAAACAACGGTGCAACGGATAGTCGCGATCGACACCGACGCCGCCGTGCAGATGCTGTGCTGCGTGCAGCACTTGCAATCCGCCGTCGCTGGCCCAGAACTTGGCGCTGGCCACTTGCTCTGACGAAGGCAAACCTTCGCTGAGGCGCCACGCCGCCTGCCATGCAGTGAGCCGCACGGCCTCGGTGTTGATGTAGCTATCGCCAGCGCGCTGGCTCACGGCCTGGAACGAGGCGATCTGCCGTTCGAACTGCACGCGCTCTTTGGCGTACGCCGCAGTAAGCGCAAGCGCCCGCTGACAAACACCCGACATCAGCAAGCACTGACCCGTGGTGGCCACATCGAGCAGCCAATTGAGGCCGTCACGATCGGCAAGCTTGGTAGCGGGGCTATTGGTGAACGTGACCCGCGCATCGGGGATGCCCGAGGTGGTGTTCTGCCGCTCGACAACGACACCGGCGGCGTCGGCCGAAACCACATACACGCCGTCGGTGGTTGACACCACGAAGCTCGATGCGGCGGTGCCAGCAGGCACGCAAATCTTTTGTCCACTGAGGAGCGAGTCAGCCGAGACGGTGGCGGCTGGCTCGTGTGGCGATCCGACTGGCTCGTGCAGGGCCACGGTGACAATTCGCTCGCCAGAGGCAACACCCTCGAGATGATCGAGTGCGCCGAAATGGCGCAGCGCCACGCCAGCGACGAGCACAGCGAACGCTGGGACCGGAGCAGTTGCGCGGCCGACTTCTTCGAGCACCACGCCGATCTCAAGCGCACCGAGACCACCGCCGCCCACTGATTCGGGCAGAGCGATGCCCACGATGCCAGTTTCGGCAAGCGTGCGCCACAACGCCATATCGAAGCCGTGCTCGCTTGCGGCAGCGGCCTTTTGCGACTCGTTGGTCACCTGATCGGCGAGGATGCGCGCAGTGAGTTCGCGCAACTCGTTTTGTTCGGTTGAAAGTCTGAAGTCCATTACTTACCTGCCCTGGGGAAACCGAGTGCGAACATTGAGATGAGATCGCGTTGCGTCTCGTTGGTGCCACCGCCGAAGGTGAGAATGACCATGCCGCGGTACGACGACTCGAGTCGCGACCGCAAAATGGCGCCCGGAGCATCGGCCTTGAGATAGCTCACCGGCCCCATCACCTCGAACAGCAAGCGGAATGCTTCTTGGTAGAACTCGGTGCCGAACACCTTCACTGATGACGCATCGGCGACCTCGAGGCCGCCTTGCGTTGCGGTCCATGCAACCTTCCAGTTGATGAGCCGCAGGAACTCGATCTTGGCGTGCACCTTGGCGAGGTTGATCTGCACCCACTCTTGATCGATAACGCGGCGGCCATCGGGCAGGTGCGTGGTCTTGGCCCAATCGCGGACCTCGGTGTAGGCACGATCGGCCACACCGGTGGAGCACAGCGTGACGCGCTCGTGGTTGAGTTGATTGGTGATGAGGCGCCATCCGCCGTTTTCTTCGCCAACCAGGTTCTTGGCCGACACGCGCACGTTGTCGAAGAACACGGCGTTGATGTCGTGCTCGCCAATGAGGCTCAGCGGCTGAATCGTGATGCCGGGCGTGTCGAGCGGAAGGATGAGAATGCTGATGCCCTTGTGCTTGGCAACCTCGGG
>CANNMD010000092.1 GCA_947505655.1 Acidimicrobiaceae bacterium | reverse complement strand
CGAACTGGTCGGGCGCAACTCCGCAAATGGTTGAACGCTCCGGTGTCGCATCTGCGCGACCTGCGCAGCGAACTGTTGCTGAAGATCATCATCGCCGATATCTGTGGCATCGACATCAGACCGATGTTGCTGCTGCAGCGCGATCACATTGAGCGCATGGCCACTGCGCTCACGGCGTCGGCCAACGGTGCCGTGACAGAAGACGTGGTGGCCCTGTGGCGGGTCGAAGCATCGACCGCGGCGCTTCGATTTCTCGACCGACTGCTCGTGGACGCTGCCGACTGATCGAGAGTTACGACTTGGGTGCGGCCACCTGCTGGCCGTGCTTGGCAGCCAGTTCTACGAAATGCGAGCGATCGGGGTTCTCCCACGAGGACTCGCTGTCGAAGTCGGTGTACATCCGCGACGCGTTGCCCTGCGATGTCATCGACAAAATCTCGGCTCCGCCAGCGCCGAACTTGTACCAGTGCGTTGAGCCGCCAGGAATATGCACGAAGGTGCCAGCCGATGCAACGGTTTCGATGTCGTCGATTCCACAGGTGATCTCGCCGCTGATGACATAGAACGACTCGTCCCACGGGTGCTGATGCGGGCTTGACCCCTTGCCGTCGGCGCCAGCTTGCAGAAACACTTCGTAGCCGCTGGTCTGTGCGTCGGATGCGAGCACGGTGATGTCGAAGCCCGCAACGTTGAGGGCGCGCGGCCGTTGATCTGGCGTGAGGACGATTGGCTCTGACATGGCATCTCGCATCTGTTGGGTTGGCGCATGGTAGGTGCACCACGCTTTCGGCTGCAACCAGTTCAGGTTCACGACCAGTGATCAGCGATCAGCGATGAGTGGTCGGTTGCCCTCGGTGCGTTAGGGTCGGGCGCACTTCAGCAGCGTTTCTCAAGGGGCCATGCAATGACCAAGTTTTCAGTTTTCTCTACCTTTCCGCAACGGGCAGTTTCGGCGATCGCCGCAGTCGTGCTGGTAGGCGCGCTTGCTGGCTGCTCAAGCAGCGGCACCGTTGTCACCGTGACCCATCCTGAGGTTCCAACCCCAACGCTGATCGATCTTGGTGACGCCGGATCTTCGGTGGGCGATCAGCGCATCTTCCATTTCGATGGCAAGACCGCCGATGGAGCAGTTGTGCGCACCGACTGGATTATGACCACCACCGGCGTTGACGTGACAGCCAAAGACGTGCAGGCGCGAATGATGAACGCAGCGTTCACCTTCGACACAACCGGCGACCAGTTGATCCTTGAAGGCATGGGCCTGTACCCAGGCAAGGACGCGACATTGAAGGTGTCGTCGTCGACAATCCGCTCGATTGTTGGCGGTTCCGGCAAGTATGCAGGCGCCACTGGTTGGGTCGAGTCAGTGCATAACGCCGACGGCAGCTGGAAGCACGTCTTCCACATCGACTGATCGTGGTGATCGCTCTGCCATGTTTACTCTGGCATGTTCACTCTGGCAGAGCGACAATTGCCTCGTGCTCAAGCGTGGCGACGAGCACACCTTCGACGCTGATCTGAACATCGAGCACGGCACGCTCGCCATGCGACTCGAAACGACGCACCACCACGGCGCTTACGTCGGCGATGGCGCCGGCGCGAGCGAGGGCGTGGTGCCGCACGATGCTGCGCGTATGAATCCAACTGCCGCGCGCCACTGAGGTGTGCACCACATGATTGGCGAGCGCTGGCCACACGGCTGGATGCACGATGCCGTGTTGAGCAAAGAGTGCGAAGTCGTCGCCAGCGCGTGAGCCATAGTCGGAGCCCCATTCGCCGTCGAGCGGAATGTGTTTATCGGCCAACGCTTCGCCGGGTCGCAATTCAACTGGGTCGGCGCTGTTCCGTACAACCTGAAACACGGCGCGTGGTTGCTCAGGTTCGTTGGTGAGCGCGTGAATCGACAACTCGTTGTCGTCGACAAGTGGCGTGCAACGCAGGTGATCATGTGCAAACACCGGACGCCGAAATCGAACCTCGCCGCCACCGTCGCGAACCCAGTCGAGTCCCCACGCAGCAACCACTGGATGAGTGAGGTATGCGTACGTGGTGACCCCCGCAACGAGAGCACGTGCGAAGCCGGCGGCCTGAGCGCCTTCGTCGGTGTGGATGGGATTGCGGGCGTGTTCGGGCAGGTTCTGTGCGGTCACCGACCACTCAACGGGCATGTCGCTCAAAACAATGTCTCCTTCACGAGTCGATTGGGCTGTTGTTGGCATCCGCCAAGCTTGACAAAAACGGGGACGGAGGGTGGTCAGTCGATGTGCGCGAAGGGCGAATACGTCTCGCCCATCAATGGACTCGACAGCAAGAAGTCGGCGGTCGAGCGGTTGCACGCCATCGGGGTGTTGTACACAACGGCGATGCGCAACAGCGCCTTTACGTCGACATCGTGCGGCTGGGGCTCAAGCGGATCCCAGAAGAAGATCACGAGATCAAGTTGGCCAGTGGCGATAGCCGCGCCGATTTGCTGATCTCCGCCAAGGGGTCCGCTGAGGTATCGGTGGATGGGCAGCCCGAGGTTGTCGGCCAGCAACTTGCCGGTGGATCCTGTGGCCGAGAGGTCGTGGCGCGAAAGCGTGCCCACGTTGAACGTGGCCCAGTTGAGCATGTCCTTCTTGCGGTTGTCGTGAGCAATCATCACAACGCGCTTACGGGCCTTCATCGGTTCTCGCACGGGTTGATCCATGCCCCGAGCGTAGGTGAGAGTCGTAACGCTTACGCGGGAATGACGTTGACGGTGCAGGTGGCGAGACCGCGCATGGTGTTGTTGAGTGCCATTGAGCTCTCGACGAGATCGAAGCGCGCCACCTTTGGCAGCAACGAGTTCAGCAGCGAACGCATCTCCAGGCGAGCGAGGTGGGCTCCTGGGCACACATGCCGACCATGGCCAAGGCCGAGGTGGTCGCCTGCGTTGGCGCGCTGAATGTCGAACACCGTTGGGTCGGCGAACTGACGCTCGTCGCGGTTCGCCGAGGCGTAGAGCATCAGCACCCGAGCGCCTGCTGGCAGAGTGGTGCCGTCGACATCGACGCTTTCGGTGGTGCATCGTGAGAACCCCTGCACCGGCGACTCGAGCCGCAGCACCTCGTCGATTGCGTTGGGGATGAGTTCTGGTTGCCGACGCAGCAGGTTCCACTGCTCAGGGTTTTGCGAGAACAGCCAAATCATGTTTGACGTAGCGTTGATCGTGGTGTCGAGCGACGGGCCGGTGTAGTTATGCAGTTGCATCGCCGGTTCGCTTGGGTCCATGTCGCCGCGGTCGACTGCGTCCCACAATGCTTCGGCCCAACCGCCCGGCTTCACGGCATCGCGTGTGCACTGGGTGGACACGAACTCGTTCATCTCGATGATGTTGCCAATCGAGTCGAGGCCGCGCTGGTTGAGTGGCCCGATGGAGTTGAACACGGCCGACGCCCACGGCAGCATGCGCTCGCGTCCGGCCTCGGGCAGGCCAACGAGCTCAGACACGATGGTCACCGGCAGGTGCTGCGCGAACTCCCTCACGGCGTCGAACGTGCCTTGAGTAACGAGTCGATCAACCAGCGCAGTGGCTTCGGTTTCGATGAGCGGCCGCACGTTGTCGAGCGCCTTGGTCATCAGCGGAGCGCCCACCACCGAACGAAGCTTGCTGTGGCGTTCGCCGTCGGTGCACAACATGAGTTGGTTGCTCGCCGCTGCGTTCATTGGGTCGTTCATCATCACGCCGTTGCCCGAGGCGAAGACCCGCCAGTTGCGAAGCGCATCGCGACATGCCGTGTAGCGGGGGAGTACGAACGCGTTGTGCGGTTCCATCCACACTGCCGACCCGAGCGAGCGCAGCTCTTCGTAGATCGGGTACGGATTCGACAGCGACTCGTCGGAGTAGATGTCGTAGGTAATCGTGGGCGCAGTCATGACGTGCAAACACTTGCCGATGGAGAGTGGCTTGGCAAGACACTCCGCGTTGCCTGACTCTGGGTAATGATCGTGCGCATGGATAGCGACTCATCTCGTTTCGCCGACACGCCAGTCGGGTTCGCTCCGTTCGCGTCGCGGGTGGACCCACGCGATGCGAAGGCTGGTTGCGTGGTGTCGGATCGCAACGGTTACTACGACAGCCAAAACATTGTGGCGGTGCACGACAAAGAACTCGATGCAGTCGTGTTGTCGGTGGTTCTGCATCACTCCGAAAATCGCGAGGGTGGACCCGGGCTTCAGCTGTTCGGAACGCGAAGTGCGGACAACGGAAAGACGTGGTCGCCGCTGGCGCCGATTGATTCGCCCGAGCGGCAATCACACGACGGGTATCAGCTGCTGCAGCGAATGGCCGATGGCAGCGAGCGCCTCTTCGTGTTCTACGGATGGAACCGCGGCTCGCAATATCCGCCGGGCGCCAATGCCGACACCGATGCCCATGACGCCCTGACCCCGTTGCGACGCACCGATATGCAGCTCGATGAGGGCTACTGGTTTCGGGTTTCCGACGATGCTGGCCGGACCTGGGGTTCGCAGCGTTACCTCGTGCCGGTGCGGCGCACGCGCATCGATCGCGACAATCCGTGGGGCGGCGAGACGATGGGCATGTTCTTGTGTGACAAGCCGTCGGTCATCGACGGCGCTGTCTATATGGCGTTCCAGAAGACGCGTGACGGCGCCGGTGAGACCCCCGGCTCCGAGGTCTTCTTCTTGCGTAGTTCGAATCTGTTGCATGTGAGCGATCTCCATGACGCACTGTGGGAGACGTTGCCGATCGGCGATGTTGGATTGCAGGCGCCGGGTGGCGAGCTATGCCTTGGCGAAGAGCCGCATGTGCTGGCCGTGAACGATCGGTTGCCCGCACGACTGTTTTCGCTGTGGCGCGCAGAGACGGGCCAGCTTGCGGCGGCGTACTCGAATGATAAGGGACGGTCGTGGGGTGATCCGTTTTGGCTCACCTACGAAGGGCTGCCACTGGGCGAGGGCGGACACCAGGTCATCAAGAACCCGCGAGGCTCGATCACGCCGTATCGATTGCGCGCCGCACCGGACTCCGATTCCGGAGTCGCTGAGTTCGTGATGCTCTTCTACAACAACGGCCGCACTGACCGGCTCGGATACACCGGCCGCCGCGTCTATTGGATCACCGTGGGGCGCGGTAGCGACGATGGTGTCATCAGGTGGAGCCAGCCCGAGATCGCCCTGTATTGGGACGGCCAAGGCTTCGAGGAGCGGCCCGATTGGAACGCTGATTGGGCCATCGTCGACGGTCCCGGCTATCCCGACTGGGTTGAGTTGCCCAATGGAACGCTGGCGTATGTCGAGTCGAACAAATTGGCCGTGCGCTATCACGAGGTTGAACCGCGGCTACTGCAGTACCTGCGCGCTCAACACACTTTGTCGCTTGTTCCCAGCGAAGGCAAGGTCGTCGACTGGTCAGCTCACAATGCGGGCAACGCTGCACCGCGCGGCGCGGTGTTGCCCGATCTGCGCAGCGGCGGTGGATTCACGATCACCGTTCGCTTGAGCGGCCAGCTTCGCTCGGCGCTCGACCACCGGGTGCTGCTGTCGGCGTTCTCGAACGTGACCGCTGCGTTGGGCGAAGAGCCCACAAGCCAGCGGATCACCAAGGGTTATCAGGTGTCGGTTACCGATGATGGCGAGATCGAGCTGTTCATCACGGATGGCTTCGGCGCGCAGCTGCGTCACGCCACTTGCGTGGCAGTCGCCTCGCGAATTTGGGATGGCGGCGACCACACGGTGAGCTTCATTGTTGATGGCGGCCCGAAGGTGGTCAGCGTGGTGGTTGACCAACGGCTCGATGATGGGGGAGCGCAGCCCCAGGGTTGGGCGTTTCATCCGCGTGAGCTCGGTGAGATCGGTGGTTCCGAACTGTTGGTGGCGCCCGACTTCGGCGGCGAACTGTTGCGGGTGTTGGTCTACGACCGACCGTTATTGACCACCGAAGCAATCGCGCTGGCTCGATTCCTGCGGGCTTGATTCACTCTTGGCCGCACAGCCCGCTGCGTTCGCAACGTTGCGATTCGACCTCTGGCTGGAAGTTGGCGGCCTGCTATCGGCAAGAATGGCGGGGTGATCCACCATTACCTCACCGCCCGCGCCGAACTCGATGCTGCCGGCTCTCCGTTTGCTACCACCACCATCGATATCCGCGGGGTCCCGTCGAAGGCGTTTGTCTCTGCCCCGCCAACGATGCGCGCGCTGTGGGAAGCCACTGCTGGTTATGCCGAGAAGGACTACCTGGTCTACGAAGACGAGCGCTACACCTACGGTGAGATCCAGAGTCAGGTGCGCAAGTTGGCCGCGCACTTGCTGGCCAACGGTGTAGAGCCGGGCACGCGCGTTGCCATCGCAATGCGCAACTACCCCGAGTGGATCGTGGGCTACTGGGCCACAGTGTCCATCGGCGCTGCGGTTGTGGGCATGAACGCATGGTGGACTCCGCCAGAGATGGAATACGCGCTCAACGACAGCGAGCCGCGTGCATTGATTGTCGACGACGAGCGCCTCGAGCGTTTGATGCACATGCCAAGCCAGCGCGACATGCACATCGTTGCGGTGCGCACCGATCGGGCCATCCCGGCGAGCGGCTCACGTTGGGCCGACATTATGGCCGAGGCCGATCCCGGCTCGCTGCCCGCAGTCGATATCGATTCCGACGATGACGCCACCATCTTCTACACCTCGGGCACCACCGGTTTCCCTAAGGGTGCACAGCTCACGAACCGCGGCTCGGTCGCAAACATCTTGAACATTGCCGCGATGAGCACTGCCGTGGCGATGTCAGAGCAAAAGGCCATTGCCGCTGGCGATGTGCCCGCTCCGCCACCCGGCCCACCGGCATTGCCGCCATCGATGATGGCTCCAACACCGCTGTTCCACGTGACCGCGTGCAACTGCATCGTGCACCCAGCAACGCTGTCGGGAGCCAAGGTTGTGCTCATGTATAAGTGGGATCCAGGCCGCGCCCTCGAGCTCATCGAACGCGAAAAGGTCACCAACTTCTCGGGCGTTCCCACGATGAGCCGCGAGATGCTCATGCACCCCGATTGGGCAACGCGCGATACGTCTTCGTTGGCTGGTTTGGGTGGCGGCGGCGCCGCGTTGCAGCCCGACCTCGTGCACAAGATCGCCGGAGCGCTGAAGCACGGTCAGCCATCCACCGGATACGGCATGACCGAGACTCACGGAATCATCACAGCCAACTCGGCGCGTTGGTTCGTCGCCAAGCCCGAGTCGTGTGGGCCAGCGGTGCCAACGCTCGAGACCAAGTTGGTCGACGAAGATGGCAACGATTTACCTGCCGGTCCCGACACTGTTGGCGTGTTGTGCGTGCGCGGTTGCATCACTATCAAGGGCTATCTCAATCGGCCCGAAGCCACCGCCGACACCATTGTCGATGGTTGGCTGAACACGGGCGATATCGCCCGCATCGATCAGGACGGGTTCATCTACATTGTCGACCGCGCCAAAGACATGGTCATTCGCGGTGGAGAGAACGTGTACTGCAGCGAGGTCGAGACGGCCATCTATCACCACGACGCCATCGCCGAAGCGTGCGTGTTCGGCATCCCCGAAGAGCGTTTGGGTGAAGAAGTTGCGGCCGTGATTGTGTTGCGTCCAGGCCACGAACTGTCGGCCGACCAACTGCGTGAGTTCCTTGGCGCCAGCGTGGCCAAGCACAAGATCCCTACCAAGATCTGGTTCCGCGACGAGCCGATTCCGCGCAACGCCAGCGGCAAGTTCCTCAAGCGTGAGCTCAAAAAAGAGCTCACCGGCGAATAGGCGCGGCGGCGCTTAGATCGGGTCGCTGATCCGTTCGAGCGTCACCACGACTCCGCCCATGTCAGGGCGGGTCCAGATCATGTGGCCATCGGCATCGAGGCGTCGCGTCACTTCGATGCCTGGCATTCCAACGGGCCGCAACACGAACACGCCGTCTTCGTACGACGCGACCACATGGATAGGTGTGGTGTAGTCGAAGACCGAAACATCGTGCACAGCGTTGGCCTCGGTGCCATCGGCGCGGGCGTCGGAGATGGTGCCACCGCCGCAATCGACAATGCGATTGCCGCATTGCTCAATGCGCTCGCTGTAGCTCAGTAGGCGGTCGCCTTCGGGCACGGGTTGGCCTCCGCGCAGAGCGCTTATGACCTTCCAGATGCCGCGTAGATCGGGAGCTCCAGCCACCAACGGTTCGTTGCATCCAGCGAGGATCAGCGGTGGAAAGTTGGGGCCGTAACCGCCTGCGGGGGTATGGGCGACAGGGATGTCATCGGCAGCGAGTTCAAGAGTCACGCAGTGACCCTACATGTGTGATCGGCGATGGCTGTAGTAGCCGAGCCACGTGGCCTAGCGGCGGTTCTTGCCCGACTTGCCAGATGCGCCGCCGTGATCGTCGATGCCGTCGCCGTTGGAGTCGTCGTCAGATGAATTCGACTTGCCATCGCCGTCGACATCGTCGTCAGATGAGTTCGACTTGCCATCGCCGTCGATGTCATCGTCAGATGAGTTTGACCGGCCGTCACCGTCGGCATCGCTATCGGAGTCGTCGAGGATGCCATCGCCGTCGATGTCCTTCTCAGCGACTGCGCCGTTGGAGAGTTCGTCGCCGTCGACATCGTTGTCGGAACCGTTGCTGGATCCGTCGCCGTCTACGTCTGAGTCGCGTCCGTTGCTGGATCCGTCGCCGTCAACGTCGCTATCGATGCCATCGCGGCTGCCATCGCCGTCGATGTCCTTCTCGTTCGAAGCGCCGTTTGGTAGGGCATCACCGTCTACGTCTGAGTCGCGGCCATTGCTGGATCCGTCACCGTCAACATCGTCGTCAAGGCCGTTCGAGTGGCGGTCGCCGTCTACGTCTGAGTCGCGGCCGTTGCGCACTCCGTCGCCGTCAACGTCGGAGTCTTGGCTGTTTGAGAGGCCATCGCCGTCGACGTCGCGGTCGGAGCCGTTGCTTGATCCGTCGCCATCCATGTCGTCGTCCGAGGTGTCGGGGCTGCTGTCGCCGTCGATGTCCTTCTCTTTTGTGGAACCGTTCAGGTCGCCGTCGCCGTCGACATCGTGGTCGTTCACGTTGGGGATGCGATCGCCATCGACGTCTGAGTCGGAGCCGTTACGAATTCCGTCACCGTCTACATCTGAGTCGATCTTGTTCGCAATGCCGTCGCGGTCGTTGTCGAGCTTCGACGACGTTGCCGATGCGACGCCTCCCTGGCTGACGCCAACAAATGCGATGGCAGGAGCCAGGGCGAAGAATGATGCGGCGCCGGCGCGAACCAAACGGCTACGAAGGCTCTTCTCGGCGTAACGACGCGATGTAGATGGCAACATTTGGGATCCCCCTGGACAACGTGCAGCGCTGCTTCACGCATGCTGTAGACGGGCAAACTCGCACGTATCCACCGGTATGTCAACCGTTCTGAACGAGATTGGGCCAAAGGTCCACATGTGGAGCGACTCAAGGCCTACGACCAGCGCAACGGCACCTGCATCGCTCGCTTCCGCGCTGACATCCGCTCGCCTCGTTGCATGGGCGCGGTTTGGGACAGCAGTTGTCCCAAACCGCGTCCATGCTCACGGGTTGGTGGCGCAGGCTTCGCCAGGATTGCGAGGGGTGCGAGCCAGCAGCTCCTCAAATCAGCGATACGGTTCTGAGGCCGCGG
>CANNMD010000091.1 GCA_947505655.1 Acidimicrobiaceae bacterium | reverse complement strand
GGCTACAGCTACTTCCGCCCCGACCTCGACAGCGGTATGCAGACCTACATCGCCAAGGTGCAGCAGTACGGCAAGCCCGCACCAAATGCGACCACGCTTGAGTACACCGGCTTTGCTGGCCCAGAGTTCGCCAACCTGATGACCTTCGCCAAGTTTGTGAACGCCGCAAAGGGTGCAACCGACTTCGCAACCATCGACGGCGCTATTCGCGGCTTCACTGGCCCAATGATGTTGCAGGTGGGCACGCTCAGCTGTGGCAAGCAAGTGATCTTGGGCGTTCCGTTCCCAGCAGTGTGTGGCGCCCAGATGGGTATTCAGCAACTCAAGGGTGGCGAATGGATCAGCATCGCTGACGGCCTCAACGGCAAGCCGATTGACGCCACTGCGGTTCAGTCGTAGTTCATTCAGATGTGAAGTAATCAAGGTGGTGCGCCGCGTATGCGGCGCACCACCTTTTGTAATACGACGTTCAACGAGGGGTGAGGGCCGATGAAGGGTCTCGTAACAAAGTGTTTCCAATGGTTCATCGGGCTCAGCGCGTTGGGCATGGTGGTGTGGGCATTGCTCGACACGAACACCAGAAACCAATTCCTTACCGGCCCAGGCTTGGCCAGTGGCGCGCTCATCGCCGCGATTTCGTTGGGCTTGGTCGTTACCTATCGCGGTTCGGGCGTGGTCAACTTCGCCAACAGCGCAATCGCGATGTACGTGGCCTACGTGTATGCAGTGTTGCGCCGTGATGGCGACCTGTTTCTTCCACCGTTGCCGAACCCCTTCGCATTGGTCGAAGGCATTGTTCACAAACTCGATACCGCCTCAACGCTTGATCTTCCCGATTGGCCCACACGAATTTCGTTCGGGCCCGACATGCAGTTCTGGCCCGGCCTGATCATCTCGCTGTTGTTCGCAGTGTTGCTCGGCCTCGCGCTGCACTTCTTGATCTTTCGGCCGTTGCGCTCGGCGCCGCCGTTAGCCAAGGTCGTTGCGTCTATTGGTCTGTTCTTGTATCTGCAAGCGGTCATCGTGCGCCGCTTTTCTATTCAGCCCTTCGCCGTTGAGTCGATGCCGTTCTTCAGTGGCTCAAAGCCGCTCAAGTTGCCCTTGGGCATCAGCATGAACTCCGACGAATTGGCCATTGCAATCTTGGTGTTGGTGCTCACTGGCGTGCTCTATGCGGTGTTCCAACTCACCCGCTTCGGTTTGGCCACGCGCGCCGCATCCGAAAATGAAAAGGGTGCTGTTGTGCTCGGCTTCTCGCCCGAGTTTTTGGCGGGCATGAACTGGGTGATCTCCACGGTCATTACGGGTCTGCTCGGCATCTTCGCTGCCACCGTGTTGCGCACAGTTGACCCGTCGGTGCTGCCGGCGCTCATCATCCCAGCGCTCACCGCGGCCCTCGTTGGCAGCTTCACATCGTTTGGTTGGACCACATTCGCAGCCATGGTGCTCGGCATGCAGTACGGGCTCGTGAAGTACCTCGAGGCGCAACACGATTGGTTCCCGAAGTCGGCCGGAAGCGCTTTCCCAGGCATGGAGCGACTGCTCCCGCTCTTGGTGATTGTGTTGGTGCTGTTCTTGAGGGGCAAGAGCCTGCCCACTCGCGGTGCGATTAGCTCGGGCCGATTACCGTTCTCGCCGACGCCACCGCGTTGGGCCACTCGCTATGCCGGGCCTGCCCTCGCGCTAGCGACGGCTGTGTGTGGTCTGTTTATCTTCGGCCCCACCTTTCGCCTGGCATTGGCCAACTCGCTCATCGGCATCATTATCTGCTTGTCGATCGTGGTGATCACTGGTTACGTGGGGCAGATTTCACTGGCTCAGATGGCCTTTGCTGGTATCTCTGCGTACTTGGTGGCCAAGATGACTTCCGAGCACAACGTGCCGTTCCCCATCCCAATCTTCATTGGTGCGATTGTGGCGATGCTCGTCGGTGTGCTCGTCGCCATGCCAGCGCTACGTGTGCGCGGCGTGAACTTGGCAATTGTCACGCTCGCTTTTGCGGTGGCAGTGGACCGCGCCATCTTTGGTAACGGGTCGGTCAACGGCGGCTTCAAGGGTGCTCCGGTGAAGGTGCCATCGCTCATCGCGCAGCCGCGAGATGTGCAGTACAAGATCCTGGGCTTCATCGCCGGCGACGGTAAGCAGCCCAACCCGATGACAGCGCTGTTCTGCCTCATCGTTGTGGTCTTGCTGTGTTACGCAGTTGCCAACCTTCGTCGGTCTGCAACCGGGCGCCGACTGCTCGCCACTCGCTCGAACGAGCGCGCAGCGGCCGCGGCCGGCGTCAACGTGTCGGGTATGAAAATCCTCGCCTTCGCTGTGTCGGCGTTTATCGCGGGCATTGGTGGCGCTGTATCGGCGTATCGATTCGGCGGCGTCACGCCCGACAAGTTCAACTATGTGCAGTCGCTCACGTTCTTTGCGTTTGCCTACCTTGGCGGCATCACCAGCGTGGCCGGATCTATTAGCGGCGGACTTTTGGTGGCCGGTGGTCTGGTCTTCACGTTTGCCAGCGAAACCCTCGGCGTGCCCAGTGAGTTCACGCTCATTCTTGGCGGCCTTGGATTGATCATCGCTTCGGTTCGTAACCCCGAAGGCATCGCTGGCGCGGCCCGCCAGATGGGCCAAGCGGTGCAACACAAGTTCGCACGACAACGACCCAGCAGCGATACTGCTGACGATTCGTCTGCTACTACTGCAACTGAGAAAGCTGGTGCTCACTGATGACGACCTTGCTGCAGACAACCAGCATGTCGGTCACGTTTGGCGGCCTCAAGGCCGTCAACGAAGTCGACTTCTCCGTGCAGAAGGGACAGCTCGTCGGCCTCATTGGGCCCAACGGTGCCGGCAAGACCACCTTCATTGATGGCATCACCGGTTTCGTCCCCACTACTGGTCGCATCGAGTTCGCTGGCCGCGACATTGGCTCGCTTCCACCGCATCGCCGCGCGAAGTTGGGCCTCGGGCGCACATGGCAATCGCTCGAATTGTTCGACGATCTCAGCGTGCGCGAGAACCTGCAAGTGGCTGCCGAGAAACAGTCGGTTGGCAGTTTCTTCGCCGACCTCGTGGCGCCACGTCGCTCACGCGATAGCTCATCTACCGATTGGGCGCTCGACGTGCTCGGCATCGCCGATCTTGCATCAAAGATGCCTAACGAGATTAGCCAGGGTCAGCGCAAGCTCGTCAGTGCAGCGCGAGCACTTGCTGCTCGCCCCGAGTTGGTGTGTATGGACGAACCTGCGGCTGGCCTCGACAGCGCCGAGTCTCGGGTGTTGGGCGACCGACTTCGCGACATCATTAGCGCCGGGTCAACGATCTTCTTGGTCGACCACGACATGGGCCTTGTGCTCAACGTGTGTGACTACATCTATGTGATTGAGTTCGGCGTCAAAATTGCCGAGGGCACTCCAAGCGAAATTCAAAAGAACCCCCGCGTGATCGAGGCCTACCTTGGTCACTCGGCCGAAGAGGAGACGCACTGATGGCTCTGCTCGAGATCGACGATCTATCCACCGGTTACAACGGTGTCCCGGTTGTACGTAATCTGAACCTCACGGTCAACGAAGGCGAGATCGTCGCGCTGCTCGGACCCAACGGTGCCGGCAAGACCACCACACTGTTGACCACCTCGGCGCTCAATCCGATCTTGTCGGGCGACATTCGCGTGCTCGGCAAATCTGTCAAGGGTCGCCGCGCTCACATGATTGCTCGCGAGGGCTTGGCGCATGTCCCTGAAGATCGCAGCTTGTTCTTTCAGCTCACCGTGCGCGAGAACCTCAAGTTGGGTGCAGCGAAGGGCTCGGCCAACTTCGACCAGGCGCTCGGGTATTTCCCGGCGCTCGACAAGCTCATGGATCGCAAGGCCGGCTTGTTGTCGGGTGGCGAACAGCAGATGTTGGCCATGGGCCGCGCGCTTGCTACGAGCCCCAAGCTGCTGATGGTCGACGAAATGAGCCTTGGTCTCGCGCCCATCATCGTCGAGCGCTTGTTGCCGGTGTTGCGACGCATTGCCGATGAAACCGGTGCAGGTATTTTGCTGGTCGAGCAGCACGTGCACCTCGCGCTCGAGGTAGCCGATCGGGCTTACGTCTTGAACCATGGCACGCTCGAAATCGAGGGCGACGCCAAGCACTTGGCGGCCAACCGCCATCTCATCGAGAGCAGTTATCTCGGTGGCGGCGAGCTCAGCGCGCCCGACTGATTGCCGCTCTTGCTGCTGATAATCGACCCAGCGCCAGCGGCGCAGCACTAACGTCGACGCCGTGAACATCACAGCTACGCCGGCTTGGTCGGCGCTCCTCGAGCATGCGCGCGTTCAGTCGATGGTTTCGTTGCGCGACGCCTTCGCGACAGATCCGTTGCGAGCCGAGGCGTTCACCGTGAAGGTGGCAGACCTGCGCGTCGACTTCTCGAAGCAACGGGTGTCGGCCGCCACGATGCGTCTGCTCGCCGATGTCGCTGAGGCCGCAGGCGTTGCCGCGAAACGCGACGCAATGTTCGCCGGTGAGCGCATCAACACCACTGAGAATCGGGCGGTACTGCACGTGGCGCTGCGAGCGCCGCGCGCCACAGTCATCACCACCGCTGATGACACTGGGCAAGTGCGCAACGTGGTTCCCGATGTGCACGAAACCCTCGATCGCATGGCAGCGTTCGCTCATCGAGTGCGCTCGGGGGCGTTTACTGGGCATACCGGTCAGCGCATTCGCGCGGTGGTCAACATCGGTAT
Organism: Acidimicrobiaceae bacterium; assembly: GCA_947505655.1. GTDB lineage: Bacteria > Actinomycetota > Acidimicrobiia > Acidimicrobiales > Ilumatobacteraceae > WLMZ01. The sequence goes on along the minus strand of CANNMD010000091.1, from coordinate 4,953 downwards.
CGGTGGCAGCGACCTCGGACCAGCGATGGCGTATCAGGCGTTGCACGCCTACAAGCACGCCGACATCGAGTGCCGATTCGTCAGCAACGTAGACGGCGCCGATATCGCCCAAAACCTTGCCGATCTCGATCCAGCGAGCACGCTCTTTGTGGTCTCATCGAAGACCTTCACCACTATCGAGACCATCACCAATGCATCTACGGCGCGCGATTGGTTGCTCGCCGGTCTTGGTGTGCACGGCGATGAATCGGCAGTGAGCAAGCACTTCGTGGCCGTCTCTACCAATGCCGCTGGTGTCAGTGCGTTCGGCATCGACACCGACAACATGTTCGGTTTCTGGGATTGGGTAGGCGGTCGGTACTCCGTGGATTCAGCAATCGGCCTATCGCTGATGCTCGCTATTGGGCCCGATGCCTTCGCCGATTTCCTTGCTGGGTTTCACGCCGTTGACCAACACTTCTTACACACGCCGCTGGCTCAGAACGTGCCCGTCATCATGGCGATGCTTGGTGTCTGGAACAGCAATATGTTGGGTGCACAAAGTCACGCAGTGCTGCCCTATGCCCACGAGCTCAGTCGGTTCACCGCGTACCTGCAGCAGCTCGACATGGAAAGCAACGGCAAGTCGGTGCGCCGCGATGGATCGCCGGTTGTCGGTGAGACCGGACCCATCGTGTGGGGCGAGCCGGGAACTAACGGCCAGCATGCGTTTTATCAGCTGATCCATCAGGGCACCCGGTTGGTGCCGGTGGACATGATCGGTTTCGCGCACCCCAATCACTCGCATCGCAACCATCACGATCTGCTCATGGCCAACATGTTCGCTCAGACTGAGGCGCTGGCTTTCGGCAAGACCGAAGCCGAGGTGATCGCCGACGGCGCATCGGCGGAGCAAGCGCCGCACCGGGTGTTCACCGGCAACCGGCCCAGCACCACCATCGTTGCCTCGCAGCTCACCCCGCGAGTTCTTGGCGAGCTCATCGCACTTTACGAACACAAGGTCTTTGTCCAAGGCTGCGTGTGGGACGTGAACAGCTTCGACCAATGGGGCGTCGAGCTGGGCAAGGTGCTCGCCAATCGCATCGCGCCCGAACTCTCGGCGGTCGATGGCGACTCAAGCGCAGTCGCTCACGACAGCTCAACGGCAGCCCTGATCCAGTGGTACCGCGACGAACAGCAGAGCGCGCCTTGAACCGTCGCTCCCGAATCACCGGGATGCTCGTCACGTTTCTCGCGGCAGTGTCGGTGTCGGCGTTCGCGGCGCTGTTTGCCTTCGCGTTCCGCCGCTCGATCCACTATCTCCTCGAACATTTCGGCGGTGACGAGCGATCTACCGCGGTATCTCAATCCACCTCTCCTTTCTTGGTGTTTGCGATTGTCACCGGTGGACTACTGCTCGCGAGCTGGCTTGGTCGCCTCGCCGCGCGTTGGCGTCACGAGCGCCTTGGGCTCGCTCAAATTGCTGAAGCCACGCGCGGCGTGGGTATCGGACCCAGCCTCAGCGGCACGTTGGTGCGCACCTCGGGCACGTGGGTAGCGATGACCTCGCTTGCGTCACTGGGGCGCGAGGCCACCATCCTCGAGACGGGTGGCAGCTTTGGCTCGTGGCTGAGTCGCAAGATCAACCGGCCACCTGCCGACCTCGCCGTAACGGGCGTGGCCGCAGCGTTCGCCGCCGTGTACAACGCCCCAATTGCAGGCTTCCTCTATGTGCGCGAGCACGTGGTCAACCAACCGCAGCGCCGCACCGCTGGCAGCGCGCTCGCCGGAGGCGTGCTGGGTTGGGCGATCTCAGCGCAGTTCCTTGGAGGCGGCCCGGTCTTCGAACGCGGTGTTGCGCCGCTCGGTATTGCCTCGTTTGCGCATGCAGCAGTGGGGCTCGTCCCGGCTCTGGTCGCCACGCGCCTGTTCTTCATGTTGCGTCAACGGATAGTCCCCGCGCAGATGCCTACGGCCGAGACGGCGCGTACGTGGGCCCGGTCGCTGATCTTCGCCGCAGTTGGCGGACTCACGATCGCGCTTGTCCCGTTGGCCTCTGGAAACGGAATGGACGCAATCAATAAGGGTGTCACCGGCGCCACCGTTGGCCTCGGCCTAGCGTTGTGCTTCGGCAAGATTGTTGCCACCACTGCGTCGCTCGCGGCGGGCGCGCCCGGGGGTGCCTTTTCGCCATCAATGGCTGTTGCAGCAGGTGCGGCGCTGCTCGCTTTCGAGGCACTCGACAAGTTGGGCGCACCGCTGTCGGGGTCGCATTGGGACGGCATGCTCGCAGCGATGTCGGTAGGCATCGCGGTTGGCACGCAGGCCCCACTCGTGGGAATTGTGGTGATTGCCGAACTGGCGGGCGATGCGGGCTTAATTCCTGTGTGCGCGCTGTCGGTTGTGGGCGTACGCGCACTCGAGTTAGCGGTCCGCAAGCTTCGGGCCTCGCGTTCGGCAGGGATGCAAGTTGTTGCCGAAACCCTCGACGCTTAGCGGGCAACCACCATGCCGGTGCGGGCCCAGCGCGAGTTCATTGAGGCGCCAGCGGTGAGCCCGGCGTCGACCACGATGCACTGACCGCTGATGTAGCTGCCAGCGTTGCCCAACAAGAACAAGGCGGTCTCGGCGATGTCGTTCGGCGATCCGGCGCGGCCCAGCGGCGAGGTGGCAGCGATTTGCGCAGTGGCTTTGTCGAGTGCGTCGGGGTCGCCAGACATCACATGCGCGGTCATGCCCGTGGGGATGCTTCCGGGCGCGATTGCGTTGACTCGAATGCGGTGTTGGGCAAGCTCGGCCGCAGCCGAGCGGGTGAGTCCGATCACACCGGCTTTGGCCATTGCATAGGTGTGTGGCCCAAGCCCACCCTGCACCCCAGCCGTGCTTGAGGTGGCGATGATTGCGCCGCCGTTGCCGCACGCAATCATCTGACGCGCCGCGTGCTTCACGGTGGCGAAGACGCCGCGAACCAGCACGGCAATGGTGCGGTCGAAATCGTCCATCGGCGTTTGCTCGATGGGGCCGATCACGCCCACAATGCCAGCATTCGCGAATGCGCCATCGAGGCGGCCCCAGGTGCTCACCGCTGCGTCCATCGCAGCGGCAACGTCGGCTTCGTTGGTTACGTCGCACTGCACAAACCGAGCAGCATCGCCGAGAGAGGTGGCCACTGCTTGTCCGCGTTCGGCGCCGTAGTCGGCGATGATCACGTGTCCGCCTTCGGCCACGAGAAGCCGCGCCGTTGCTTCGCCAAGGCCGCTGGCGGCGCCGGTGATTACTGCAACTTTGCCGGCATATCGTCCCGCTTGGGTTGTGTCCATCGCGCACCCCTTATGTGTCTGTAGCCCGATTGGTCGATGCTACGCACTTGGCCCGAACGGCGATCCACCGGAACCCCGTAGGTCACTGCGGCGCTGCGCCTTCGAGCAGGCACACCACGAGTCCGCGGTTTAGTGATTCTGTTATTAGGGTTACCGCATGCGTAGCAACTTGCCCGTCGGACGTGTGTATGAGTGATCGAGTGTTGGTCGCCAAGGTTGGCCTCGATGGGCACGACCGCGGCGTCAAGGTCGTGGCCCGCATCTTGCGCGACGGGGGCTTTGAAGTCATCTACACCGGTTTGTTTCAGACGCCCGACAAGGTTGCTGCGACAGCGATCGACGAAGACGTCGATGCCATCGGGTTGTCGATGCTCAGCGGAGCACACATGACCCTGGCTCCATTGGTGGTCGCCAAGTTGCGTGAGCGCGGTGTCGACATTCCCGTCGTTGTCGGGGGCATCATCCCGCCGCTCGATGCTGCCAAGCTCATCGAGCTCGGTGTCGCCGGAGTCCTTACCCCAGGAGCGTTAAGCGACGATGTCGTGGCCATCATGCGCCGGGTTATCGATAGCAGTCGCGCCGAAGCCTCCGACTGAGCATCTACGCTCCACAGCCATGGCCGATCCGCTTGAGCGACTCACCAATCTGTTGGCGCTGCTTCTCGAAACGCGCGAGCCGCTCACGCTCGAACGTATAGCGCACGAACTGACCGATCAGTACCCCGACGGCGAAGCTGCTCGACGTGGGGCTTTCGAGCGCGACAAGACCGTGCTCCGCGAACTTGGCATCACCATCGAGCAAGAAGTTCTTGGCGGCGATCAGGCGGGGCGCACGGCCTACAGAATCGATCGTCGACGTTACGAGTTGGCCGATCTTGATCTCACCGACGACGAACGCCGAGCGCTGCAACTTGCGGTCGCTGCGGCTCACTCTGATGATTCGTGGGGGCAAGACGGTCTGTGGAAATTGGGCGTTGGTAGCGAGCAGCCATCGCTTGCGGTTGCCGCCAGAGTTCCCACCTCCGATGTGCTTCCGCCCCTACAAGAGGCCGTTACATCACGGGCCACTGCTGAGTTTGCGTATCGAGACACTGTGCGGGTGATCAACCCATACGGGCTGTTGCTGCGCGATGGTCGCTGGTATCTCATTGGCCACGAACACGCTCACAATGAGCAGCGCACCTATCGAGTCGATCGCATCGAGGGTGCCGTCAGCGTTGGCGAGGCGGGCTCTTTCGAACGTCCGGCAAAGTTCGATATCCGCGAGGCATTTCCCGCCGATCCACGCCTGATGGGCGACCCCGATACCGAGATCAGCGTGGCTCGAGTGCGCATCGATGCGAGCCGCGGATGGCATGCGGCGGGCGACCTCGGGCTTGCTGGCTTTGGTACCCCGAACCCCGATGGTTCAATGACCGTCGACGTGCCGTGCCTCAATCGGTTTGCGTTTCACACATGGTTGCTCGGGTTCGGTGAACATGCGGTGGTCGAGGGCCCCCCCGAGATCCGCAACGAGACAATTCAGTGGCTCAACAACATTGTCGCTGCCGCAAACGCAGGTGATCGCTGATGGCCAAGCGCGGACCCCGCCCGGCGCACGAGCGCCTCAAGCGACTCTTGGTGATGTTGCCGTGGCTGATGCAGCGCGAGGAAGT
>CANNMD010000090.1 GCA_947505655.1 Acidimicrobiaceae bacterium | reverse complement strand
CCCGTTGGCCAGGTGACCACATCGAACCTGAACCTCGCCCAGAATCAGATCAAGGCCAACTTGGTGATCGTGCCGGTGACCAACCTTGATGGCGCGATTCGCATCTACAACAACGGCGGCAACGTTCACGTGGCCGTCGATGTGGTTGGTTACATGTTGGCGAACCAAGACGACGCCGTGCACCCGCGTCTGGGGCGGGTCATCCCGCTGTCGTCGCCGTTTCGTGCCTTCGATACTCGCGAGACCGGGTTTGGCAACGCCCGACTCGGGCCGGGTCAGGCCGAGGCGTGGGGCTTCAACCAGTTTGTGGGTTCGGTCACGCTCGACGGTGTGCCACTCGGCAACCAGGCGGCGTTGCTGGGCAATCTCACCGGCACCGAACTGCGCCGGGTGTTTCCATCGCAACCAGTGTCCACCTTCTTCACGGTGTATCCCGCAGGGGCCGCACGGCCGTTCTCAAGCAACATCAATGTGACCGAGGGCGTCAACGTTCCGAACATGGCTGTGGTCAGCCTTGGCACCGGCAACGAGATCCGCGCGTTCAACAATGCCGGGTACATCCATTACCTCTTCGACGTATCAGCCGTCGTCCTTGGCGACTGATCGCCTAGACTTCTCCGAACGCGGGCTGACATCAATGCGGTGCCAGCAGGCCCCGGCCCGAGATCATCCACTTTTTAGTTTCCGTTGGAGGAACTGTCATGACCTCGTCACTCGCTGAGCGGCGCGACTTTCGCGTCGCCGATCTTTCGTTAGCCCCGTTCGGCCGTAAAGAGATTCATCTCGCCGAACACGAAATGCCCGGCCTGCGCGCGCTGCGCAAGGAGTACGGCCCATCGAAGCCACTCAAGGGCGCCCGCATTAGCGGTTCGCTGCACATGACCATTCAGACCGCGGTGCTCATCGAGACCCTCGTCGAGCTGGGTGCCGAAGTCCGTTGGGCAAGCTGCAACATCTTCTCTACTCAGGATCACGCGGCCGCTGCCGTTGCTGTTGGCCCCAACGGAACCCTCGAGGATCCTCAAGGCGTGCCGGTATTTGCCTGGAAGGGCGAGACACTCGAGGAGTACTGGTGGTGCACCGATCAGATGATGACATGGCCCGCCGATATCAACGGCCAGCCACAAGGCCCCAACATGATCCTCGACGACGGCGGCGACGCCACGTTGCTGGTCCACAAGGGTGTCGAGTTCGAAAAGTCGGGTGAGGTTCCAGACCCAACGTCGGCAACCAACCCAGAGTTCGCCATTGTGCTCGGCTTGCTGCAGCGCAGCCTGCGCACTGAGCCCACCAAATGGACCCAGTTGGCCGCCGGAATCAAGGGCGTCACCGAAGAGACCACCACCGGCGTGATGCGTCTCTACAAGATGTTCGAGCGCGACGAGTTGTTGTTCCCCGCCATCAACGTGAACGACTCGGTCACCAAGAGCAAGTTCGACAACCTGTACGGCTGTCGCCATTCGCTGGTCGACGCAATCTGCCGTGCCACCGACGTGATGCTTGCTGGCAAAGTTGCAGTGGTGTGCGGTTACGGCGACGTCGGCAAGGGTTGCGCCCAGGCGCTGCGCGGCCAGGGTTGCCGCGTTGTGGTCACCGAGGTCGACCCAATCAGCGCGCTGCAGGCGGCGATGGAGGGCTACCAAGTCACCGTGCTCGAAGACGTCGTTTCGTCGGCCGACATCTTTGTGTCAGCTACTGGCAACGACCACATCATCACAGCGGGCCACATGGGGCTCATGAAGCACAACGCAATTGTGTGCAACATCGGCCACTTCGACAGCGAGATCGACATGGCTGGTCTGGCCCGCAGCGGCGCAAGCCGTGACGAGCTCAAGCCAGGCACCGACCTGTGGACATTCGACGATGGTCACGCCGTCATCGTGTTGGCCGAAGGTCGTCTCGTGAACCTTGGTTGCGCCACCGGCCACCCGAGCTTCGTGATGAGCTGTTCATTCACCAACCAAGTCATTGCTCAGATGGAGCTCTTCAACAACCTCGCCGAGTATCCACTGGGCGTCTACGTGTTGCCGAAGAAGCTCGACGAGAAGGTGGCACTGCTGCACCTCGACGCGTTGGGCGTGAAGCTCACCAAGCTCACCGACGAGCAGGCCGATTACCTGGGCATCGACCCAAGTGGCCCATTCAAGAGCGAGCGTTACCGCTACTAGTAATCACGCTGCTGCTTCGCCAGCGGCGGCAGCGCTCCGTGTTTGTTGAAGACAATTGGTCGAGGGTCGACCAATTGTCTTCAACAAACTTTCAGGATTGAGCAAGTGCCGCGCGCGCTGCGATTGCGCTGCGCGTTTCGCGCGGTGGCAGAGCCAACGGTGGCAAGGTCAGCTGCACGAGTGGACCAATGCCAAACATGAACATCAGCGTGCCGATGCCGGGCCGTACCCCCAGCGCGATGGCGGCGATTCCGACGGAGAGTTCGATGCCGGTGCGGGCCTTACGCACGCTGAGCCCGCGCTGTTCTAAGCCCAGCATCAAGCCGTCTCTGGGGCCAGGACCCAATCCGGCTCCGATGTAGAAGCCGGAGCCGATGGCGATGATCAAAATGCCAGCCACGAGGTAGCCGGTGCGTACGAGCAGCCGATCGCTGTCGGGTAGGAGCGGGGCAACGAGATCGACCACAAAGCCGATCTCGAACGCGTTCAAGATGGTGCCAATGCCCGGGCGCTGCTTGAGCGGTATCCAGAGCAAGAGCAGTACGAAGCCCACTGCCTCGATGATGACCCCAACACTGATTCCGGTCTTATTGCTCAGGCCTTGATGCAACATGTCCCATGGCGCTGCGCCGAGGTGGGCTTGCAGGATCAGCGCGATGCCAGCGCCGAACAACGCCAGGCCAAATGCGCACCGAGAAAGCCGGTTCGCCCAGTCGGCTGAAGCCGAGCTGGGCGTGTATTCGCGAGCAGTTGCTGCATTGCTGGAGAAGGCCACGACCTGCACCGTAGCGAAGCGTCCATCCTTGTCGCACCCTGTTGTTACAACTGTCGCATGCTGATCAATCGTTGTGCAGGGTGCCGTGAGCCTGGGTTCGAGTTGTGTCGTCGGTGCCAGTTCGCCCTTGCGGCGTCGCCGCCGGTAGTCACCGCCTCGGGGGTCATTGCGGCCACCGAGTTCGTGGGCCTACCAAAACAGCTCATCATCGGGCTCAAGTTTCGTAACCGGCGCCGCATCGTGAGCTATCTCGCCGACCAACTCAGCCGCCGTATCGATCCAACGCAGATCGATGTCATCACCTGGGCACCCACCAGCCAGCGTCGCGCCAATCATCGCGGCTACGACCAAGCTGAGCTACTGGCGCGAGCACTCGCGGCCCGTTGGCGCAAGCCCTGCCGGCGAATGCTGTTTCGTCATCACGGGCCGGCACAAACAGGTCGTAATCGTGCCGACCGCATGCACGGGCCGTCGTTTGCCTCGCGCCCTATACGCAACCCACCTCGAGTGTTGGTCATCGACGATGTGGTGACCACCGGAACCACGTTGCTCGCTGCACGCGCAGCGTTGCTTGCCGCTGGGGCGCGTTCGGTAGTGCTCGCCGCCGTGGCGGCTACCCCCGAGAGCTTGCCTCAGGCCAGACCGGCGAGAATCTCTACCGCTTCGATCGCTGGCGCACAGTCTTCGTCGACAACAACGCCAAAGATGCCCAGTAGCTCGGCAGCAGCCACGTTTGACGCGACATCGTCTAAGAAGGCGCACCGGCGTGCTTCGGCATTGAGCCTGGTCAGCGCGAGCTCGTAAATGGCTGCGTTGGGCTTCCGCAAGCCCACCTCGTGGCTGTCGACAATGTCGTCGAACAAGTTGTCGTAGTCGAGCACCGACCTCCAATGCTCGCGAAACTCGCGCACGTTGTTGGTGAGAATCGAAGTACGCAGGCCGGCCTCACGTAACCGCACCACCAGATCGATCATTGGCTCGTTGGGCTGAAAGGTGATGGGCGCAGCGCTCGGTTTGGCGTCGGCTGGCGGCTCGGGAAGCTCAATACCAAGCTCGGCCAAGCCAATGCGGTTGAGGCGACGTACCTCATCAAATGCAATCTCGCCCCGCTCGAGGCGATGCCACGGGTGGTCGTTGTCGGCGCCGTAGTCGCCCATGAACACCCGTAGTGCTGCTGCGGCCTTATCTGGGGGAAAGCGTCGCACCAGATCGCTCTGGCGGCCGTTGCTCATCAACACCCCGCCGAGGTCAAAGATAACAGTGTCTATTTGACGGGAGCGGGAGCTGGTACTGGTCACGTCAGACATCATGTCTCACAGCACCCGTTGCCGCCGAACCGATAGGATCTCGACTCGCATGGGAATTCTTGATCGCATCCTCCGCGCCGGTGAAGGTAAGAAACTGAAGGCTCTCGAAGGCCTTGTTCCTGAAATCAACGCGCTCAGCACTTCAATGACGGCTCTCTCCGACGACGCGCTGCGTGCCAAGACCGGCGAGTTCCGGCAGCGCATCGAACGAGGCGAATCGCTCGATGACTTACTCGTCGAGGCATTCGCCGTGACTCGCGAAGCTGCTGGACGCGTGATCGGTCAGCGCCATTACGACGTACAGATGATGGGCGGCGCTGCGCTGCACTTTGGTTGGGTCGCCGAAATGAAGACCGGCGAAGGCAAGACCCTGGTGTCTACGCTGCCGGCCTATCTCAACGGTCTCGGCGGTCAAGGCGTTCACCTCGTCACCGTGAACGATTACCTCGCTCGGCGTGACGCCGAGTGGATGGGTCGAGTCCACAAGTGGATGGGCCTCAAAGTGGGCCTCGTCATTCCTGGTTTCAAAGAGCGCCCTATTGAAAAGCGCGCTGCGTATGCGGCCGACATCACCTATGGCACCAACAACGAGTTCGGCTTCGATTATCTGCGTGACAACATGGCGCCGACGCTCGACGATAAGAGCCAACGCGGTCACAACTTCGCCATCGTCGACGAAGTCGACTCGATCCTCATCGACGAAGCGCGTACGCCGCTCATCATCAGCGGTCGTCTGGCCGATGCCGCAAAGCTGTACTACCGATTTGCCTCGGTGGTTCGTTCGCTTAAGCGCGATGTCGATTACGAAGTCGAAGAAGACAAGCGCATCGTTGTGCCGCTTGAGGCTGGCATCGACAAGGTCGAACTCGCCCTCGGTGTAGCGAACTTGTACGACGAAGTGCAGCAGAACTTGGTGCACCAGTTGCAGGTAGCGCTCAAGGCCAAAGAGTTATACAAGCGCGACAAGGACTACATCATCCAAAATGGTGAGGTCAAAATCGTCGATGAGTTCACCGGTCGAGTGCTCGATGGCCGTCGCTGGAGCGAAGGCATCCACCAAGCGATCGAGGCAAAAGAGGGCGTGAAGATCAAAGAGGAGAACCAGACCCTCGCCACGATCACCCTGCAGAACTATTTCCGTATGTACGACAAGCTCGCTGGCATGACCGGTACGGCATCTACCGAAGCTGCCGAACTGAAGAACACCTACGGCCTCGATGTCGTTCCGATTCCTACCAACAAGCCTGTTGGTCGCGTTGATCACGCCGACCTGATTTACAAGGGCGAGACCGGCAAGTTCGATGCCGTCGTCGAAGACATTGCCGAGCGCTTTGAGCGTGGCCAGCCAGTGCTCGTGGGCACAATCAGCGTCGAGAAGAGCGAGCACCTTTCGCGTCTGCTCACCCAGCGCGGCGTTGACCACGAAGTACTCAACGCCAAGCAGCACACCCGTGAGGCGCACATTGTCACCCAGGCCGGCCGACTGCATTCGGTCACCGTAGCTACCAACATGGCCGGCCGAGGCGTCGACATTTTGTTGGGCGGCAACCCAGAGGGTCTGGCCCGCGCTCAGGTGCTCAAGGAAGGCCATTCGGCCGACGTGATGGTCGACGACTTCGCGTTGTCGCTACCCATCGAAGAGATGCCCGAAGATTTCCGTGCGGCACGCACCGCAGCGTTTGCTCGCTACGACGAACTGCTTGCCGAGCTCACCAAGTCGTGTCGCGCCGAAGGCGACAAGGTGCGCGAGCTCGGTGGCCTGTATGTGTTGGGTACCGAGCGTCACGAAAGCCGCCGAATCGACAACCAGTTGCGTGGTCGTGCTGGCCGCCAGGGCGATCCCGGCGACAGCCGTTTCTACCTCAGCCTCGACGATGAGCTCATGCGCTTGTTCGCTACGGGTGCGCTCAGTTGGGTGATGGGTCGGGCGTTGCCCGATGACGAAGCCATCGAAGCAAAGATGGTCACCAAGGCCATCGAGCGCGCGCAGAGCACGGTCGAACAGCGCAACGGCGAAGTTCGCAAGAACGTGCTCAAGTACGACGAAGTGATGAACGAGCAGCGCAAGATCATTTACCAGCGCCGCGATCAGATCCTCGAAGGAGCCGATCTCAAAGCGGCCGCGCTCGAGTATCTCGCCGATGCAATCGACACTCTGGTCGACAGCCATTGCGTCAGCGAAGCCGACGACGAATGGGATATCGACGGCCTCGTCACCGAATTGCGTTCGTTCTGGGCCACCGAGATCACCGAAGATCAGCTTGTCGGGTGTCGCGACACCGACGAGATGTACAAGCTCGTGATGGCCGACGCCTCGGCCTACTACGAATTGCGCGAAGCCGAGCTCACCCCCGAGGTCATGCGCGATGTCGAGCGTCAGGTGATGCTGCAGATCATCGACCAACGCTGGCGCGAGCATCTCGAGGAGATGGATTACCTCCAAGAGGGCATCAACTTGCGGGCGATGGGTCAAAAGGATCCGCTCACCGAATGGCAGCGCGAGGGCTTCGAGATGTTCGGCTCGCTGATGAAGGGCGTGGCCCAAGACTTCGTTCGCTATGTCATGCATGTGCAAGTGGTGCGCAACGACGAGCCAGCTCCAGTCGTTCAAAACGTGCAGCAGACTTCGGCCGACAACGTGCAGACATCGGGTTTCCAAGTCGCCGCGCAGGTCGCTGCCGCCGACGGCGAGATTTCGCCCGAGCTTGCTGCTTCTGCGGCGCAGACTGAGCAGAAGTCGATGCCAATTGTGAACGACGAATGGTCGAAGACTCCCCGAAACGCGCCGTGCCCATGCGGTTCCGGCAAGAAGTTCAAGGTATGCCACGGCGCCACCGCCTAGGCATCCCACACTCCACCACTCATGCGCGATTTCTCCGACGACATCAAGGACCTGCGACGCCGCCTCGGCGAGGCAGAGGCCTATCTCAAAATCAGCGACAAGCGTGCCCGTCTGGGCGAACTTGAGCTCGAGGTGTCGCGCCCCGATCTGTGGGACGACCAAGAGTTGGCCAAGAAGGTCAACGGCGAGTACTCGAATGTGAAGAGTGACATCGATACTTTCGATGGCCTCGCGAGTGGCATCGCTGATACTGAGTTGTTGCATGAGATGGCGCGCGAGGTCGACGATGCCAGTCAAGAGCCCGAGCTGGTCGAGGCAATCGCCAAGACTGCGTCCACGTTGCAGCAACTTGAGATGCGCAGCCTGTTCACCGGCGAACACGACGAGCTCGACTGCATCGTGCAGATCAACGCGAAAGACGGCGGTGTCGATGCTCAGGACTGGAGCGAGATCCTGTTGCGCATGTACGGCCGTTGGGCTGAGCGGCACGGCTTCGGTTTCGAGATCGACGGCATCTCCGAAGGCACCGAGGCCGGCATTCTTTCAGCCGAGTTCACCCTCACGGGTCGCTACGCCTATGGGCTGATGACCAGTGAGCGCGGCACACATCGCTTGGTTCGTATTAGCCCGTTCGATAACCAGGGTCGCCGCCAAACCAGCTTTGCGGCGGTTCAGGTGTGGCCAGTGCTCGAAGATCCCGACGTCGAACTCAACGAATCTGATGTGCGCATGGAGGTCTTCCGGGCCAGCGGCGCGGGTGGTCAGCACGTGAACAAGACATCATCTGCCGTGCGACTCATTCATGAGCCAACCGGATTGGTGTCGAGTTCGCAAGAAGAGCGCAGCCAATTACAGAACCGCGAAAAGGCGATGAACCGGTTGCGCACCATGCTCGCTGCCCGGGTCGAAGAAGAGCGCCAAGTCGAGATGGATCGCATCGCTGGGCGCCAGGCACAAGTTGGGTGGGGCAGCCAGATTCGCAGCTACGTGCTGCAGCCGTACCAAATGGTGAAAGACCTCCGCACCGAGGTCGAGTCGGGCAACGTGGCCGCAGTGCTCGATGGCGATCTCGATGTGTTCATGGAGGGTTACCTCCAGCACCGCCGCCGTTCGCAAGAGTGACCTCCGTGGCCCGCCGGGCACTGCTAGGTTTTGCTGTCTGCGGGCGGCAGAAACGTACGTATTCCACTTCCGAGGAGCCAGGTTGATACGCCTCGAGAACGTCACCAAGATTTACAACTCAGAAGTCACCGCCCTGCGCGATGCCACCTTCGATGTTGCCAAGGGCGAATTCGTTTTCCTTGTTGGCCCATCAGGCTCGGGTAAGTCGACCTTGCTGCGGATGATGAACCGCCAAGAGAGCCCCGAAAAGGGTGCTGTCTGGGTGGCCGGACGCAACATCAACGAGATGCCCGATAGCAAGGTGCCGCATCTGCGCCGCAACATCGGCAACATCTTTCAGGACTACAAGCTGTTGCTCAACAAGACCGTTCACGAAAACGTGGCCTTCGCGCTCGAAGTGATTGGTCGCCCCAAACACGTCATTCGCCAACAGGTTCCGGCAGTGCTCGACCTCGTGGGTCTCACCGGCAAAGAAGACCGCTTTCCGCACCAACTGTCTGGTGGCGAGCAGCAACGAGTTTCTATTGCCCGAGCCTTCGTAAATCGCCCGCTCATCTTGCTCGCCGACGAGCCCACCGGCAACCTCGACCCTGCTACCGGCGAGGGCATCATGCGCTTGCTCGATCGAATCAACAAGACCGGCACCACAGTGGTGATGGCCACGCACGACCAGCGCATCGTGAACATGATGCGTAAACGCGTGATCCAAATGGACCGTGGCATCATCGTGCGCGACCAGGCCCGCGGAGTGTACGAATAATGCTGTCTCGTCTTGCCTATACGTTCCGTGAGACCGGCGCGAGCCTGCGGCGAAACATCACGCTCACCGTGGCGGCCATCCTCACCAGTGCTGTGTCGTTGTTCTTGGTTGGCGGCACGTTTTTGGTGCAGCGCGGCTTCGACAACTTGCTCTCGAAGTGGGCCGGTGGCGTGCAGATGATCGTGTACGTGAGCCCCACGGCCACGCCTGATCAGGTCACCAACATCAAGAGCGCACTCGAGTCGAGTCCCACAGTTGTCGACGTTGGCAAACTCGAGTACCTCAACTTCGAGCAGTCGTTGGCCGAAGCCAAGCGCTTGCTGGCCGCTGACCCCACCACGTTTCGGTTGCTGAATGAAGCCAACCTGCCCACCGAGTTCAAGGTGGTGCCCAAAGCCGGACAACTCAATGTGCTGGTGCAGCTCGCGAACGGATTTGCCGAGGTGCCCAAGGTGCAAAAGGTGGTGCTCGCGCGAGATCAGGTTGAACAGATCAGCAAACTGCGCGACTTCGTGCAAACCGTCACCGTAGGTCTCTCGGTGCTGTTGCTGGTCGGCGCGCTGATCTTGATTTGGACCACGATTCGAACGGCGATGTTTGCCCGTCGCCGCGAGATCGAGGTGATGAAGTTGGTCGGTGCCACCAACTGGTTCATCCGAATACCGTTCATGCTCGAAGGACTCATTCAGGGTCTCATCGGCGCGCTGATGTCGTGTGGCTT
>CANNMD010000089.1 GCA_947505655.1 Acidimicrobiaceae bacterium | reverse complement strand
TGGACTCCTTCATCTTGATGTCGGACTCAGCCTCAGGCTCAGCCTCGGTGTCGTCGTCCTCGTCATCCTCGTCATCCTCGTCATCATCATCGTCGTCTCCGTCGAGAGCGACTAGGCCGTGTGGCCCGAACGCAATCGTGGGAGCGCCGGTGGATTCACGCAGCCACGCTGCCAGCGGCGAATGATCGCTGTGACAATGCGTAACCAAGATGGCTCTCACACGTTCACCTTCGAGCGCAGCCGTCAATGCATCGCGATGCTCATCAAGCGCGGGACCGGGGTCGATCACGGCCACATCGCCGTGCCCCACGATGTAGGTGCCCGTACCGCGGTAGCTGTACTTGCTGGGGTTATTGGCGATGATGCGCCGAATCAGCGGCGAGACCTGCTCGACGGCGCCGTAGCGCACACCATCGAGTGGCTCGACAAAAGGAATCTCACCCACGGGTTAACGCAGCCAGCCCAACGAGATCACGCTGGCTCATCGGCTGGCTCCTCGTCGGCTGCGGCCTGGTCGCCTTTCTTGCGCCGACGTTTCTTCATACTGAACGTGTCGCTGCCGACCCGGGTCAACGGCACATCGATGACTTCGTGGCGAACACCGCTCTCGCTCAGGACAGCCTGGGCCATTGCGGCCGCCGGCAACGCCAGAATCGCTCCAACCGGCCCGAGCACCGCGCCACCAGCGAGCGCTGCGCCAAACGCCCACGCTGGGTGCAGCTCCATCGTGCGCGCCGTAATGCGCGGCAAGAACAAGTAGTTCTCGAGCTGCTGATACAGCATCACGAACACAAGCATCACCAGTGCTTTGCCAGGAGAGTCGACCAAGGCCAACAAGACCGGTAACGCACCAGCGATATACGTTCCGACGACGGGCAAGAACTGACTAATGAGGCCCACCCACAACGCCATCGCGATTGGCGCCCGCGTGCCCAACGACTGGAACAAGACCCAATGGAAGAAGGCTGAGAACGACGCGAGGAGTGCTCGTGAATAGAGGTAACCGCCGGTCTTGGTGATGGCCAATTCCCACACGTAGAGCACCCGTTGCTGACGCTCGGGGCGCATCCGGCTACAGATACTGCGCCGCATGCGTGGGCCATCGGCCACAAGATAGAACGTGAACAACAGAACCGAGAACAGCTGCAGCAACACCCCAAGTGCGGCCACAGAAACATCGAATGCTTTGGCCTGCTGCGACTTGATGAACCGCTGAAATGCGCCGTTGGGGTCTTGGGTGCTGTCGATCACCTTCTGCGGATTGATGTCGGTATTGAAGTGTCTGTTGATGAAACCGACGACCTTGGTGATGGTCTTTGGTGAGTCGTTCAAAATGTCGGCAATCTGGCCACCCACCAACGAAGCAATGGCGACGACAAAGATGACGGTGAACAAGAACACCGCGAGCAAGATGATTGCCGTGGCCGAACCCCTGCGCCAACGCCGAGCAGCCAGACGGTTCACCCCGGGTTCAATCGCCAACGCGAGAAACAGCGAAACCAGCAACAGCAGCAACATCCCGGTGAGCCGGTCGAACATGAACCTGGTGGAGATCGTGACCAGATAGCCGACCCAGAAAATTGCGACGGCTCGCCACACCCACCGCGGCATCACCGTTACCCACAGCGGCGACGCAGCCTTGGTGTTGCTCGTCTCGGAGTTGTTGCGCTCGGCTTCGGAGGACATCGATCGAATCGTAATGACCTCACCGACGCGGCATGTGGGCATTGCGCTTCGACAGCTGGTCTAGAAGACCTTCGCCAACGAGCGAGCAAGATCACCGCGTGGCTGAACCTGCACAGAATCGAGCTCGAGCCAACGCGCCATCAGCCGGAGTTCATCGGCCAGTTCGGGAACGATGACCGCATCGGGAACACCCGGCTCGGCATACGACCCCTGCACCAGCAGCGTTGAGTTCTGACGGTCCGCCTTGAGATCGACCCGACCAACGAGCTCGTCACCCAACAAGAACGGAAGCACGTAATACCCGAAGACTCGCTTGGGCTGCGGCGTGTAGATCTCGATGCGGTAATGAAAACCAAAGACGCGTTCGGTTCGCTCGCGGTTAAAGACCAACGAGTCGAATGGACTCAACAATGCTCGACCATTCACGCGGCGCGGCACACGCGCCTGCGGATGCATATATGCCTGCTGTTTCCAACCATCGACATTCACTGCCACCAGTTCGCCAGATTCGACCAGTTCGTTGACCAACGGTTTGCAGGGCGCGTTCTTCTGACGGTGGTAGTCGGTGAGATCGTTGAGCGTTGCAACTCCATGATGCTTTGCGGCGAGCACCAAGAGTTGCTTGCGCGCCTCGGACTCACCTGGCACCTCGCGATCGAGCGCCTCGGTTGGAATCCATCGATCGGCGAGATTGTAGAGACGCGCGAAATCTTTTGGACGGCGACGCCCCGCCACTTTGCCGATGTAGAACAGGTGCTCAAGCGCGATCTTGGCATCGTCCCAATCCCACCATGTGCCTTTGGGGCCGACACGAGAATTGAAATCGCCGGCCACCACCGGACCGGTTTCGCGGACTCGTTCAAGCACCTCGTGAACGAAATCTGGACGACGTTCGTTGAGCCGCTTGAACGTGCCCCAACCGTGTTCGCCCACCATTCGCCACCTGTGTAAGTGGTAATGCTCGGTGGGTACATGGCTGGCTTCGTGCACCCAATACTCGAACAGTTCGCCGGCCTCGGTGGCCTCAGCGATCAGCGACCGCGGATGCGCGCCGAGGCGCGAAAACAGAGGGAGTTCTTGGCTGCGGACCAACACGTTGACCGCATCAATCTGGATGAGGCCAATCTGATCGAGCACCTTGCGGAGATGACGACGATCGACGCGGCCCGTGGGTCGCGGATCGGCGAAGCCCTGCGCGGCGAGCGCTATTCGACGTGCCTCAGCGGCCCCGAGCGTGCGACTCAATCGGCGACGGTGATGGTGACTTTGTTGATGACAACGTCGGTGAGCGGGCGATCGCCGCGAGCGGTTTGCACTGCTTGCATTGCATCGAGGACCTCGAGGCCCTTCACGATCTGACCGAAGTGGTTGTACTGCGGCGGCAAGCCAACACCGCTGGCGCCGCTGATCAGGAAGAACTGGCTGCCGTTTGTGTTTGGTCCGGCGTTCGCCATCGCGACGGAACCAAGCTGGTAGCGCTGCTTGACGGGCTCGTCGTTGAATTTGTAGCCGGGGCCACCAGTGCCGGTGCCGGTTGGGTCTCCGCCTTGGCACATGAAGCCGTTGATGATGCGGTGGAAGATGACGCCTTCGTAGTAGTGGTTCAGCGCCAAGAACACGAAGTTGTTCACGGTGAGCGGAGCGTTGATCGCATCGAGCGCGATCACCAAGGTGCCCATCGAGGTGTCCATCGTTGCGGTGTAGCGCTTCGAAGCATCGATGCCCATCTCTGGGGCTGAGCTGAACTTTTGGCTGACAGGCGCGGAGCCGTCAAAGGGAGGAAAAGCGGTAGGCATGGCGTCACCTTAACGCGGCGCCATGCCTACGCCCAGAACTAGGCGGCTGCCGTTTCGGCTTCTACCGCTTCTGCCTTTTCTGAATTGAGGAACATGAACACCGCTGCACCAACCGCTGCGCCAACAAGTGGGAACACCACAAACGCCCAGAGTTGCTTCAGTGCTTCGTTGCTAGGTGCCGCGAAGATCGCTGCGCCAAAGCTGCGTGCTGGGTTGACCGAGGTGTTGTCGATCGGGATCGAAATGAGGTGGATCAATGCCAACGTGATGCCGGCAACGAGGCCGCCCATGCCGACGCTGAACTTCTTGGTGGTCGTGAACAACACCACGATGACGAGCAACGCAGTGAAGACAATCTCGGCAATTGCGGCCGAACCGAGCTTGTACCCGGCTGGAGAATGCGCGCCATAACCGTTTGACGCAAATCCCTCGCCACCGAAGTTGGAGTTCGAGGCCTTCACGATGCCCCAAATGATGAGCCCACCGAGCCATGCACCAATGAGTTGGCCAATGACCGCTGCAAGCGCATGCGCACCGCTGATCTTGCGCGACACCCACAGGCCAAACGACACCGCAGGGTTGATGTGGCAGCCGCTAATCGGCCCAATGACATACGCCATGATGAGCAGAGAAAAGCCAAACGCCAGCGATACGGCCAGCAGCTTGGAGTCACTTGGAGCCATCAAGATGGCCGTACCGGGACCGCCGAGCATGAGCACCGCGGTGCCGA
Source organism: Acidimicrobiaceae bacterium (assembly GCA_947505655.1). Taxonomy (GTDB): domain Bacteria; phylum Actinomycetota; class Acidimicrobiia; order Acidimicrobiales; family Ilumatobacteraceae; genus WLMZ01. Next base: position 5,494 of record CANNMD010000089.1, on the reverse strand, counting down.
GCGCCTCGGCTCCCAAAATGCGCGTGTTGATTTTCACTCAGTTACCTCCTGTTTGTGCGGCCGAGATGGCCGCGTGGCTGCCTTCCCCGGACAGCACGAAAACGTTAGGCAGGTTCGCTACTCTCAATAAGTGATGCCCCGCAGCCGCACCGACAAACTGCTCGTCACCCGGGTTACCTCGGGCGGGCCGCGGCGTCGCGAACCCGACGACCTCATCGTCGAAGAGCCCATGTCGATCCAGCTCGATGGCGTGCAGATCAGCACCACGATGCGCACCCCGGGCAACGACTATGAACTTGCCGTCGGCTTTTGCCATACCGAGGGAGCGCTCGGCGGCATGCCCGTCACCAGTGTTCGTTACTGCGCGAATGGTTCAGCCGTAACCAGTGAGTTCAACGTGGTCACTGTCGAAACTGGTGGGCGCGCACCCACGCCAACTCCGCGGCTCGGCACCACGTCGAGCAGTTGCGGGCTGTGCGGTAACGACAGCATCGACCAACTCTGCAGCCAACTGGCTCCGCTCGACCCAGCCAATGCCGTCGGTTTCGACTTCGATACATTCCCCGATATTTGTGCGCGGGTCCTCGCCAGCCAAGCGTTGTTCAGTAGCACCGGCGCTGTTCACGGCGCAGCGGTGTTCGACGCACAGGGCAACATCTCGCTCACCCGAGAAGACGTCGGTCGCCACAACGCTGTCGACAAGGTGATCGGGCGAATGTTGCTTGATCATCAGCTGCCTGCCACCGGACTCGGACTGTTTGTGAGCGGGCGATCAAGCTTCGAGATGGTGCAAAAGGCATGGGCCGGCGGCTTCAGCGTGCTCGTCAGCGTGAGCGCCCCCACATCGCTTGCGGTGCAGACCGCGCGGCGCGCCAACCTGGTGCTCGCCGGGTTCGTACGCTCCGATCGGCTCAACATCTATTCGCCCGAACGACTCGACTGACCGGGTCGGCGAATAGTGCTGGCACGCACCGGCCGGTAGCGTGCATGCCATGTCGACCCAGTCCCAGCCCGTCGTTCCAAGCACGGGCCTCACGGTCCTGCACCTGTTCTGCCACAACTCCGAACACCTCGATAACGACGTGTTCACTGCTGGCATCAAAGCAGCCCAAGCCGAAGGCGCTCAGGTCATCACGGCCGCAATGCTCGGCCACAAGTGCGACGTCGCGATCATGGCGTTGCACGCCGATATGCGCGTGCTGCGCCGCCTGCAGGCCCGGGTGCAAGTTGCGGGCCTCACCGTAAGCGACAGCTACGTCTCGATCACCGAGGTCAGCGAATACGCGAAGAACATGCCTGCCGAGATGCTGCAGCCACGTTTGTATCCGGTGCTTCCTCCCGAGGGCAAGCACGCGTTCTGTTTCTACCCGATGTCGAAGCGACGCGAGCAAGGCGCCAACTGGTTCACCTTGCCGTACGAAGAGCGTGTCGAGTTGATGCAAGACCACGGCAAGAGTGGCCGCACCTTTGCTGGCCGCATCGTGCAACTCATCACCGCCTCGTCGGGCCTCGATGAGTTCGAGTGGGGCGTCACGCTGTTTGGCAACCATGTCGACGACCTCAAAGACGTGGTCTACACGATGCGCTTCGATCGGGCCTCGGCCATCTACGCCGACTTTGGACAGTTCTACGTGGGCATGGTCACGCCGCCCGAACAGCTCTTCGTCGACTACAAGTAATCGCGGGCTCAGCGCCCGTCGGCAGTAACTGTGATCGACGACTTATGAATGTCGCGGCCATCGGGATCAAAGATGAATTCCTCGAAGTCGGCACTCGACGGATCGCCGTTGAGTCCTAGTTGCAGCCGCCCACTTGGGCCGTCGTAGTCAATGTTGCGAGCATCGGCAAGCAACGTGGCACACGCAACAAAACTCAAACATGCCGACCCGCCAACGCTGACAGAACCGACTTCGTCGGCAATGAGGTCCGCTCGAGTTGAGCCACTTTGAATTGCTGCGAGCATGAACAAATTCGCGCAGTCAAAGGCCTGAGTCGCAAAGAGCCCAGAAGCCGTCTCCTTGGTGAGCTCAGCAATGTCTGCGACGAGTTTGCCGCTTTCTCGTTCGTCGTCAGCAGTCACCACGTTCTGCGACACTCCGACGAGCTTGGCGCGCACCGCCGGCGCGATCGAGCCAAGCACTCCGATCGACATCGGGCGTCGAAGCGCATCGTTCACAACGATGTCGCGAGGCTTCGCATCAGTGGCTTGCGCAAGCGCCACTAACATGCGCGAACCGGCATCGGCGTCTCCAATGAGAGCGATCGCATCAGGCTGAGATGCCAACAACGCCTTGGCCTCAGGAGCGAACTCGTCGTCGCCAACGGCAAACCCAGCGAATTCGCTGACCTTGATGCTCCGTCGGCTGAGCGCTAACTGCAACGCCTGCGCAAAGGGTCGCCCGTAGCCATCATCGACAAAGGTGATGGCAGCCGTTTTGGAGCCGGTCTGCTCGATGGCTTCGGCCATTGCTTCGGCCTGCAAGCTGTCTGAGGCAATCGTTCGGAACAGCATGCTGCGTGACGGAATGTTGTCGAGCGCCATGGTCGACGCGCTTGGCGAGCACGCGGCAATGCCTGAACTTGCGATGGTCGACGCCAGCGAGATCGCTACGTTCGACGACGCGGGACCGACCATCACATCGACCTGTGAGTCGACCAACTCTTGAAAGCTCGCTGCCGCCGACGCCGCATCGGAGCCTTCGTCGCGGATCACGAGTTCGACAGGTCGATCGCGAACTCCACCGTTGGCATTGGCTTGCGCAACGGCAACACGAACCGCAGCACGCGCCGACTGCCCGATGGCTGCTCCTTCGCCGCTCGCTGGCAGCAACATGCCAATGCGCAAGATGCCGTCGTCGGCCCTCACGTTTGGATCGTTGGGCACTGACGAGTCGGGCGGAGCTGAAGGCGTTGTTGAAACTGGAGCCGCGCTGCAAGCCACTAACACAGCGCCCAGCACAGCGATTGGGAACAACGGCACGTGCCTCAGCAATTTGGCCGATCGACGCGTGCTCATCAGCGGCAAGTGTAGGTGCGTACCCGTAGAGGGATTCGGTACCGCCGTGCGAGGATGGGCGGGTGAACGAATATCCGCAACGGCTTGCCGATGCAGTCGAGGCCGTCTTGGCCCAGTGGCTTGTGGGCTGCGTGATGAACACGGCTCGTCGAGCTGGGTATCCGCATTCAGATCAGTTGTTGGCCGATGCGCGCCAGATGGCGCAATCCGCTGCGCCGATGGTGCAGCGCGAGATGAACGAGTTGTTGGCCACAGATGTCGACGTTCAGCGCAGCAATCCGCTCAGTGTCTTGCGCAACGCTGTTCGCTACCCAACGTCGGTGCTGCGCGCTGCAGGTGTCACGCCGCCGCAGCGCGGCGACTTCTCATTGCGGTCGTTCCCTGACGACATCTACGACCTCAGTCCAGCGGCGTGGGCCGATGTCGACGAGTCGCTGCAAGAACCGGGCCTCATCTGGGGGGCGTGGAAAGCCAAGACCGTTCTCAACCGTCGACACCAACGAGATGCGCCTCAGGATCAAGGCGAGTAACTCCGTCATTTGGGTCGCTGCGATAGGACCTGCGTGATGACCCCTGCGGTAGGGTCGCCCCCGTGAGTGACCCAAACCCACAGGACTTCACCCGAGATTTGGTTCGCTGGAGCGAAGCGCTCGCTGGCATTGCGCGCACCGGTTTGAGCTTCACCCAGAGCCTGTACGAGCGTGAGCGTTTCGAAGAAGTGCTGCACGTCGCAGGCGACATCAAAGCGGCCGCCGACGATGCCCTCGAGGTACGCCGCGAGCAAGATCACTTCATTCAGGAATGGATGGAAAGCGTCGGCGAAGGCGTGCCCGGATACGTGACCCCAAAGGTCGCAATCGGCGCCATTGTTGGCAACGACGACGGCGAGATTCTGCTCGTGCAGCGCTCTGACAGCTTCATCTGGTTGTACCCAACCGGCTGGGCCGACGCCGGCTACTCACCTGCCGAAGTCGTCGTCAAAGAAGTGCTCGAAGAGACCGGCATCGAGTGCGAACCGGTGCAGATCATTGCTGTGCTCGATGGCCAACGCATGGGCTTCACTCGCTTTGCGATGTACATGCTGCTGTTCCATTGTCGGGCCACCGGCGGCGAACTCAAGCCGCATCCACTTGAGACCGCCGACGTCGGCTGGTTCTCGCGCGACTCGCTGCCCGCTGGCGCGGCCGGCGCTTCCTGGTGGGGCCCGATGGCGTTTGCCGCTATCGACGGGCAGCCAATGGCGGCCATGTTCGAACCTCCGCGCTCACCCATCTGGCGTGGCGAACACCACTGATGTCGGCCATCACGCCTGGTCTGGTGTGCGCTCACCACCATCTGTATTCGTCGCTGGCGCGCGGCATGCCGGCTCCACCTGAGCGCCCCTACAACTTCTTGTCGATCCTGCAGCAGGTGTGGTGGCGACTCGACGCGGCACTCGATCTTGAGATGCTCAAGTGGAGCGCGATGCTCGGAGCAGTCGAGGCGCTACAAAGCGGCACCACCGCGATTATCGACCACCACGAAGGACCCAACGCGATTGAAGGCAGCCTTCAGGTCATCGCCGACGCGTGCGCCCAAGTGGGCGTGCGCGTGGTGTGCGCCTATGGCGTCACCGATCGCTGGCAGGACAACGGGTCCCTCTGGGACTCAGCACTTCCGCCTACATCGATGACCTCGGCCGCCACGCGCGGACTCGCCGAGTGCGAACGATTCATCCGCGGCGGCGGACGTGGAATGGTTGGCATTCATGCCGCCTTCACATGTAGCGATGAGACTCTTCAAGCCGCTGCCGATCTTGCCAACGAGCTCGAGGTGGGCGTTCACGTTCACGTCGGAGAAGGCGAGATCGACTCCGCTGCAGCTGCTCGACTCGACCATCTCACCGCAAGCAACTGGCTGCTCGTGCATGGCGTTCATCTCAACCGATACCTCAGCGGAGCGTTAGCTCATAATCCGCGCAGCAACATGAACAACGCTGTCGGCTATGCGTTTCCGGCGCAACGGCCGAACTTGGTTGTGCTGGGTACCGATGGCATCGGTGCCGACATGCTCGAAGAGTTTCGCTTGGCCTATGTGGCCCACCGCGCCAACGATGTCACTGCGTCGCCCGAGGCTGCGTGGCAGTGGCTCGCAAACGGCTGGCAGCTTGTTCCCGAGGCGCTCTCAGACGAGGTCACCTGGAATTACGATCACGTCGATTCGCCGTGGCACGTGGCGTTCACGCCCGGCATCAGAGCGCTCGATGTCCGCAATGGCGATGGTGACCTGTTGCTCGACAACGGTGTCTGCACGCGGGTGGATATCACCGAGGTACGCGCCAAAGCTGCCGAGCAAGCTGTGCGATTGTTCAGCCGGCTGTAGCCATCGCATCGCGCTGCAGTCGACCATCGACTACGGCCACTGCGCAAGGTCGGCGCGAGCGGCCGCGATGCCCTGCCACACCGACGCATCGTCGTTACCCAACGACCACAGCGCGAT
>CANNMD010000088.1 GCA_947505655.1 Acidimicrobiaceae bacterium | reverse complement strand
CTGTTGAGTCGAGCACGTCTTGAAGGTCGAGCGACGCTGGCAAGGTCTGGGCGATGCGTTGCAACGAGAACAGCAGCGCGTTGGCTTCGGCGAGGCGTCCGACTCGATCGAGTGCCGCCTGTTGATTGCGGGCCGACTCGATGGAGGCTCTGTGCGACACGCCGCTAGTGACGGCAACCAAGAGCAGCAGGCCGATCCAGAGTTCGGATTGACCCACGCCATTTTGGGTGCCAACGTCTTGCAGGAAGGTGGTGGTAATGATCGCGGCGGCGGCGCCGCCAACCTGGGCGCTGAAAACGGTGCCGCCTACGAATCCGGCCAACATGCAGGTCGGAACAAGACACACTGCGAGTGGTGAAGCCCAGCCCCCGCTCATCAATATGGTGGCCGTAATGAGGGCAGCCTCAATGACCACGCGCATGCGGGTGCGGTTGTCGTTGCGGTACGGCACTGGGCGAACGAGCGCAAAGATGGTGTACGCAAGAACCACGGCGCTGGCGATGTTGAGATCCCAGCTGGTGGTTGAGTAGAGGCTCAGCCCGCGGAACGCCGCACCGATCAGGCCTGCGAGGCGAAATGGCAAGAGCGGCGCGGCCTGCACGGTGGACCCGGAATTGCTCGTGCCACCACGATCGACGAGGCGACGATCGACGCCAATGAAGGTGCTGGGGTGCGATCGTCGGCGCTCAACGAGCGGCCACGAGGGTGGCTCTACTTCGCTTGGCTTGGGTCCGCTTTGTCCAAAGCCAATCAAGAGAGGCCGTGACGGTTCGCGCGGTTCAATGGGTTCACTCATCAAGGTTCTGATGGTAGCTGCGCTAGTTGCTACCGTCGGTGCATGATTGTTGTTGGACTTACAGGTGGCATCGGTTCGGGTAAATCAACAGTGTCTGAGGGACTCGCTCGACTTGGTGCCGTGATCATCGATGCTGATGCGATGACGCGTGAGTTGCAGCAGCCGGGCGCACCCGTATTCAACGCAATCGTCGAGCGGTTTGGCCAAGAGATTGTGGCCGCCGATGGGTCGCTCGATCGCTTGGCGTTGGCCGCCATCGTGTTTCCAAACCCCGAGATCCTCAAAGAGCTCAATGCCTTGGTTCACCCCGAAATTGGCCGGGCGATCCGGTCACGCATGCGCGAGCACCTCGGTACCGACTCGGTGGTGGTGCTCGACGTGCCGTTGCTCATCGAGAACAGTCGGTACCCGGTGGCAGGCGTTGCTGTTGTCGACACGCCAGTCGATATCGCTATCGATCGTCTGGTGAACATTCGCGGTATGGACGAAACCGATGCGCGGGCGCGTATTGCTCGCCAGGCCACACGCGAAGAGCGCTTGGCGAAGGCCGACTATGTCATCGACAACTCAGGCGACCGCGACGCGCTGGCGCTGTTGCTGCCCGCATTGTGGGAATGGATGCAGGGATTAGAGCCGGTTGCTGCCGACGACCAGCGCCTCGCCGATCCGGTCGACCCACCTGACGCCACCGATGGCAAGAGCTTGGCGTAAGTCGAACGATTGTTCGCTGATACACTCGCCGGGTGATTCCGTTCAAGGTGGTCTCCGATTTCGCCCCTGCTGGTGATCAACCAGCAGCGGTGGCCAGCCTCACTGAAGGCATCGAACAAGGCCTTCGATTTCAGACCTTGCTGGGCATTACCGGCTCGGGTAAGTCGGCCACCATTGCGTGGACCATCGAGAACGTCCAAAAGCCAACGCTGATCTTGGCTCCCAATAAGTCTCTCGCCGCTCAGCTGGCGCAAGAGATGCGCGAGTTCTTCCCCGACAACCGGGTCGAGTACTTCGTGAGTTATTACGACTACTACCAGCCCGAGGCATACATGGCCTCGAGCGACACCTACATCGAAAAAGACTCATCGGTCAACGACGAGATCGACCGGTTGCGACACAGCGCTACGGCAGCGTTGCTCACTCGTCGTGACACCATCGTGGTGGCATCGGTCAGCTGCATCTACGGCATGGGTAACCCCGCCGAATACAAGGGCCAGTTGCTCGAGCTGCACACAGGTGTCGATTACGACCAGCGCAGCATCTTGCGTCGGCTCGTCGATCTGCAATTCGACCGCAACGACATTGCGTTGGGTCGCGGCAAGTTCCGAGTGCGCGGCGACACCATCGAGGTCCATCCGTCATACGACGAAAACGTGTTGCGCATCGAGATGTTCGGCGACACTGTCGACCGCATCACGATGATCGACCCGCTCACCGGCGAGCAGCTCAGCGAGATGACTGAGGTGATGGTGTTTCCCGCCACTCACTATGTGGCTGGCGACGAACGCATGCGCAAGGCGGTCATCGGCATCGAAGCCGAACTGCAAGAGCGCTTGGCGTGGTTCCAGGCCGAGGGCAAGTTGCTCGAGGTGCAGCGACTGCGTATGCGCACCGAGTACGACCTCGAGATGATTCAAGAAGTGGGCTATTGCAACGGCATCGAGAACTACTCGATGCATATCGATGGCCGCACCCATGGCGAACCGCCGTTCACCCTCATCGATTACTTCCCCGACGACTTCTTGTTGGTCATCGACGAAAGCCATGTCGCCGTGCCGCAGTTGCACGGCCAATACATGGGCGACCTCAGCCGCAAAGACCAGTTGGTCGAGCACGGGTTTCGTCTGCCCAGCGCGCGCGACAACCGGCCGCTGCGATTCGAAGAAGTGCTCGAACGTATTCCGCAGTGCGTGTTCTTGTCGGCCACTCCGTCGGCATACGAACTCAAGGTGTCGCAGCGAGTGGTCGAGCAGATCGTGCGCCCAACTGGTCTCATCGACCCAGAGGTCATCGTCAAACCCACCAAGGGTCAAATCGACGACCTCATCGAAAACGTAAACGCCCGTGTCGCTCAGGGTGACCGCGTGCTCATCACCACGCTCACCAAGAAGATGGCCGAAGACCTCACCGAGTACCTACTCGAGCAAGGCCTGCGCGTGCGTTACATGCACAGCAACATCGACACCATCCAGCGCATCGAGACGCTGCGCGGCCTTCGCCTCGGCGAGTTCGACGCGCTGGTGGGCATCAACCTGTTGCGCGAGGGTCTCGACCTTCCCGAGGTGTCGTTGGTCGCCATTCTTGACGCCGACAAAGAAGGCTTCCTGCGCAGCGAGACATCACTGATCCAGACCATGGGTCGTGCGGCTCGAAACGTAGATGGTCAAGTCATCATGTACGCCGATCGCATCACCAACTCAATGGCTCGGGCTATCGAAGAAACGCAGCGTCGACGCGAGCGCCAGATTGCGTACAACCTTGAGCACGGCATCAATCCGCAGACCATCCGCAAGGCCGTGGGCGACATCTTGTCGCTGCTTCGTCCCGACTCGTCGGCGCCGGTGCCCGGCAAAGATCGGCGCAAGCAGCGCGAGCGAGACAAGGTGCAGCGCGAAATCAAGACGCTGCCGCAGCAAGAGTTGGCCCGGCTCATTCTCACCCTCGAAGAAGAAATGCACGAAGCATCGGTCGAGCTTCGCTTCGAGTACGCAGCGCGCCTGCGCGACGAAATCAACGACCTTCGTCGCGAGCTTCGCGATGCCGGCTGACCCAGTTCTCCGTTTCCCCTCGCTCTGCTTCTCTAGATAGGTTCGTTCAATGGCCGACAAGATCATCGTTCGCGGCGCTCGCGAGCACAACCTGCGCAATGTCAGCGTCGACCTTCCGCGTGACAAGCTCATCGTGTTCACGGGGCTGTCTGGCTCCGGAAAATCAAGCCTTGCGTTCGACACCATTTATGCCGAAGGTCAACGCCGCTACGTCGAGTCCCTCAGCGCATATGCCCGCCAGTTCTTGGGTCAGATGGACAAGCCCGATGTCGATGTCATCGAGGGACTCTCGCCGGCCATCGCTATCGATCAGAAATCGGCAAGCCGCAACCCTCGCTCAACCGTTGGCACTATCACCGAGGTCTACGACTATCTGCGCTTGCTCTACGCGCGCATCGGCATTCAACATTGCCCCACCGACGGCACCCGCTTGCAGCGCCAGACGCCGCAGCAAATCGTCGATCGCATCTTGCTGATGCCCGAGGGCACTCGCTTTCAGGTGCTGGCTCCGGTGGTGCGCGGCCGCAAAGGCGAGTACAAGACGCTGCTCGAAGACCTCGCTGGGCAGGGATACGTGCGTGCGCGTGTCGATACCGAACTCGTCGACATCGTCGAGTTTCTCAAACGCGATGAGAGCTTGGCGCGTTATGAGAACCACTCCATCGAGGTAGTCGTCGACCGTCTCGTGCGCCGCGAGGGCATCGAGCGTCGACTCACCGACAGCCTCGAAACCGCGCTCAAGTTGGCCGATGGCGTGGCCGAAATCGAGATCGTTGGCAAAGACGGCGAGGCCCAAGACACGCTCACGTTCAGCCAGCACTTGGCCTGCCCGAACTGCGGCACCAGCTTCGAAGAACTCGCCCCGCGCAACTTCTCGTTTAACTCTCCCTATGGCGCATGTGCGGCGTGCGACGGCCTTGGCACCACCTTTGAGATCGACCCCGATCTCATCGTGCCCGACCCTGACCTGTCTATTACCGGCGGCGCAATCGCTCCTTGGCGTTCGGCGCACACGCAGTACTTCAATCGCATGATCGAAGCGGTCGCCGATGTCTACGAGATCGACATCAATGCGCCGTGGAGCGCAATGAACGCCAAGCAAGTGAAGATCGTGCTGCATGGCGTCGATGGCAACGTGGCCGTGAAATACAAGAATCGCTACGGCCGTACCCGCGCCTATTCCACTGCCTACGAAGGCGTCATCCCGTGGATCAAGCGCCGCCATCAGGCTGCCGAGAGCGACTGGAGCCGCGAGCAATACGAGGGCTACATGCGCCTCGTGCCGTGTCCCACATGTGGCGGCGCTCGACTGAAGCCCGCCAGCTTGGCCGTCACGGTCAACGACAAGCACATCTCCGAAGTGTGCGACATGAGCATCGGTGAGTCCGCCCAGTTCTTGGTGGGCCTCGAGCTCAGCGAACGCGATCGCATGATTGCCGAGCGCGTCGTGAAAGAGGTCAACGCCCGACTCGGATTCTTGCTCGATGTCGGCCTCGACTACCTGTCGCTGTCGCGCTCTGCGGGCACCCTTGCTGGTGGCGAAGCGCAGCGAATTCGTCTTGCCAGCCAGATCGGCTCCGGTCTTGTGGGCACGCTGTACGTGCTCGATGAGCCGTCCATCGGCTTGCACCAACGAGACAACCATCGCCTCATCGAGACCCTTGTGCGGCTGCGAGATTTGGGCAACACGGTGCTGGTGGTCGAGCACGACGAAGACACCATTCGCGCCAGCGACTGGATCGTCGATATCGGTCCTGGTGCCGGCGAGCACGGTGGGGCAGTGGTCTATAGCGGTCCGGTCAAGGGCATTCTCAAAACCAAAGAGTCCATCACCGGCCAATACCTGTCGGGCAAGCGCAGCATCCCGGTGCCGCAAAAACGGCGTGCTCCTGGCAACGACTGGCTCACCATCAAGGGCGCTCGCGAACACAACTTGCAAAACATCGATGTGCGTATTCCGCTCGGATGTTTCGTGGCAGTAACCGGCGTGTCGGGGTCGGGCAAGAGCTCATTGGTTCGCGACATCTTGCTGCCGTCGCTCATGCAAAAGATCTACAAATCGAAGCAGGCTGCCGGTCGGCATACGTCGGTGCTGGGCATCGAGTTGCTCGACAAGGTGATCGATATGGATCAGTCGCCCATTGGTCGCACGCCGCGCTCAAACGCAGCTACCTACACGGGCGTGTTCGACAACATCCGCAAGTTGTTCGCCACCACCCAAGAGTCAAAGGTGCGTGGCTACATGCCGGGCCGCTTCAGTTTCAACGTGGCCGGTGGCCGCTGCGAGGCGTGCAGCGGCGATGGCACCATCAAGATCGAGATGCACTTCCTTCCCGACGTCTACGTGCCGTGCGAGGTTTGCAAGGGCGCTCGCTACAACCGCGACACGCTCGACATTCAGTTCAAGGGCAAGAACATCTCCGAGGTGCTCGATATGCCGGTGGCCGAGGCCGTCGACTTCTTCACCAACCAACCAGCCATCTCGCGCTACATGCAGACGCTGGTCGATGTGGGGCTCGGGTATGTGCGCTTGGGTCAGCCCGCGCCCACGCTGTCGGGTGGCGAAGCGCAGCGCGTGAAACTCGCTGCCGAACTCGCCAAGCGATCCACCGGTCACACCATCTACCTACTCGACGAACCAACCACTGGTTTGCACTTCGAAGACGTGCGCCGCCTGCTCACGGTGTTGTCGCGCTTGGTCGATCAGGGCAACACGGTGTTGGTCATCGAGCACAACCTCGATGTCATCAAGACCTCTGATTGGGTCATCGATCTTGGTCCCGAAGGTGGCGGCGGTGGCGGCCTCGTCGTCGGCGAAGGTGCGCCCGAGCACATCGCTAGCCTGCCAGCCAGCCACACCGGCCGATTCCTGAAGCCACTACTCGAGGCGAAATAGCCGCATTGCTCTGCGAAGGCGACCTGGCGCCGCCTGCTGTTGCTTCCAGCAAGCATCAGCGCACGGTCTGCGTGCGCTGGCGCGTGCTGGGGCTCAGCGCCTAGTCGCCTTGCTTGCGAAGCCGCTTGCTGGCGTCGTTGAGCTGCTTCTTTTCGTCGGCGGTGAGGCCGTCCATGCCTACTGAGGCGATCTTGTCGAGGATGCGGTCAACCGCAGCCTGATCTTGCATCGGGGTATACGTAGGTGTTGTTGGCCAACGACCCTCGACAACCACGGGCCCGCTGTGCTTGCGCTTGGCTGGCTTCTTGCGGCCGCCGCCCAGCTTGAGCTTGGGTAACCAGTGCAGATCGGGCAACATCTCGAAGCTACGCGCCGACCACACGGCGGCACCAACGGTGACCAGCAGCACGATGATCAATTCGTAGGCGCCCTCGGCGAAGTACTGCAGAATTTCGATGCCAATCAGCACAGCGGCCAAGGCCCACGCCGGGATGCCGAAGAAGAACGGCGCTCGAGGGTTTTGCACCACGAACACCACGAAGAGCGCCAGCTCGATCTTGCTGATCGAGTACAGCCCCACATCGAGTCCGGAAGCCACAATGCCCGAGATGACGGCGATGAGCACCAACATCAACGCGAACTTGGCGCGACCAATTTGGTTTTCGACGTGTTTGCCGAAATACCAAAATAGGGCGATGGAGATCACGTTCCATAGAGCGTTATTGCCTGCGAGGTCGTTGGTGATGGGCCAGGTGAGCAGGCGCCACAGTTGCCCGTGGCGCACGTCGCTCGGATTCAAAAAGGTGTGCAGCAGCAACGTGCTGTCGATGGCCCACACGAAGATGGAGATGACACACAGCGCGGTGACCAGCACGGTGGTGGTGACATCGAGGGTGCCCACGCGGAACCATGGATCAGAGTGACCGCGACGTGCAGGGAACGAGAAGCGATAACGACCAGGCATCCCGATCACCCTAGTGGTCACTCTTCGCAAGGCAGCGTCTTGAGTGGCAGGTGCCACGTAAGCTCAGCAGATCATGGTGAAGCGCCCGCCGACCGGAACGATCCCCGAAACACCCGGGTCGTATCAGTTCAAAGACGGCGAGGGTCGGGTTATCTATGTGGGCAAGGCCTCGAACCTGCGTCAACGGCTGAGTAATTACTTCCAAGATCCGCGCAACATGCACACCCGCACAGCGCAGATGGTGGCCACGGCCGAGACCGTCGAGTGGATTGAGGTGCGCAACGAAGTCGAAGCGCTGATGCTCGAGTTCAGCCTCATTAAAGAGCATCGCCCGCGTTTCAACATTCGACTGCGCGACGACAAGAGCTATCCGTTTCTTGCGGTGACGATGGACGAAGAGTGGCCCCGTGCGTTGGTGATGCGTGGCCGCAAGCGCAAGGGCGTGCGCTACTTCGGTCCGTATGCCCACGCCTATGCCATTCGCGACACGCTCGACTTGTTGCTGCGTAGCTTCCCCATTCGCACGTGCAGCAACGGCAAGTTCAACGAGCACCAACGACTCGGCCGCCCATGCCTGCTGTTCCACATCGAGAAGTGCAGCGGGCCTTGCGTTGGCAACATCGAGAAGCCCGAGTACTTCCAACAGGTGGCCGAGCTCTGCGACTTTCTTGATGGCGACACCGACGAGATCGTGCAGAAGCTTGAAGCCGACATGCGCGCCGCTGCGAAAGAACTTGAGTTCGAGCGCGCCGCCAGGCTGCGAGACCGCTGGGCCGCAGTGCAGCGCGCCATCGAGAAGCAACAGATGGTTGCCGAGCGCAGCGAAGACATCGATGTCATTGGTCTGGCCGAAGACGAACTCGAAGCGGCCGTGCAAGTGTTCTTTGTGCGCAAGGGTCGCGTCGTTGGACGTAAGGGTTTCGTGCTCGACAAGGTCGAAGATCTCACCCCGGGCGGACTCGTCGATCGCATCATGGAACAGATGTATGGCGACGAGCCTCCGCTCGGTATTCCCAAACAGGTGCTCGTTCCCGTAGACGCCGACGACTCACACACCTACGAGGAATGGCTCACCCATCTGCGTGGCTCAAGGGTGCAGATTCGTGTGCCGCAGCGTGGCGACAAGCGCGATCTGCACGAGACCGTCACGCGTAATGCCAAAGAAGAGTTCATGCGTCACCGCCTGCGGCGCGCGGCCGATCACAACACGCGCAGTCGGGCGCTCACCGAGTTGCAAGACATGCTGGGTCTGCCCGAGGCGCCCCTGCGCATCGAGTGCTACGACATGGCGCACTTACAAGGCACCGACTACGTGGGTTCCATGGTCGTGCTCGAAGACGGTCTTCCGAACAAGCGCGAGTACCGGCGCTTCAAGGTGAAGACAGTTGCAGGCAACGACGATTACGCAGCGATGGAAGAAGTGCTCACCCGTCGACTCACTGCGTACCTCGACCAGCGAGATCAGCCGGCCAACGATCGCGGCGATCGGCCAGGCAAGTTTGCCTACCCGCCACAGTTGCTCTTGGTTGATGGTGGCAAGGGTCAGCTTGCAGTTGCCGAACGCGTGGTGCGCGCTCTGGGTCTTGAAGATGAGATTCCAATTGCGTCGTTGGCCAAACGATTCGAGGAGGTCTATGTGCCGGGTCGCAGCGAGCCGGTCAACGTGCCGCGCGGTAGCGACGCGTTGTTCATGCTTCAGCGCATTCGTGACGAAGCCCACCGTTTCGCGAACACCTTCCATCGCGAACTGCGTGGCAAGCGGATGACCAAGAGCTCGCTTGACGACATCGTTGGGTTGGGCGACAACCGTAAAGCACGTATCGCCAAAGAGCTCGGCGGCGTGAACGCGGTGAAGAAGGCGTCGCTCGAAACGCTCAAGTCGCTCACATGGCTTCCTGACTCAGTTGCCGAGACCATCTACGCAAAGTTTCACCCTGCGGGCAGCACCGAACCGGTCGAGGTCGTCGACTGATGCGTTCAGAACGCTGACAGCATCGAGGCTGCCCAGAGCGCAGGTTCTCAGGAGCTCGCTGCGGCCCGCTTTGTATGGCGGTTGCTGAACACGACAGCGCCCACAAGCATCAGCACGATCACGGCAAGCGACACGTAGGTGTTGAGGTGATACCAATGCGACACGGTCATCTTCAGGCCAACGAAAACCAAGATGCTGCCGAGCGCATGCGAGAGGTAGTGGAACCTTTCCTTTGCGTTCGCGAGCAGGAAGTACATCGCTCGCAAGCCCAAGATGGCAAACGCATTCGATGACAGCACGATGAACGGCTCTTTCGAGACAGCGAGAATTGCTGGCACTGAGTCGACAGCGAAGATCACATCGGTGAGCTCAATAACCACCAATGCCGCAAACAGGGGAGTGGCCGCTCGGCGGCCGTTTTGGCGAGTAAAGAACTTGTGACCATCGAAGGTGTCGGTCACCGGCATGAAACGTGACAGCAGCCCGAGGCCATGCTTGGCCTGCGTGGTTCCTTCGTCGGCGCGGTGGCGAATCACCTTGACGCCGGTGTACACGAGGAACAACCCGAACACGAGCAACAGCCACCAGAACTTGTTGATCAGCGCACTGCCAGCGAGAACGAATATGGCGCGCAGCGTGAGTGCCCCGAAGATTCCCCAGAACAGCACGCGGTGTTGGTACTT
>CANNMD010000087.1 GCA_947505655.1 Acidimicrobiaceae bacterium | reverse complement strand
GAGCAAGGTGCAAGGCGGAACGTATCCAGAGAAGATCTGGAAGACCTTCGCCGATGCAGCCCTTGAGGGCAAGCCCAATTCGGATTGGCCACCACCTCCGCCGAACCTTCGACCTGCCGCTCGTTTGTATCTTCCAGGCAGCGATTGTTTGGCCACGCTGCTGGCTGGCGTGCTCCCTGGCGTTGGCGTGCCGACGCCGGCGCCGCCAATTGCGACGACCACAACCATCTTCAACCCGGCGGTGCCGCTGCAACCCGTGGTGCCCGATACCTCGCCGGTCTTGCAGGCTGTCGATAGCGGAACCACCATTGCCCCCGACGTACTCGACCCCAATGCGCCGGTGCCAACTATCGATCCGAAGCTGTTTGTGGTGTATGACTGTGCAAGTGGAATTCCGGGCGCAACGATTCAGGCCAAGTAAGTGAACGCTGACGCACTGCTCGAACTGCAGTTAGCCGATACCGCAATCGATCAACTTCGGTACCGCCTCGGGCATCTCCCCGAGGTGCTGGCCTACAAAGAAGCGGCTGCCGAACTCGAAGTGTGGAACAAGCGGGCCGCTGCGTTGCGTCAACAAATCGTCGACTTCGAGGCCGCAATGGCGGTCACCGAGAAGCAGACTGCGGTGCTGTCGTCGCAGCGCGACCGGCTCGAGAAGCAGCTCAAGACAGTGATCTCGCCTCGTGAGGCCGAGGCGCTGATGCACGAGATCGAGACGTTGTCGAGTCAGCGTTCGGTGCTCGACGACGCCGAGTTGAGCGCAATGGAATCAGTAGCCGCCAACGAGGCTGAGCTCGACTCACACTCCGAGGCGCACGACGATCTGCGGGCCAAGGCCCAAGCTGCATCTGAAGTTGGCGATGCAGCAATCGCCGCTGCCGAGGCCGATCTGGCGCAACGCTCTGCAGCGCGCGATCTGCTTCGATCGGCCCTCGATGCAGCGGTGCTCGATCGCTACGACTCGCTGCGTTCGCAGTTTGGGGGAGTCGGCGTGGCCAAGCTCAATGGCTTGCGCTGCGAAGGATGCCATCTCGACTTGTCGCGTGGCGAGGTCGATGCGATCAAGCGCGCCGAAGCCGACGAGATCCCAGAATGCCCCAACTGCGGGCGACTGCTCGTTCGATAGGTTCGGGTTGTCGCAGCGTGTTCTTCTGGTTCCTCGGTACAGCGATCGCCTCGGTTTGGTTTGTGTTTCGCGACCCCGCTTTTGACTATCGCTGGCTCTGCGTTGGGGTATTGCTCGCCGATGTGCTCGATGCGCCGTTTGGCGGGGCCCGAGCGTTTCACAGCATGCCGGTAAGCGTCGCCGCGCTGGTTGCAGTGGTGGTGGCGAGTGCTGGTCGTAAGCGATGGAGAAAGCGCGCGCTTGCGGTGCCCATCGGGATGATGTTGCACCTCGTCTTCGACGGAGCCTTTGCGACCACCACGATGTTTTGGTGGCCACTCGCTGGCCTGCACTTTGCCGATAAACCCTTGCCGAGCGTGTCTCGTGGCTGGTTCAACGTTGTTCTCGAACTGATCGGCCTTGTTGCTCTGGCGTGGGTGTGGCGCACGTTTGGCCTGCGCTCGAAAGCTCAGCGTGACCTGCTGCTGAGGCAGGGACGCCTCGAGTTGGCTGCGGTTCGTCGGCGATAAACATGCTTCACTGATGCCGTGCTGATTCTTGTTCGCCATGGCCGCACTGCGGCAAACGCTGCCGGTCTGTTGCAGGGCCGAGGTGACCTGAGCCTCGATGAGGTTGGCCGCGAGCAGGTTCGCCAGGTTGTCGCTGCGGTCGGACCGGTCGATCACGTGATTACGAGTCCGCTCGCGAGAGCCCGCGAGACTGGTTTGGCGTTCGGGGCTCCTATCAGCATCGACGACCGCTGGATTGAGCTTGACTACGGGCTCTACGAGGGGTTGCGCACGGGCGACGTCCCGCCCGAAGTATGGGATCAGTGGCGCAGCGACACGGCGTTTGCCCCGCCGCAGGGTGAATCGATGCTGCAACTCGACGATCGTGTACGCGCCGCGTGCGTGGATGCTCTCGAGATGGCTCGCGATCAAATCGTGGTGGTGGTCAGCCATGTCTCGCCGATCAAGGCAGCGATGGCTTGGGCGCTGGGCGGCGACATCTCGCTGAGCTGGCGGTGCCATCTTGAGCAGGCGGCCGTGTGTCGCATCGCGAACCGAGGCGGCGTGGCCGTACTCGTGAGCTTCAACGAAGTTCTGCATACCCGAAAGACTTAGGACCTGTATGGGGTCTGACCTGCGCTTTAGTTTGTGGCATTTGTCAATTTTGTCTCAAGTTCGTCACCGATGGTCGCTAAAAATCGGGGAATGTGCGATGGTTTTCGAGCAACCGCGCTTTCGTTGATGACCGGCGTCCCAGCAGTCGGCAACTCTCTTTGGGGACAAACATGGATATCCGTAGCAGTTTGAATCTTGTAGCCGTCGCCGCGTTGGTCTCGGTGGGCGTCGCCGCGGTCGTGCTCGACCAAGCCTCGGCGCATTCTCCTTCAATGTCCACATCGTGTGGCGCCGGCGAGGTTCACGGCGAGATCGGCCTCAAGGGCTATCACGGCGAGAACAAGGTGCAGGTCTGGGTCGATGGCACCAAGGTCATCGATGGCAAGTTCAAGAACAGCTATCACAGCCGGTCGAACCTGGGTGATCCCAAGGTGAAGCACACCTACCGGGTGCGCGTCGAGGCCAAGGACGACGAAGATTTCAAGGACGGCTGGAGCGTCGACATCACCAAAGAGTCGCGTGAATGCACCCCTGAGCCCACCACCTCGAGCAGCGGCCCGATCCGGGTCGATATCTGCGAAGGCTCATCGGGCTCATCCCACTCGCATCGCTCAATGAACGTGAGCAGCGATGTCATCATGAGTACCTCTGGTCACGATGCTCACAACAACGACATCATTCCGCCATTCGAGGGTTACCCAGGCAAGAACTGGGACAAGGAGCACCGCGAGGTGTATTCGAACGACTGTGAAGAGACTGAGAACTCCTCGCCGTCTACCTCGGGCCCCGAAAACAGCTACCCCGAGACCTCCGATCCTGAGGATTCCTATCCTGAGTACACAACTCCTACCACTGCCGTCCCTACCACCGTGGCGCCAACCACCACTGTTGTCGTCGAAGAGTCGACCACGACTCTCGCTGGCACCACGACCACAGTCGAGGGCACCACAACGACCACCGTCGAGGCGACCACAACGACCAGCACGGTCGCAGTGGTCCCGCCAACTTCCGGTGAGAGCACGACGACCTTGGTCGCAATCGCCCCACCCACGGTTCCAGGAAACCCTGCACTGCCAACTTCGGGTGGTTCGCCAGCATCCACGGTGCTGATTGCTGCTTTCGGCCTATTATTGGGTCTTGTGCTCACATTGGCTACCCGTCGCCGCACCCTTATTGCCCCGGTCGCTGAATAGGCGTTCGTGCTGAAACCCCACACCCGGGACGACAGCACCGCAACCGGCGATTCCGCACCGGAAACAGCGTCACCTGAGCGTCGTTTTGCCTTGGCAAGACTCACGCGCCGCAAAACGTTGTTCACCACGGCGTTGTCCACTCAATCCCGATGGATCCGAATCATCAAGATCGCCGTCGCGATGGTGGTGGTCATCGCAGGCGTTGCGGCTTTCGACGCGATGCGGCCGGCGTCTACCGGACGAAGCTCGGCGAATCCGGTTATCAACGGTTTCAAGCCCACCTTCGGGGGTGTCGGGGCAGTGATCCGCATCAGGGGTACTTCGCTGAGCGACGCCACAGCGGTGTTGTTCGGTGGAGTGGCGTCCAACGATGTCACCGTTATCTCCGATCGCACCATTGATGTCGTGGTGCCCAGCGGCGCCAAGACAGGTCGGGTTGGCGTTCGTCATGGCGACACATACGAAAGCGTCGAGCTCTTCACTGTGAAGCCCACTCCGGTGCTCGCCGCCGTAAAGCCTGGCTCGGGCGGCGTGAAGACCACGGTCACGCTCACGGGTGAGCACTTCGACGTCGTCAAGTCGATCATGTTTAACACCCAAACGGCGCGCACGTTCGAAGTGATCTCGCCAACCGAGATTGTGGTCACGGTTCCTGCCGGGGCTCAAACCGGTCGCATTTCGGTGAACACCGATGGCGGAACTGCCGTGAGTGCATCGGCCTTCAACATTGTGGAAACGCCGAAGATCAGCCAGGTATCGCCTGGTGAGGCTGGCATTGGTGGCGTTGTCATCATCAAGGGCGAGCATCTCAGCGCAGCCTCCGGCGTGTCGTTTGGTGGCACTCCAGCGAAATCGTTCACGGTGAAGTCGGCGACAGAGATTGAAGCCACAGTGCCCGACGGTGCAGAGACCGGTTCGCTGTCGGTGTCAACCGCGGGTGGCACTGCGACCAGGCCACGTTTCAAGATTGCCGCGGTGCCGGTCATCGTGGAGCTTCGCCTTCCCTATGGCGGGGTGGGCTCCGTCGTCGCAATCACCGGGTCGAACCTGCTGCGCGCCAGCTCAGTCACTTTCAACGGTGTGCCTGCATTTATTGTTTCGAACACAAATTCGCACCAGATCAGGGTGGTGGTGCCTGTGGGGGCAACCACTGGTCCGGTCACGGTGGCGACCCCTGGCGGTATTGCTGTGAGCAGCGAGCGTTTCGCGGTTCTGTCTTTTCAGCCCTGAGCTGCTGGCCCGAAAACGAGACATCGGGGCCGGTGCACGGTTTCCCGTGCAATCGACCCCGAAGTCAAGAGCTATTCGTTGTGAGCTGCGGTGTTAGGCGCGCAAGCCCTTTTCGATGGCGCCGAATACGGCGTTCTTGAGTGGAATCATGCCGGCGATTATGGCGCCGTTGGCGACAATGTTGATCCAGTTTTGGCTCTGCGACGGCAGGCCAAAGTTTGCCGTGAGCTGAGCAGCCCCACCGAGTAGCCACACCATGAGGCATGACACGATGAGGGTGAGGTGAGCGCCGATGACCGGGATGCCATTGATGGCATCGCCGACCTTGACGGTGCTGAGGACAGAGTTGAGGACCGCCATGACGGCCTCAAGCAAAATTGCCATGACGATGAAAAGTGCAACTGTGTACATGCGTTTCTCCTTCACTTGTGCCGTGGTTCGGCAGTACGCGCAAGGTACAAACTCGTGTACGCAATGTGGTGGATGTCACACCATTTTTCTGCCGATGGTGTGTTCGGTGACGGCGAGTCGGCCTGTAAGCGGAGTTCTGTACACGACCGAAATCGTGCGGTGACCATCCATCTATGCGGCCTACCCGAGGGGTGTCCAGAAGAACAGGCGAGCCGCCCATCCCCTCTGCTCGGCCTTGCTCCGAATGGGGTTTACCAAGCCGTGTCAGTCGCCTGACACGCTGGTGCGCTCTTACCGCACCGTTGCACCCTTACCTGTGGCTGGTTGCCCAACCCATCGGCGGTCTTTCTCTGTTGCACGTCCGTGAGGTCGCCCCCACCTGGCTCTCGCCAGCACTCTGCTCTGTGGAGCCCCGACTTTCCTCAATACCTGCTCACCCGAAGGTGTGCCGTGGTACCGCGGTCACCCGGCCAACTCGCCGTCGACCGTGAGTGTACGCGGCTCACGCCAATGTCAGCACTCGGTTTGGTAGTCGTACACGAGCGAGTTGAGGCTTGGAGTCTCGAGGTTGATCGTGAACTGTGCGCCGCCGCTGGGCACGCCCACACCCAACTGCACTGCGTTGAGTGAGCCGAACTGGCTGGGAAGTGCGTAGTACTGCTGGAAGTCGAACGGAGCCGCTGCTGCGACCGTGGTGGTCGGGGCGTCGGTGCTCTGGGTGATGTCTTGAGCAGCAGTAGTCGTGGTTGCCTCAACCGTGGTTGGGGTGGAAACGTTTGCGTTCTCAAGCGACAACGGGCTCACGATGTTGGCTGGGTTGATGGCCAACGCAAGCGCTGCTGCGCGACGCGCTGCTGCCTGAGCATGCTGCATGACGGCGGCGCGGTACTTGGGAAGCGACAACTGTGGCACCAATGACTGGTGCATCTCGGCAGCGACTGTCTCCATTGCGTGGGCCAAGGCAAGCGCATCGCGAGTTGGGTCATCGCTGGGAGCAACATCGGTCTCTTCGCTGCCCGTCTTGGGCCGCCCCGTGATGCGATCGCGGATTGGACCGAGCAGCACGCGGTCGAAGCGCGGGTTGGCGCAGGTCCATGGCTTTGAGCCGGCCTCGGTGGTGGACTTGGCGAGGTCGCGGATGGCGGCTTCGTTGGCGGCGATGTAGGCGTCGACGATGGCGGTCTGCTCGGGGCTCAGGTTGCCGAGTTCTTTGCTGATGGTGTGAGCATCGATGATGCTGTAGTGCACTGATGCAGCGGTGCGGAACAACACGCCGTCGGTGACCACGGCGTCGGGCAGCTTCGCCGGTGGCGTGACGTCGCCTACTCGCGCAGGCTTGACCTCTTTGGCCTCGGTGGCGCATGCAGCGGCCAGCGTGGCCAGACCGATGGTGAGGCCGCCAACGCGGAGCAGGCCGCGACGGCTGAGTGGTTCGGCGTTGATGAAGGTATCGGGGGAGGTCTGGTTGTTCATGATCGTCACTTCACTGGATAGTCGGCGGGCGACAGGGCAACGCCGTCGCTTGCAAGCTGGTTAGAGAGCGTGGATGCGCCAGCGATGATGTTGAGCACCGTGGCATGGCGAGCTTCGACGACGAGGATTGAGGCAATCAGCCCGGTGGCGTCGACGCCGATGAGTGAACCCAGAATGTCGATGTGGGTGGCACAGGCGACATTCTCGAGGTCGGCAGCGGCCTGAGCAACTGCGGCGGCCGAGCCGCTGAAATTGCTGCGCTGAGCGTTGTAGAGCTTGTCGCTGCGGATGCCAGGGGCATCTGCGCCGATGAGGCCCGAGATCGATTGGGCATAGGCCTCGTGCGCTTCGCGAATTGCGGTGACTGCCTCGGCAGTTGCGCCTTCGAACGAGTTTGCGGCGAGGGCTGCGTCGTAGAGGTCGCGGATGGCGAGCTCGATGGTCTGCGCAACGGCAAGCAGCTCGATGTCGGCAGCGGTGGGCCGTTTCGGAGCCGGCGCTGTAGTGGGCGCCGGGGCGATCACGGTTTCACCACCGGAGGTTGGAGGTGCCGTGCGTGCCTGAGCGCCAGCGCGATCGCTGAGCCATGGGAGTAACGAGAGCGCTGCGCCAGAGGCGCCGGCAGCCAGAATGCGCCGACGTGCCATAGGTGCCGAATCGCCAGCGGTATGTGCGGCTGCTGTGGGGAGTGCCGCTTGCTTGATATCCACGAACCAAGGTCCTTTCGAAGTGTTCCCCCAGCTTTGACGGCCGGAGGTATGCGCAGCAACTCTAGAAGTCGAGCGCTGATAGGTCAGGTATCCAACGCGTAGAACGTTCGATTGCCTGCTGCCAACTTTGGCGGTCGAGTGAGCCGTTTGGCTCGACCACAACAGCGGGCGTCCAAGAGTCTGCCACCTCGTTGAGGTCAGTCCACGTACCCGCTGCGAGTCCGGCGAGGTAACCGGCTCCGAGCGTGGTTGCTTCGGTCACTGGCGACACCTCGACGGGGCGGCCAGTGGCGTTGGCTAACGCCTGCGTGAAGGTTGGATTTTCGCTCATTCCGCCGTCGATTCGCAGCGTCGGAATGGCGAGACCGGTGTCGGCTTCGGCGGCTTCGACCAGATCGGCGCCGCGGTGAGCAATGCCTTCGAGTACGGCGCGCACAATGTGGGCACGGCCCGTACCGCGGGTGATGCCAAACAACGCGCCGCGAGCGCCATAGTCCCAACGCGGCGTGCCGAGACCGAGCAGCGCTGGTACGTAGACGACGCCATCGGTGGTGTCGCACTGCGATGCAACCGTGTGGCTGTCGGCGGCGGTGGCGATAATGCCGAGATCGTCGCGGAGCCACTCGACGTTGGTGCCGGCCGACAACATGATGGCTTCGACGCCCCACGTTGCTTCGCCGTTGCGGGTCCATGCCACGATGGGGAACGTGCCGTGGCTGCTGCGATTTGAGCTGCGCGGCGGCTCGGAGCCGGTGCACAGGTCGAGCATGCCGCCAGTGCCGAAGGTGATCTTGGCCTGCCCTGGACGAACGCATCCTTGGCCCACCAGCGACGCCTGCTGATCGCCTGCGAGTCCGCCGATCATGGGTGCGCCTGGCAGTGCGGTGGCTACGCCGAGTTCGCCGCTGGAGTCGACGATGGTGGGCAGCATGCGCATCGGGATGTTGAGCGCCTCACATGCTCGCGTCGACCAGTTTCGCAGTGCCGTGTCGTACAGGCCGGTGACCGCGGCGTTGGTGTGATCGGTGATGTGCAGCGAACCGCCCGAGACCACCCAGGCAATCCAGCAGTCGATGGTGCCGAACATCAGGTCGCGTGAGCGGTCGGGGTCGTAGGTGTTGAGTAACCAAGTCAACTTGGTGGCCGACTGATTCGGGGCGAGCGCAAGGCCGTGATCGGCTTTGGCCATGATGCAGTCGAAGACGGTGCGTAGATCCTGCCAGCCAAGCGCCGGCCCCACAGGCTCGCCCGTGGCGCGATCCCACACCACGGTTGAGGCTCGCTGGGTGCTGATGCCAACGGCATCGATGCGATCGGTGGTGGCTGCCAGGGTTGCGTTTGCGACCTGCAGAACAGCGCGGCCCATCGCCATTGCGTCGAACTCGACGAGGCCTGGCGTGGGGGTAGACGGAGCAAATGCTTGATAGTCGACATGGCCGACCGTGGCATCGGCGGTGACGATCGCGGAGCGGAGGCCGCTGGTTCCGACATCGATAACGAGCACGCTCATCGGCGGGGCTCCAGTCCTTGACGTTGCAGGGCCATACCCAGAAATCCGCCCATGAGGCCGGCTGCCAGAGTGACCGTGAGATTGAACAGCAGTGCGAACCAACTGATTTGTGCGCCTCGAATGAGGTTGATCACGACGAGCGTTCCCTGCACGGCGGTGTAGGTGCCAGCGGCGGTGACGATGCCATGCGACAACGGAGTGTTCGAGCGCTGCCGCCATGCGGCGACACCGGCGCCGAGCACGAAGCCGACAATGGCAGCGAGCACGAGCGGCACCACGAAACTGTTGTTCCCATCGTTGTCGTGCAAGATGCGCGCCAACACCGAGAACGGCACGGCAAACGCGAGTGTGACGCCAGCGCCTTGCTTGAGCGCTACAAGATCCCAGCGGCTGCTCATGGCCATGCGGGAGTGCCGAATGATGAAGGCATCGCCATCTTCCCGGGGTTCAGAATTCCGTTGGGATCGAGCGCTTGTTTCATCGCGACGAGTACACCATGCGCTGCGCCGAGTGCCTCGACCATGAACCGGCTGCGGTTGAGGCCCACGCCGTGGTGATGCGAGAGGTTGCCGCCGTGAGCGAGCACAGCGCGCTGGCCAGCGTCCCACATCGCGACATAGGTGCTCTCAACCTCTTCGGGTGGGGGAGTGGCAGCGAAGGTGAAGTACAGGCACGCACCATCGAGGTAGCTGTGGCTGAGGTGACAGGTGGAACTGCGCGCGTATGGAACGCCGAGCATTTCGGTGCGAACGGCATCGAAAATGTTGGTGAGAGCTGACCATGGCGCAGCGATCTCGAGTGTGTCGACCACGAAGCCCTTGCGCGTGAGGGCCTGCAGCGCGCTGGTGTCGTTGCGATGGTGAGTCCATGCGTCGACAAGTGCGGGTCCGAGGTTTGTGGCGCCCTGGGCCGTGGCAACTTCGTCGACGATGTGCATCACTGCATCGACAAGACGGACGTCGCCTTCGTCGAGCACGAGCAGCATGTTTTGTGTTCCGTCGCCACCTTGGCCGCGGGCGGACTCTGCGGCGTCGTACAGACGAAGCACGGCAGGTGTGGCGCCACGGCGAATGATCTGGCGGCAGGCTTCGATGCCGGCTTCGAATGTGGGGAAGCTATAGGCCGCACGGCGCTCGGTTTGGGCCACAGGGTGTGCTCGAAGCCAGACGCGCGTGATGATGCCAAGCGTGCCTTCGGAGCCGAGGAACAACTGGTTGAGGTCGGGTCCCATCGCTGCGGCCGGGCTGCCGCCGGTGGAGATCACGGTGCCATCGGCGAGCACTACTTCGAGGCCAACGACCATGTCCTCGATCTTGCCGTAGCGGGTGCTGTATTGGCCTGCGCCGCGGCATGCGACCCATCCGCCCACGGTGGCGATGTCGAAGCTCTGCGGCAGGTGGCCAACCGTGAGGCCGTACTGGGAGCGAAGTTCGGCTTCGAGGTCGGGGCCAAAGGT
>CANNMD010000086.1 GCA_947505655.1 Acidimicrobiaceae bacterium | reverse complement strand
GAGAAGTCGGGGTTGCCAGCGGCAACGGCGACGATGTCGCCAGCTTCGGCTGCCATCGTGGTCTCGGTGGTCTCCGCAGCAGTAAAAACTGGGGCCTCAGCAGAAGTATCAACTGGGGCTGGAGTGGAAATCGTCTCGGTCTTTGAGTCGCTACCGCATGCCACAAGGGCGAGCGATGCAACAATGCCGATTGCAACTACGCGTAATTTCATGGTGCCTCCTCAGGCTGTGCCGGTACCTGAGTGGCGACCCGGCAGTTAAGCAACCCTAACAGCTGATCGGGATTCATTTACCACTAAACACCAAATTTGGTGTATGACGTACGTCACCGTTGACTCGAACCGGGCCTCATCAACATGATGTTTTTCTCGATGTGACCTACGTCGACGGCTCGCCTTGTTACAACCAGCCTGCGATAAGTTCGGGAAATGGCACCTCGAAGCTCCAACGTGATCTGGATCGGCATTGCGCTGAGCCTCACTGCGTGCAGCGCCGACACCGGATCCACCACGGGCTCAGCAACAGCGGCAAAGAATGCTCAATCCACGGCTCGCGCCGCCTGCGACACCGGCACCACCATCGCAGCCGGAAAGCGACTCCGGATCAGCGCAACCGTTGCTCCGATCACATCGATCGTCGCCAACATCGCCGGCGAACACGCCGACATCGCCGGCCTGGTCCCAGAGGGCACCAACTCGCACACCTTCGAGCCGGCGCCAAGCGTTGCAGCAATCCTCGCGAAGACCGACGTGTTGTTTGTGAACGGGTTGTTGCTCGAGGAACCCACAAAGGACCTCGCCGCGAAGAACCTTTCGAGCAACGCCACCTTGTGCGAATTGGGCACGGCGAGCCTTCCCGTCGCCGACTACATCTACGACTTCTCGTTCCCGATCGAGGGCGGCAAGCCGAACCCGCACCTCTGGACCAACCCACCTTTGGCACGGCAATACGCCGAGATTGTCAGAGACGTGCTCGTGCGCATGGACCCCGCTCACGCCGACGCGTATCGCAGCAACGCAGATGTGTTCATCGCCCGGATCAACAAGCTTGACGCAGCGATGGTCGCCGCAACGGCCACGGTGCCGGTGAATCAACGCAAGCTGCTCACGTACCACGACGCCTACGCGTATTTCGCACGAACCTACGGCTGGACCGTGATCGGCGCCATGCAACCATCGAACTTCGACGAACCGACAGCAAAAGAGGTCGCCCGCCTGATCACCCAAGTGCGCCAAACCGGGGTGCCGGCGATCTTTGGATCCGAGGTCTTCCCGAGCCCAGTACTCGAGCAGATCGGCGCCGAGACCAACGTCAAGTACGTCGATGTGCTGCGCGACGACGACCTACCCGGTAAGCCCGGCGACCCGAGCCACTCGTTTCTCGGCCTGATGCAGTTCGACTACATCACAATGATCGAGTCGCTCGGCGGAGATGCTTCGGCGCTGAAGGCACTCGACATCAGCGATGTCACCGTTGACGCTGCGATGTACCCGCAGTGACGAGCACGGCCCGATCTCTGGTCGAAGTCGACGGCGTATCGCATAGCTACGGCGGTCCGTTGGTGCTCGATCACATCCATCTCTCGGTCGAGGCGGGTTCGTTCCTCGGCGTCATCGGGCCATCGGGTTCAGGCAAGACCACCCTGCTGCGGCTCATCCTCGGCAGCCTCTCCCCCACCATCGGCACTGTGAATCGCGAGCCCAATCTGCGCGTCGCGTACGTGCCACAGGTCGAGACCGTGAACTGGAACTTCCCGATCACGGTGAGCGAGGTGGTGCTGATGTCGCGACCGCCGTCTATTCGTCGCCCGTGGGCCACCGAGTCCGAACGTCGCGATGTGTCGGAAGTACTCGAACAGTTGGGACTCGCAGGTCTCGGCGATCGCCACATTCGCGAACTGTCCGGGGGTCAGCAACAGCGGGTGTTCCTCGCCCGCGCGCTACACCGCAAGCCCGATCTCTTGGTGCTCGACGAGCCGACCTCAGGTGTCGACGTGCGCACCCGCCACGAGGTTGTGCACCTGTTGACCGATCTGCACCGCGACGGTATGGCTGTGGTGTTGACGACGCACGACATCAACGGCTTGGCAACTCACCTGCCAAGAATCGCGTGCGTGAACCGCGAACTCATTGCGCTTGGGAGTCCACGCGACGTGCTCACTCCGCAGGTGCTCGAGCGCACGTACGGCGCGCCGATGGAAGTGCTCGAGCATGGCGGACTCCTATTGGTCACCGACTCCCCGCTGGCAACGTCATGAACCTGTTCGAGCCATTCCAGTTTGCGTTCTTCCGCAACGGCATCATCGTGGCAGTGCTCGCAGGAGCCATCTGTGGACTGATCGGCGTGTACGTCGTGCTCCGTCAGATGAGCTACATCGGCCACGGTCTGTCGCACTCGATCTTCGGAGGCGCAGCGGCGAGCGCTGTGCTGTCGGTGAACTTCTATCTCGGCGCCGGGCTCTGGGGTTTGCTGTCGGCACTCATGATCGGCCGTGTGGCCCGTCGAGGCAAGATCGGCTCCGATGCGGCCATCGGGGTCATCACCACGGCCTCGTTTGCGATGGGCCTTGCGTTGTCGAACCTATTCGGCCAAGCAAAGCGCTCAATCGACGCCGTGTTGTTCGGCTCGATCCTCGGCGTCGGCGGCACCGATGTGCTCGCTGTCCTCGGCGCCGGCGTGTTGTCGGTTGTGGTCATCTATGCCTGCTACCGCCACTTGCTGTTCGCCACGTTCGATCCCGAAGTCGCCAATGTGTCCGGTGTCAACGTCGCCCGAATGGAAGCACTGCTCATGCTGATGCTGGCCATCACAATCCTGTTCACCATGAAGGTGATGGGGGTGCTGCTGATCAGCGCAATGCTCGTCACTCCGGCGGCAACGGCACGAATGATGACCAACTCGTTCGCCAGAATGCTCACGATCGCGCCGATCATCGGAGCCCTGTGCGGCTTCACCGGCATGCTGCTCAGCTATCACATCGACGTGTCGCCTGGAGCCACCATCATCCTCATCGCGTCAACCGTGTTCTTGGTGGTATTCACGGTCACCGGCAGTCGTGGCCGGCGCAACGTTGCCGGACTTGGCCACCACTAACCGAGTCGTTCCAATGAATTCACCCGGCCTGATCTGGCCGTGATTCAGATCAGCGGTACGAGCTCCCACACTTGACCATCAGGAGTGTCGCGCACCTCAACCCCTGCAGCAGCAAGACCATCACGGATCACGTCGGACAAGTCGTATCGCTTTGCGGCACGCACTTCGAGACGTGCGTTCAGCGCCACATCGATCACCGGTCCAAGGATCGAACGCGGATCAGCGAGACCCCCGACAGCGGCCTCGCCGAGCCGCACGATCATCGAGCGCAACAACGCGCGGGCTCGCGTGGCGGCATCGCTTTGCAGAGTGTCTGTCGACCAACCAACAATCGCTTCGTCGAGATCAAGCATCGCCGACACGGCCTGGGCAGCATCGCGACTCGCCAACGCTTCGTCAAAAATTGCTCCGAGTCGCGCAGCGTCACCGGCCAACGACGGCGCCGCTGATGCGTCATCTCGTGGGCCTGCTGGCTGGGTCGCAGCAGCGACCGTCGCGGGGGCACTTGTCGAAGCAGGCGATGCGGCCGACCTCACTTCGGGGCCGGCTCGCAACATGTCGATCGGCACTGTCTCGCCCGTGCGGATCTCGGTCGATATCCCGCCTCGGCGCAGCGTGAGCACGCCGAGCCCGACGACTGATGCAGTGTCGGCTTCGAGGTCGAGGATCACTCCGGTGTGCTCGTCGAGTCCCAAGACAAACGCACCGTCGGGCAACAGCTGCTCCATCATCGCCAGTCGGCGCTCGCCGAGGTAGCAGAACCGTGTGTCGTGATGTCCGCCTTCGGCGTTGTTGTAGTGAGGGATCACCGCCACCGGCAGCCCAATCGGTGACAACAGGTCGAGTCCGTCGAGCCAATACGGATCGGCCCCGGACTTATACACCTCGTATACCGGCACCGTGACCAACCCGAGTGTGAGCGCAGCTGCGCTCGAAAACGTAACGGCACCCTCAGTCCGCAGCTTCTCCGCGAGGAGATCCGGAACCGGAGTGCCCGCCCACTGCCGCAGCGCGTAGGTGGGGCTGCCCGGGCCGGCGAAGACGAATCGCGCAAGACGGATACGCGCGAACGCAGCTTCGCGCTGCAGCGTGCTGGTCGTCTCGATGCGTTGGAGGCCGGCGACACCGATCGTGCGGGTGAGACTTGTCTCGAAGTAGGCAACGGTCTTGGCGGAGAGCTCATCGGCGTTCTCCTGAAACCCGAACGGCGTGTCGAGGAACACCGCCGGAACCGCATCTGGTGCGCCAGCCTCGAGACGCTCGAACACGGTGCGATGCGGCTTCACCATCGTGGGAGCTGTCTCGCCACTTCCCATAATTGTCAGTAGGCGGGTCATCGAGCACGTCCTTTGTGGGAGAGGTCAATCAATACTTCGGCCAACTCGACCGGATGCTGCGCGTGGATGTCGTGGTGTGCTGGCGAGAACCATCGCACGTCTCCATCGCTCAGCAGGGCAAGCGCTGCGTCGACGGCAGCACGCTTGTCGTGCGTCCAAGCAACGTCGCCGGTGTCGGCAGGGATAAGCAATGTGGGGACGGCAAGCTGGGAGTACCGCTGCGACGGGCGGTGCGCGTAGAGCGCCTCGAGAATCATCATGTGTCGATCGAAGGTCAGCCACGGGGCGATGGTGCCATCATCTCGCACTTCAAAGTTAGCCATCGAGCCGACGATGCCCGTTTCGGGCCAACTCGAGTGACCCTCGCGAATCCATCGCTCCATCGTGGCAACCGGTGTGCCGATGAGTCGCGGCGGCGCCAGAACTTCACGGCATTCATCCCATGTGGAGAAACGATCGCCCAACTCAATGAACCCACCGTCGACGGCAGCGATCGCACCAGCGAGATGCGGATGGGTCGCGCCGAACTCGATAACGACGTTGCCTCCCCATGACTGGCCCACCACCACGGGTCGAACCCATCCGAGCGATGCGATCAGCGCTACGAGATCAGCAACAATCGTGTCGAAGTCGTAGCCCCCATCGGGCTTGCTCGACTGCCCGTGACCACGTTGATCAACCGCCACAACGGGATGACCGGCGGCGGCCAGCACTGCAGCGACCCCGTCCCACATTCGGGCGTTCGAGGCGAGGCCGTGCACGAGCAGAAACGGGACCTGGGTGCCATCCATGTTGTGGGCGATGATTCGAAGTTGTACGCCGGGTGCGACCTTGACCATGAGGGCCGATGACGTCACGGCGTTGCTCCTGTTGCTGAGGCGACCTCGCGGATTCGGTCGCACAGCTCGGCCATGATGACCGATTCGCTCAGAGGTCGCGGCCACTTCGCTTGGCCGTGTACCGCAGCAGCAAACGCCTCGATCATCGCGAGATAGCTGTTGCCACCCGCGGTCGTTCGACGTTCAACCCTGCCATCTGAGTGGGTGATCGAAAACGAGGTGTCCTTTTCGCCGGGGGTGAACGGTCGATCGACAGTGAGGCTGGCGCTGGTACCGCACACGAGCAGCGACTGACGCTCGGCCAGCTCGATCGAGGTGACGACCGAAGCGGTTGCGCCGGTGGGCCATTCAAGCCAAACGGCTGTGGTGGCATCGACGGTGCCGGTAACGGTGGCCCGCGCAGCGACGTTCGAGGGTGGCCCTCCCATCGCAGTCAGCAGCGGCGAGAGGCAATAGATCCCGACATCGAGGAGTGCCCCGCCGCCACGCTCGCCCAACCAGCGGTAGTTGTCGCCCGGAGCGAGGCAAAAGGTGAAGGCAGCATCCATGTGCCGAATCTCGCCGAGTTCGCCAGAGCGCAGGCACGCATCGATCGCAGCGCTCCGAGGATGAAACGGTGTCATGAATGCCTCGGCGAGCAACACTCCGGCGGCGTCGCATGCCTCAATCATGCTGCGGACTTCGGCTTGCGAAACCCCCATCGGCTTTTCACACAACACATGTTTGCCTGCTGCTGCGGCGGCCAGCACCCACTCGAGGTGCATGTCGTTCGGGAGCGCGATGTACACGGCATCAACCAAGGGATCGGCAAGCACGTCGGCGTAGCTGATCGAACCGCTTCGCGAACCGATGCTTCCTAACGCAGCGCCCGCACTGGCGCGGATCGCAGGGATCACTGCTTCGTTGGCGATCCAGGATCTACCGCCGAGCACGCCGATCGTTACCGGCCGGACCGCCGTGTCAGGCACCCGACACCGCTGCCGAGCCTGCCGCCGATCGATGCGCCCGTTCGAGCACATCGACCACGTCACGCGACTGCTCAGCCGGAACGGGGCTAGGTTCACCGAGCAACAAATGATCGGCAAGCGCCCGATGGAATGGCCAGCCAGCAGTCTGAACCGGAGGCAACGACATCTCGACAATGCCGTAGCCCGGCTCGTAGCGGGCAACACGCAAGGTCGAGGCGACCTCGGCGTGATGCCAACTGGTCGACACATGTCCGCGGCCAGCAACGAGCTCGTCGGTGATCACTGGACGGTAGTCAGCTGCAATCGTGCCAGCGGTTCCCTGCACGAAGAATTTCGGTTTGCGGATGGCGGCGACATCGCTTTGGATAAAGCGCGCTTCGCGCCCATCGGCCCAGCGCATGTGGACGTCGATCTGATCCGAGTTCGTCACGTCGCGCCACACACGCTTGTGCGATGAGGCGTGCACGGTGTCGGGCGGCCCGCCGAAAATCTGCAGAATCCAATCGATGTGGTGAGATCCCCAGTCGTACACCGCGCCGCCAGAAAGGGCTTCATCACTGTGCCACCAACGGCACGGATGCTCGAACGATCCAACAAAGGTCTCCATGTTGAAGACATCGCCAATCGTGCCGCCATCGATGGCCCGGCGCAGCGCAAGGTAATCGCCATCCCAGCGGCGACTCTGATGCACGGTGATGGTTCGACCGACCGCGGCGGCTTCGGCGAGCAACATGTCGGCGTCGGCTGCCGTGAGGCACATCGGCTTCTCGACAACCACGTGCTTGCCGGCGCGCAACAACGCAAGAGCGATCGGGGCGTGCAGCACGGGCGGAGTGGCAACGATGACGACGCCAACGTTGTCGTCACCGGCCAACGATTCGAGTTCGGTGTACGCACTGACGTGCGGAAAGTCAGCCAATGCAGCCTCACGTCGCTCGGCGTTGGTGTCGCAGATGCCAGCAAGGTGAAGTCCGTCGGTCTCCGTCGCTGCGAGCCCATGGGTGTAGCCCATTCCGCCGAACGGCCCATAGCCCACGATTCCCACGCCGACGCTGCCGGTGGTGCGCTCAATCGCAGCGGTGAGGCGGTCGAGGAACCGGCGGTGCTCGGCAACACCACGCAGGCGATCGGGTTCGATCGCCGTAACGATCACGATGCCGTTGGGCGTGTTGCACTCAACGATTGCAGGCACATCGGCAAAGCGAACTCCTGCAGTCGCGACGATCGCAGCCATCGAGGGGTTGATCACGCGGATGTGAGTGAACGCACCCGTCACGGCCGTTTCGCGCGGCATCCGAACAGCTTCTGGACGCAGCGAATCGGGGCGGACGAACCACTCGCCGGCCTGCAACGTGTCGCCGCGGGCGAGACCCAGCGAGGCAAGATCAGTGTCGGAGAGGTCACCCACGTGAACCACGCGTGCAGGAGAAAGCATTAATGAAATCTAACCCGAATGACCAAAACTGACCTGTCGGAGCCAGTGATGAATTCGCTGAAATCGCACCGGCATGGTTCGCCGCCGCCACGTGTCGAGGCAATACCAACGACTTCTTCGTCGTACGAGGACGATCGGGCACCGCCGAACGGGCTACCAGTAGAGTTCCGTTGAGGGCGGAGTTCAGTCGCGCAGGAATGATCAAGGAGCACAGTTCGCATGACCCAGCACGACGCAGACGCAGTTCACCTTTCTGAGGAGGAGCTGCGAGACCGTTACCGCATCGAGCGTGAAAAACGACTGCGTCAAGACGGCATGAACCAGTATCTCGAACTCGATGCGGTGTTCAAAGACATCGATGCCGACCCGTATGCCGAACCCGGCTTCACCCGCGACTCGATCGCACAAGACGTTGAAGTGGTGATCGTGGGAGGCGGCTTTGGAGGGATGCTCGTGGCCGCGAATCTGCGCAAAGAAGGCGTCGACAGCATCCGCATCATCGACAAGGCCGGCGACTTCGGCGGCACCTGGTACTGGAACCGGTACCCAGGCGCCGCGTGCGACGTCGAGTCGTATTCCTACCTGCCGATGCTCGAAGAAACCGGCTATATGCCTACCGAAAAATACGCGAAGGCGCCGGAAATCTTTGCGTACTGCCAGCTCCTCGCCACAAAGTTTGATCTCTACCGAGCGGCAATGTTCCAAACCGAGGTTGAAGACACCGTCTGGGACGACGACGCGCATCGTTGGATTGTCACTACTACGCGCGGCGACCGACTCACGAGCCGTTTCTTAGTAGTCGCGGGCGGGGTATTACACAAAGCAAAGCTGCCTGGAATCAAAGGGATTTCTACGTTCCGCGGCCATAGCTTTCACACCAGTCGTTGGGACTATGCGTATACCGGCGGCGGTCCGCTGCAGCGCATGGACAAGCTCGCCGACAAACGTGTTGGCATCATCGGCACTGGCGCCACCGCGGTGCAAGCAATACCAAAGCTCGCCGAAGCCGCACAGGAACTTTTCGTATTTCAACGCACACCGTCGAGCGTTGGCGTGCGCAACAATCAGACGACCGATCCGCAATGGGTTGCATCACTGAAGCCCGGCTGGCAACAAGAACGCATCGACAACTTCACCGCGTTGGTCATTGGCGATCAGCCCGAAGTTGATCTCATCCACGACGGTTGGGGCGAGATGCTCTTCGTCGACACGCGCGCTCCGGCCGCAACGAAAGAACGCGAAGCCGAACTCGAACGCATCGATTTCGAAAACATGGAACGCGTGCGGACCCGCGTCGCCGAGATTGTGCACGACCCCAAGACCGCAGAGTCGTTGAAGCCCTACTACAACCAGCTCTGCAAACGGCTCTGTTTCCACGATGAATACCTGCCGTCGTTTAACCGCCCCAACGTGACGCTCGTCGACACTGATGGCAAAGGTGTCGAAGCCATCACGCCAACGGGTGTTGTGGTCGATGGCGTCGAATACCCCGTCGATTGTCTGATCTACGCGTCGGGCTTCGAAGTAACCACGGACTACACGCATCGCTTGGGTTTTGATCCGCGCGGCCACGACGGAGTCGCACTGAGCGAAGCGTGGGCCGATGGTCCTTCCACGCTGTTTGGCGTACACGCCCGAGGGTTCCCGAACTTGCTGATGATCAGCACGGTGCAAGGCGGCCAAGCGATCAATTTCTTGCATCCGATTAGCGCTACAGCGCGCCACGTCGCGAACGTGATCGCCCGTTGTGAGGAACAAAACATCGACACGATTGAGCCAACTGCCGAAGCCGAAGTTGAGTGGTTCAACATCATCTTGACCAACCTGATGAAGCTCGGTCGCTACAACGAAACGTGTACGCCGGGATACCTCAACAACGAAGGCGGCGGCGACCTGCGCTCGGCGCGTTCCGGCGCCTATATGGGCCGACCTTTCGAATACATCAAGCGTCTCGAACAGTGGCGCGCCGACGGCAAATTCGAAGGCCTCGAAGTCACCCGGAGCGTCTGACAGGCGAGCACGGCCTGTTGGGGCAGCTATCTCGCAGACCTTGCGACGAGAACCATGGCGGGGCCGGATCGAAAGCGTCGGGTCTGCGCTGGGTCCACGCGTAGGTCACGCGCCGACAGGTCGGCACTCAGCTGTGCGACCCACTCGTCATCGGGCAAAGCGTCCGGGATAGCCCACGTGTGCAAGAGCACGACCACTACGCCTCCGGGAGCGAGAACGCGAACACATTCGTCGAGACCGACAGCCCGGTCTTTCCACAGTTGAATGTTGTTCACACTGACCACGGCATCTTGCGAACGATCTGGCACTGGGAGTAACTCTGCCGCAGCCTGCTCGACCCTCGTGAGGTGCTCGACTCGCGCCCGGCGACTCCGAGAGCGGGTCCGTTCGACCATCACCGCCGATGGGTCGAGACCGATCACCATGCCGTTCGGCGTGCGACGAGCACCTGCGACCACACCGACACCCGGTCCGCAACCAATCATCACGACATTGGAGTCAGATCTAGGGTTCGCCAGCTCGACGGCTGCGATCTCCATG
>CANNMD010000085.1 GCA_947505655.1 Acidimicrobiaceae bacterium | reverse complement strand
TCGAGTTCCGTGTTGCCGACTGCAAGGGCTTCGCCACCATTGGCGAATACCCCAACGGTCAGCCCGGCGAGATCTTCCTCACCGTGTCGAAGCAGGGTTCAACACTCAGCGGCATCATGGATGCGTTCGCCAAGAGCATCAGCTACGGCCTGCAGTACGGCGTTCCGCTGCGTGCCTTCGTTGAGGCGTTCACCAACATGCGCTTCGAGCCAGCCGGCATGACCGACGATCCAGACATTCGTTTTGCGTCGTCGATCATGGACTACTTGTTCCGTCGCCTCGGCCTCGAGTACCTCACCTACGACGAGCGTTCAGAGTTGGGTATCTTCTCGGTCGACGAGCGCCTGCAGCCAACCCTGCCAGGTGTATACGAGAGCGCCATCGAGACCCGCACCGGCAGCGACATCGTCAGCGATCCAAAGACCATTCCTTCGGCTGGCGACCTCGCCATTGCGATGGAACTCGGGTTGGCGCCTATCGCACCAAAGAGCGATAACACTCCTTCTGCTGGCGCCCCTCGCGTGCGTCACTCCGATGCGCCAATGTGTATGCAGTGTGGTGTGCAGATGCTGCGTGCAGGCTCGTGCCATGCATGCCCAAGCTGCGGAAGCACCAGCGGCTGTAGCTGAAAAATGGGGTTGTTTATGTGTCTCCTTCAAAGGTGCACATAGCCCCACTGCTCAAGCAGTACAAACAGTAAAAAGTGGGAGAGTGACCTGTGTCCTTGTGGCGAGCGTCGCAAGGAGACAGGTCACTTCTCTGTCACATTTGTCACACCCCGTTGCGGCTTGACAGGAGTGTTAGGTACACCTAACATCAGGTCATGACCACATCGTTCCTCATCACGCTACGCGAAGGCTTTGAGGCCTCACTCATTGTTGCCATCTTGCTCGCGTATCTTGCAAAAACCAATCGAAAGGTGGATGCTCGGTACGTGTGGTGGGGCACGGCCACAGCCGTCGTTGCATGTGTGGTTGTCGGAACCGGCGTGTATCTCGCAGTTGATGGGCTCAACGGAAAGGTTGAGATGGCAACCGAGGGGACAATTGCCCTCGCGGCGGCTGTTGTACTGACGCAGATGATCTTCTGGATGCGCAAGAATTCTCAACACCTCAGCGTCGAACTGCGAGCCAAAGTAGACACGTCGGCAAAGACAGCACTTTTCACCATCGCGTTTGTTGCAGTTGTGCGTGAAGGTTTGGAAACGGTGCTGTTCTTGCTGAGTGCCGAAACCACATCATCTTCTGGCAGCTCGGTTGTGTTTGGTGGGTTGCTTGGGCTCGTTGCAGCGGTTGCGTTGGGCGTTGCAATCTTTGCTGGTGGTCGCAAGATCGACCTGAAACTGTTCTTTACGGTCACTGCAGTGTTGCTGATCATGTTTGCAGCAGGTCTTGCCGGCAAAGCAGTTCACGAATATCGCGAATTGCTCGGTTGGGAAAATGGCTGGTTAGTGCAACCGGCTTGGACCATCGATTCAGGCATGTGGTCATCGGGCACCTTCTACGACTTCATGAAGGGTTTCTTTGGTTGGCACAATGCGGCCGAGAATATTCGTGTCATCACGTACTTCGCGTTCCTTGCCCCAACGCTCTATTTCTTCCTGCGCAAGCCGGCGAAGGCAGCCGTTCAGCCTGCGCAAGCAGTGTCTCGTGACTCCGATGTTGCAGTGGAAGTGACACTCTGATTTCAGAGGACTGCGTATCGACATCGAGTGGCCCAACCGGCCAGACTTCGTGTTCCTGAAATCGCCTGCGAATTGGATTGAACCGTGGATCACACTCAAGAGTCGTTGCCAGCAATCCATACGTTCGACGACGCTCGCCGGGCGATCGACAACGGCGCTTCTGTGCACGATGCCACTCGGGCATTAGTAGCGACGCTTTCCGATCATGAGAAGTTGTGGTGCCTCGATGGCGATGCGCCCACGTGGGCTGGACTGAAGTTCATGTCCGACGACGGCTACCACAAGTCGGTGTTCGTTGGCGCCGAACTCGATCGCATCGGGTTCCCAG
Organism: Acidimicrobiaceae bacterium; assembly: GCA_947505655.1. GTDB lineage: Bacteria > Actinomycetota > Acidimicrobiia > Acidimicrobiales > Ilumatobacteraceae > WLMZ01. Next base: position 8,245 of record CANNMD010000085.1, on the reverse strand, counting down.
GGGTTCGCTTTTCTGACGGTCCTCGTGGCGCAGTGGTGGGCAACGCCACAGCGTTCCCAGTGGCCATGGCTCGCGGTGCCACATGGGACCTCGACCTCGAACAGCGCATTGGCGATGCCATCGGCAGCGAGCTGCGCGCCATCGGGGCCAACCTCACCGGTGCGGTGTGCATCAACCTGTTGCGCCATCCAGCTTGGGGTCGGGCGCAAGAGACCTACGGCGAAGATCCGCATCATGTCGGCGAGTTCGGCGCAGCGCTCACACGCGGTCTGCAACAGCACGTGATGGCCTGTGTAAAGCACTTTGCTTGCAACTCAATGGAGAACGCTCGGTTCGCCGTTGATGTTCTGGTCGACGATGTGGCGCTGCACGAGGTTTACCTGCCGCACTTCCGTCGGGTGATCGACGAAGGCGTTGCTTCGGTGATGTCGGCGTACAACAGCGTCAACGGCGAATGGTGCGGACAGAGCCATCAACTGCTCAACGATGTGCTCCGCGACGAGTGGGGCTTCGAAGGGTTTGTCATCAGCGATTGGATTCTGGGTGTCCGCGATGCTGGTACCTCTGTCGTTGCAGGCCTCGATATTGAGATGCCATATCGCATGGTGCGCCAGCAGCATCTGCCCGCAGCCATCGAGCGCGGCGAAGTCACGTGGGCTCATGTTGACCGTTCCGTCGAGCGGGTGATTTCCACGTTGCTTCGGTTCGATCAGGTGCTCTCGGCGCCGTCGCCGTCGGCCGCGATTCTTGGTTCGCCCGAGCACCGAGCGCTTGCACGCGAAACGGCCGGTCGTTCGGTGGTGTTGCTGCGCAATGAGTTCGTCAACGCGCAGCCTGCGCTGCCGATTGCGCGCACTAACACGGTGGCCGTGTTCGGCCGACTCGCCGACACGGTCAACATTGGTGATGGCGGCTCGAGCGATGTGTGGGACTTGTCGTGTCGCACCGTGCTCGATGGTCTGCGTGACGCGATCGATCAGGTCACCTACGACGATGGCTCTCAGGCTGACCGTGCAGCTCAGGTGGCCAGCGCAGCCGATGTGGCCATCGTGGTTGTTGGGTACACATACCTCGACGAAGGCGAGTACATCGGCGAGACCGACCCCTCGCTGATGACGTTGTTCCCACCCGGCGACGAAGCCGATGTGGTCGATCGGTTCCACGAACGTCTTGAGCAGTTGACGCCGATCACTAAGCCCGACCGCTTGGGCGAACGGCCACGCATGTTCAGCCGCGGTGGCGATCGAAGCTCCTTGCGCTTGCTGCCCGACGATGTCGAACTCATCCGCACCGTTGCCGCTGCCAACGCGCGAACCATCGTTGTCATTCAGGCCGGTAGCGCAGTGATCACCACCGAATGGGCGCCCAGCGTGTCGGGCATCGTGCAGGCCTGGTATGGCGGTGCCGAGGCTGGCGCGGGTCTTGCCGATGCGTTGCTTGGCACGCTCAACCCGTCGGCTCGGCTGCCGTTCACCGTGCCGTTCGACGAAGCCGATCTACCAGCATTCGATCGTGACGCCACCAGCTTCACCTACGACCGCTGGCACGGATGGTGGCACGCCGAGCGCAATGAAATCGCCCCGGCGTACCCGTTTGGTTTCGGCCTGTCGTACACCACATTTGCAGTGCGCGATGTGGCCATAACGGCCAACGATTCGGCCATCGTTGTGCGCGGCAACGTGCACAACACCGGCAAGCGCGATGGCGCCGATGTGGTTCAGGTTTACGCCACGCTTCCCGATGCCGAGGCGCCATCGCGGCTCATCGGTTTCGCTCGGGTCGATGTCGCTGCCGGGGCCGCCACAGCGTTTGAGATTATCGTTCCGCTCGACCGACTTGCCACTCGCGACAGCGCGGCCAAGTCGTGGCGACCAGCATCAGGGCGACACATGATCACGGCCGCTCGGTTTGTTGGCGACGCTGACGCCACGACTATCGAAGTGAATTTGTAATCAGCTGCGCTTGAAGCTCAACTTGGCTTTTGGCCGACGCAGTACCAGTTCAACGTAAGCAGTTCTTCTTCTTCGGCTTGGATATACGAGGCGCTGTTCTCGTTCATGCGCTGCATCAACGCGTAGGTCTTTCTTGGGATCACGTGAATCTTGGCGAGGAACTTGAACACGGCTTCGTAGCGAGAGAAGAGAGCAACCTCTTTCTTGATCATCTCAACTGCGCTGCGACCCTGGGATGTGATGAGTTCGAAGCCAGCGTTTCGGTAGGCGTCGTCCCAGTACTTGTAATACCAGAACCCGCCGAACACGGTGAGCTCGCGGGTGTGCTGAATCAGCGTCTTTTGGTGCTCGTTCTCGCGGTCGTAGTTATCGAGCGCTGCTACGTCGTTCATGATGAACCGACCGCCTGGCTTCAAGATGCGGAACACCTCGGCGAACGTGAACGCATGATCGGTGATGTAGGTCAGCGGCTGAATCGCGTAGACCGCATCGAAGCTGGCGTCGGCAAACTCAAACGGCTTGTTGAAGTCGCCGACCGCAAAGTTGGAAGCGGGCAGCTTGGGGTTCTTCCACGCCTTCTCTATTTGTGACTTGTCGAGGTTCACGCCAAACGGGGTGGCCCCAGTGAGCGCAGCGATGTTCTCGGCGATGGCTCCGCAGCCGCAGCCCAGATCGAGCACCTTGTCGCCCGCGCCGATCTTGAGATCGCTGGCGACAATCTGCTCAAACAGAATTTGGTTCTTCAAGACCGACTGCTGCAGGTCGATGACGGGCGGCATGTACATCTTCTCGACCGACCCAAGTGTGCACATCAAGTGGATGATGCGGTACAACTGCTCAAGCTCATCGCTGCTGCCCTGCCGGTAGCCCCTCAGCGGTACGCCGTTGTCGTAGTCGGCCTTGGTGTTCTCGGGGGAGTCGGTGAACAGCTCGTCGTATGTGGCCATGTACGCGTTGAACTCTTTGTCGCTCACGCGCAGCAGGCCGAACAGCGCCCCAAGCCGATCGCGAAGAGTAGTTGGCTTGTGCTTCATGGCGGATCCCCCGGGGCAGTGGCGATCGCAACCGGCTGATGCCGGGTCGTGCCGCTGTCCGCCGAGAGCGTACATACATCCAGCACCCTGTCAGTTGTGGTCGGCTGCCAGCGAGGGCGCGGGCGCTACTGTTGCCCGATGCACAATGGACCGCACCTCGGACGACTCACGCGGGTCAATCCGTCGTGAAGGCCACAACGTGGATACCCGTGCATCGTCGCACCGAGCTTCGCGCTCTGGCCGCTCGCTCGCACCAAGTTGTCGTGCTTGCTGCGATCACCGGCATCATCGTTGGGGCCTTCGTGGCATTGTTCGAACGCGTTGTTCATGGTGGCCTTGACCGCGTTCTCGAATTGTCGCCTTGGGTCATCGCCTTCTTTCCTGGACTTGGTCTGCTCGTCGGATTGGCGGCGCGCCGTTTCATCGGCCAGGGCGCATCGCCGGCAACCGCCGATGAGTATCTGCACGCGTTTCACGATCGTCACCACACGTTGCAATGGCGCCCGTTCGTCGCTCGAACTGTCGCGGCGGTCGCCACTGTTGGCTCCGGCGCTCCCATGGGGCTCGAGGGCCCGTCGCTGTACGCCGGCGCAACCATCGGCTCAAACTTGCAGCGCCGCTTGCCGCGAGTGTTTCGTGATGCAGAGCGCCGCACCCTGCTCGTGGCCGGTGCCGCCGCGGGCGTTGCTGCGATCTTCAAAGCGCCGGCGACCGGAGCCGTGTTTGCACTCGAGGTGCCGTACCAAGACGACCTCGCCCGGCGGATGCTTTTGCCCGCACTCGTCGCCAGCGCCACTGGCTACTTCACGTTTGTGGGCATCGATGGCACCTCACGCTTGATCCCGGTTGATGGCTCGTCAACCTTGCTCTTTCGCGATCTGCTCGGAGCTCTGCTTGTTGGTGTCGTCGCGGGCATCGCCGCCAGAGGATTTGCGCGCATGCTGCGCATCGCCAAGCGAATCGCCATTGGCAAGCATCGCTTGCTCGCCACTGTGGCCGCGGGCCTCATGCTTGCACTCACTTTCGGTGCGGGCCGACTGCTCACCGGTGAGTCGCTGCTCGTGAGCCCGGGCTACAACGTGGTCACATGGGTCGTCACTGCGAAGCATTCGGCATGGCTGGTGCTCGCTATTTTTGTGCTGCGCAACTTGGCCACATCGGCTGCTGTTGCCGGCGGTGGGGCCGGCGGAATCTTCATCCCGCTGTCTGTTGCCGGAGCGCTCACTGGCTCGATTGTGGCAACGGTCGTGCATCACCCGGACCCCACGCTGTTCATCGTGATCGGCGTCGCAGCGTTCCTCGGCGCGGGCTATCGCGTGCCTCTCGCCGCGGTCATGTTCGTTGCTGAGACCACGGGCCGACCCTCGTTCATCGTGCCGGGCCTGCTGGCTGCGGTCATTGCTGAACTGATGATGGGCTCATCGTCGGTGACCAAGTATCAAGTGGGCGCCCGGCCATTCGATGGCCCCACCGACGCCGACGCCCCCACCCACCCCTAACCATCCCAAAAAAGCGTGCATGGGCGCGATTTGGGACAGCAGTTGTCCCAAATCGCGCCCATGCAACTGGGGTGGACGACTGGGGTGGACGACTGGGGTGGGCGACGTGGGCGGGGTGGGCGACTGGGGTGGACGACGTGGGCGGGCAGCCCGTAGCGTGCAAGCGTGTCCGAAGCGAACCGGTACGTGTACACGGCCAACGAGAAGTTGCCGATTGAGATCCTCGTTTTTGAGATGGCACCAGAGCATGTCGACGAGTTCATCCGCATCGATCACGACGTGTGGACGCTGGGCGAGGCGTTCTCCGATGGCCTGAGCCACATCTTGTTTGTGTCGAAAGAGGTATGGCTCGACGATTCGCGCCCGGGCGAGGTGACACTCGTGTTCGTGTGGGAATCGATGGCCGCCTGGGAAACGGTTGGCGAAGAAGCGCTTCAGCAACGGCTGCTCGCCGAGTTCGATGCGCGGTTCACCCATCCGTACACGATGGTGCGCGCTCCTCACGATGATTCGAACGCGGCGATCCACCGGGTGAGCCGATTCGAGCGCTGCGACTGAGCGCAAACGTTGGTGGCCCCTGCGAGGTATGGCAAAGTACAGGGGTTGATTTGTGAAAGGAATGTTGGATGAGCACGCCCAATGAGATCGCAATGGGCTCCTCCGGGAAGTCGCTTCCGGCTGGAGCATTCGTGGCTGCATCGTGGCAACCGTCGGGCCTCGAACTGCAGTGCGTCGATGGCACCGCCACGCTGGTTGCCGATTGGCTGCGCGACAACTGTCCGTGCGCCTCGTGTCGCATCGTGCAGACCGACGAGCGTCGCTGGCAGCCATGGAGCGCCACCGGACCTGCCGAGTCGCATTCGGCCACCATCGTCGATGGTGAGCTCGTTATCGAGTGGAGCGATGGTCATGCTTCCACCTACTCGCGCGCGGCGTTCGATGGCTTCAACCGAGCCATGCACCGCAACTCGTACACCGCCCGACTCTGGCGAAACGGCGACGACCTCGGATGGTTCGATCACGATGCCGTGCTCGCCGACATGTCTCAGCGCCAGGCAATGTTCGAAACGTTCCAGCGCGATGGGGTGGTCATCATTTCGGGCTCGCCAACCGAGCCGGGTGCAGTCATCGGATTCGCCAAGGCCATCAATGTGGCGTTGGTCGATTCACAGCTGGGCTTCATCTTCGACGTGAAGCTCGACCCCACCGGCTACAACATTGCGTATACGGCCGAAGGCCTGCCGCCCCACAACGACAATGCTCAGCGCACGCATCCGCCAAGTGGCCAAGTGCTGGCGATGCTTGTGAACGATGCCGACGGCGGCGAAAGCTTTGTGGTCGACGGATTCAGCGTGCTTGAACAACTGCGCGCTATTGACCCGGCTGCGGTCGAAGTGCTCGCCCGCGTTTCAGTTGGTTTCCGTCAGTACTCCAAGACGGCCGACGGCTTCACGCGTGCCCCTCTGGTAGCGCTCGATGCGGCTGGTCGATTCACCCACCTACGGTTCTCGAACCAGCTTCGTCAGCCACTGCCGTTCGATCATCCCGATCTCGAAGAGTGGTACCGCGCGTATCGCTTGCTCGGTTCAATCGTGACCGACCCAGCCAACTTCGTTTCGTTCCGCTTGAAGGCCGGCGACATGCTGTTCGTGAATGGCTATCGCGTGATGCATGCCCGCCACGAGTACCAGCCCAATGGCCCTCGCCATCTCCAAGATGTGTATTTCGATGTCGATGACTTCTCTGCCAATCTGGCGCTCCTCACTGGGCAAGCAACGAATGCGATGGTGCACTGATGAGCCATTACGACGATCGCAAGGTTGCGTTCACCACGATGGCCGACGGCACGCGTGCCGACTACGAGTTGGTGTTCGAGCACGAGAAAGAACAGATCGATTCGCAAGCCGATCGCATCATGGATTGGCTGCGTCAGATGGAAGGCCCATCGCCATACCAAATCTCGCGGCTCGACCATGTGCTGCAGTCGGCCACACGTGCCGAGCGCGACGGCGCCGACACCGAGACAATCGTGTGCGCTCTACTGCACGACATCGGCGATGTCATCGGCACGGCCAACCATTCGCAGGTTGCCGCAGCGCTCATTCGCCCATATGTCACCGAGCAGAACTGGTGGATCGTGAACCAGCACGGCCTGTTCCAGGGCTATTACTGGCTCCCGCATTACGGCCGTGACGCCAACGAGCGCGACCGCTACATCGACCATCCCTACTACGAAGCCACTGTCAGATTTTGTGCCGAGTGGGATCAGAACTGTTTCGACCCCGCGTACAAGCACAAACCACTCGAACACTTCGAGCCGATGGTGCGCGAGATCTTCGCACGCACACCACGCGACCCGTTCTGATCAATGCCGTAGCGGCATCGGTTGATCTAGGCGCGCAGCAACTCTTTTGCGATGTGCGTGATCTGGATCTCGTCGGTGCCGGCGTAGATCTGCAAGACCTTGGCGTCGCGGGCCAACTGCTCAACACGGAACTCGGACATGTAGCCGTTGCCGCCAAACACCTGCACTGCCTCGAGCGCAACTTCGGTTGCGGCGCGTGCTGAGTACAGCTTCATCGCTGACGCCTCGGCCAACGACATCGTCTTGCCCGCAGCGCTCATCTCAATGGTGCGGAACACAAGGTTCTGCACGTTGATGCGAGCGACTTCCATGCGCGCCAACTTGTCCTGGATGAGCTGGAACTCGCCGATGGGCTTGCCGAACTGCACGCGATCTTTCGCGTAGGCAACGCTGAGCTGCAGGCACTCTTCGATGATGCCCAGCGACATCGCTGCCACGCCCGAACGCTCTTGTTGGAACGTTGCCTTGGCGCCTTCGCGGCCACCCGCTGGCTGATCTTCGGTCTCGCCAATGAGGCGATCGCGACCAACGCGAACGTCGTCGAGGAAGAGCTGACCGGTTGGCGATGAATGCATACCCATCTTGCGAAGGCGATTCGACTGCACGAAGCCAGGAATGCCACGGTCGAGCACGAAGCTGACCACCTTGCGCTGTTCGATTGGTCCGCCATCGTCGAGCTTGCAGATGAACACGGTGGTGTCGGCGTATGGCCCGTTGGTGATGAAGGTCTTCGAACCGTTGAGGATGTAGTCGTCACCATCGCGACGAGCCGTGGCGCGCATTGAGCCGAACGCATCGGATCCTGAGCCAGGCTCGGTGATGGCCCACGCGCCCACCTTGTCCATCGTGAGTAGATCGAGGGCCCAGCGCTCTTTCTGGGCGATGGTTCCCTTCGACATGATCGCGGCCGAAGTGAGGCCCATGCTCACGCCCATTGCGGTGACCATGCCGGGGCATACGCGGCACAACTCGATAATGGGGATCAGCGACATCGCTGCGCCGCCGCCATCGCCGCCCGAACGCTCGGCTGCGGGAGGTGGTGTTTCGCCGCGGGCGACCATCTCGGCAACCAGCTTCTCACGGGCGATCTGCTTGGCGAAGCGATCGCGGGCCATCGAGTCCATGCCGAACGTGGCGAACAACTTGCGCAGAATGTCGTACGGCGCGAGATCGCCGTGCTCGAGCTCTTCCACGTGTGGGCGCACTTCGTCGTCGACGAATCGCCGCACGGCATCGCGGATCATCTGCTGCTCTTCGTTCCATTCGAACATTGGTTGCCTCGTTTGTTCGCACCCCGCGGGTGACGTTGTGTTCATGGTAGGGAAGCGGCAGCGCTAGAACCCAACCGCGCTCACAGAACCCGGCAGCAATCTTGTTCGTGGCTCAGTCGCTCAC
>CANNMD010000084.1 GCA_947505655.1 Acidimicrobiaceae bacterium | reverse complement strand
TTGATAGCCCTCGAGTAACGCCGCCTCGAGTTCGTCTTCGTCGCGCAGGTAATACGCCGCAATCGCTAGGTCTAGGGCCGGCACACCAAACCCGCAGTCGTCGAAGTCGAACACTGCGAGGCGACCCCGGTTCCATTTGAGGTTGGCCGGATGCAGATCGGCGTGAAGAACATGTCGTCGCGCGCTGCGCACGAGTGACTCGAAGTGCGACTGCGTACGAGCGAGCGCTGCATCGATGACGCCGCGCTCTCCAGCGCCAATCAGCGGATGCTCGCTACTGAGATTGTTCGCCGTGCTCATCAGCACCGAATCGACATCAGGCAACTCTGCGTGATTGGGCAGCATCCACTGCTCGCCGTGGGCGTGCAACGCGGCGGCAGCGCGACCAACCGCAATCATCCGCGGCACCGTAGTGGAGTCCTCGAGATCGGGACCCGGCAGCCAACTGAACAACACCGCAGGCAACTCGCGGCCGAGGTCGGCTGCGAACACGCGTGTACAGAGCTCGCCATTCACGGTGGCTTGCGGAACTGGCAGCATCAGGTCGGTGTCACGCGCCAACGCAGTGAGCCACGAAATCTCACCAGCCACATTGGCAAACGAACGGTTACCGCTGACATTGAGCCGAAGCGCATAGCGGCGACCGTCGGTGGTATCTACTCGAAACGTTGTGTTGTAGCCGTGGTAGATCAGGCGAAAGCGCGCAACATCGATGGGATAGCTACGAAGTGCATTGACAGCAACGGCGCGAAGCCGTCGGACCTGAGAGAGCGCCGAGAGTTCGTGAAAATGCCGAACCATCGGGACTCCGTCTAGAAACGACGGTCGTTGGTCTTCTTCTTTGGTGGAGCCTTGAACGGGGCCTCAATGAGCGCCTCGAACGCGGCGTCGTCGGGCTGCTTGGGCTCGTTGAGCTTCTGCAGGTAGACCTTGAGAGCGGCGCGGGCTGGGGCGACCTGATCGCCCTTGGTGCCCACCGAGCGAGCAAGCGCATCTTTGGCCTTGACCACGCGGTCTTTGCGTGTGGCTTTCTCCTCTTCGGAGATCGCACGCTTGGGCTTGTCGGCAGCGGTTGCGTTGCGACGAGCTTCCATTTCCTGCAGCGGTGTGAGCTTCGGGGCGATAGCCATAGCACTAATCCTTCAGATCGGGTCCTAGCAAAGATACCTGCTCAGTACGCCAATCCCCCATCGGCGCTCTTCCGTACACCATTTCAGGTTGGTACTACCACGGTCGCAGCACAAAACGCACGGACGTTGACGAATCGACCATTGGTCGTGCGACCTCAACTCGGTGAGCGCCATCTGCAAAGCCTTACTGAGCAAGGGCTAGCGCGAACCGGGCCACACCGGAGTCGGCGGCACCGAACCGCGTCCGGCTTACCGAGTCGCGAATGGCGACATCATCGTGGGCGCTCGGCATTCGGCTGCAGACTCAGCGGCGGCGCATCACGAGCATGAAGTGATCGCCCATGTCGCGAAAGAGCGGCCACCTCGCCGTGGCGGCATCGAGCGAGACCAATCGCCCGAACACTTTGGGAAACTTCTCGGCCACCTTGTCGAGATACGGCGGCGGCACAAACAGTGACAGCGATTCGTAGTACTCGACCTGCCACTGATCGGCGTCACCAATCCACTCACGAGCAAACTCACGAGGCGTGAAGTAGCGAGTCCAGATGGTGTGGCCATTCATACCAACGGGCGTGGACTCACGCTCGAAACGCACCTTGGCTCGGGTGAACCGGCGCTTGCGAACGTAGTGGGCCACTTCCCACGGGCAGTATCGGCCGATCACCGTGAACACTGCGTAGCCACCCGGACGGGTGATGGCAGCAAGCGACGCTGCAGTGTGCCCGAGGTCGGGGACACAGTTGAGCGGGCCAAAGTTTGAGTACGAAAGATCGATTGTGTCAGGGCCGACATTGAACTCAGACGCAAGGCGATCGAACTCTTGAGCGCCAACACGTAGCGCCGTGATTTGACCAGGCTCGCAGTTGGCGCGAGCGCCCGCGCGCTCGACCATCTCGGGTGACCAATCGGTAGCGAACACATGGTGGCCGTGTTGCGCGAAATGTTGCGCGTCGATGCCGGTGCCGCAACCAATATCGATGAGCGTCGACTGGCCCCTGAGCAGACCTTCGATCCGCTGCCACACGATGTCGCGCATGCGTTGGATGAGCGGGTTGTTGCCTTGCGGGCCGTCGTAGGTTGGCGCCACGCTGTCGAAGGCGGCAGCCGTTTCTGCCAACTGATCAGAGATTGGAAGGGTCATGCGTGGTTGCCGTTCAGCGTGACTTCGACCGATATAGGAGTGACTGAAACCGCCTCGGCCGCTACTGGAATACGCAAGCGAGTTGGGTTCGGATTGCGTTCGCTGGGCTCACGTTCGCGCAGCGCAGCCCACGCGGTAGCGACTCGCTCGCGGTGCTCATCCAGACCAAGTTCGCTGAGTTGCGGGTGCGGCGCTCGACTGAGCCCAGCCTCGCGGCGGCGAAGGTCGAGGTCGTCGTGCAGGCAGTGATGCAGAGCGCGATAAAAGCCGGTGGAGTACGTGCCAGCGAAGATCATTGCGAGGTCGCCAGAGTCTTGCCAGTTGGCGTGATCAGTGAGATCAGACTTGACCATCTCGTAAAACTTTGTGCCGGGCAACGGGTAGCTCACGCTGACTCCGATGTCGTCGGGCAAGAGTTCGGCAACGAGATCGATGGTGGTGCAGATGTCTTCCCATGTCTCGCCCGGGTAGCCGAACTGGATGAAGAAGCATGCGCGAACGCCGTGTTCGCCAAGACGGCGGCGTGCGCCGCGAATCTCATCGACGGTGATTTCTTTGTCCATCGCATCGAGCACGCGCTGGCTGCCGCTTTCGGCGCCGAGCCACACCTCTTTGCACTTCGAGCGAGCCAATGCATCGACGGCAACGTCGTTCATCAAATCGCAGCGCGACTGAATGGTGAACGGCACTGCCCCACCCGTGGATTCGATGTGGTCGGCGAACTCGGCGAGCCAGTCGCTGCGCAGACCAAAGATGTCGTCGGCAAACCACACGTGATCGGGCGCATGTTGGAACTTGAGTTGCGTCATCTCGTCGGCAACCGCCACGGGACTGCGCATCGAGTAGCGCTGGCCCCAGATGGGCTTGGCACACCAGTTGCACGAATACGGGCAACCTCGCGTTGACACCATGTTGAGCGAGAACTCGCCATGATGCGAAAGCCATGCGTCGCGGTAGGCACCGATGTCGATGAGGTCTCGCGCTGGCAAGCCGAACACATCGGGGTGGCGCTCGATCGAGCGGTGGCCAGTGCTAGCGATTTCGCCGTCAACCAAGACGGCCGAACCGGCCACCTGTTCTACGGCCATTGATCGCCCGAGCCAACGATCGACAATCTCGGCCACGGCGTGTTCACCTTCGCCCAGCAGGCACACCTCGGCGCCGGCCTCGAGGTATACCTCGGGGTGGTCGGTGACATCGGCACCCGACATCGCGACCTTGCAGCCCCGCGCCAGCGCCATGCCCAACATGGTGATTGCGGCCTCGCGCATACGGGCCAAACACATCTTTGACAAGAAGTTGAAGTTGTCTTCGAACAGCACAACTACGCGTGGCTGATGGAGCTCGAGGGCAGCCTCAAAATCGGCTTCGTCGGCAGCGAGCATGGCGTCGAACACAGCCACGTCGTAACCCCGCTCACGCAGCACTGATGCGGCGTACAGCGTGGCCAGAGGCGGGTACGGCCGCATCTTTGCCTTCTGTTTCGCGTCGAGGTTGAGGTAGTAAGAATGAGCCAGCAACACATCACGCATAGCGGGAGAGAATAGCCGCGAGCGGCGCTAGGCGCGTGAGTAGAGCGCCGATTTATAGGCGTGCTCAAGCTGCTGAGCGACCGCCTGCCACGTGAGTGCTCGGTTGGCGTGCTGAGCGACGAGCTCGCGGCTCGTTCGCGAGGCGATACCGATGAGTTGTGCGGCTGCATGGGCATCCCCAGGGGCGAACGTTCCGATCAACTCACCCACGATTGCGCGATGCGAAGGGATGCCCGTGACCACGGGTACGCACCCTTCGGTGATCGCTTCAATGAGCGCGTAGCCGGATCCTTCGCGCCAACTTGAAGACAGCACGATGTCGGCAGCCTGATACCAACTCTGCATCTCGCTGGCGCTGACCGGATCATGAATGTGCACCTGCGCGCTGAGATCTCCAAGCGCAGCAATGGCGGCACGCACCTGTGGTTCCAGCGATCGATCCGTAGCGAGCAGATGCAGATGCGCATCGCCCAGTTCGCTCGTAGCCGCATGCGCGAACGCAGCGATGGCGGTGAGCGGGTCCTTCGATTCGATCAGTCGGCCAACCCAGAGCACTGCGGGACTGCCAGCCAGCTGCACGGCCACCGAGGAACCTGCGGGGTTGCTGGGCAACGTGCTAGCCGCCTCAAGCACTTCGTAGCACGCAGCGGTGTTACGAATCATGCCGCGATCAATGAACGCCTGCGCCTGCCCGAATATGGCGCCGGTGAAGAGGTAGCCGTCGACAGATCGACGCACAACACGATGGGCCAACACCGTGCGTCGTCGGGCAGGCGTCTCGCCATGATGTTGCAGCACAATCGCGGCCTTGCGATGAAGCGCCTTGGCTAGCCGAAGGTTGAGCCGCGTGAATCCGAACCCATGCACGTGCACGACATCGGGGCCCCACTGGGCAACGTCACGAGCCACGGCAGCGTCGGTGTTCATGAACCGATACGTGACACCATCGCGCTGAACAACCGCCGACGCCAGCGTGGTGCGACACGCCACCAGCACGTCGAGACCGGCGTGCTCGTGCAGCGCTTTCGCTTGGTGCACCACCGACGGCCAGCCATCGAGCGTTTGCTCCGGATCGGCGCTGGTTGCCGGAGGCATCACGATTGCAACGCGCATCGTCACCGTCGTCCGACGAGGCGGCGAGCCGCCGCAGCAACGCTGCGCGAGCCATGGGGCCACACCATCTGGTCAACAACCGCAATGCGCTCGCGAACCGACTGCGTGAAGGCCTGCCGCCAGCGGAACGACGTGCGCGTGTCGGGGTCGCGCAACACGTCTGCTGGCGATGCGGTGCCGAGTAGATGACGCGCCGCTCGTGGCAGCCGAGCGATCTCGCGTGCCACCACGGCGTCGGGCAACAGCCCTGGCATCAGTTGCTGCACCATCCAGAGGCCGGGGCCGGTAAGGCGCGGATCGGTGAGCGCCATCAGTTGGCTCGCGCGCTGCCAATCGATGGGACGCCGCGCGCACCACCACACATCGACCACGTTCACGGATCGAACCTCGGCGCGCACCACAGTTGAGGCGAGGTGGCCCAACACGTGAACCGTAAGCGCCTCATGGTCGAACGGCATTGACTCAACGGCGAATCCGCGCACTGTGTAGCCATGCAGAAACTCGATCCACCCAGGGTGCACTTCGACGCGACCGTTGTGATCGGCCGACTCGCCGTCGGTGCGGCCAACGTCGCCGTTGCCCCACGAAAGAAACGTGTCTTCGTAGTCGGTTGAATCGATTGCCCGAAGCCCCCCTGCGATGAGCGCAGCGGCGGCCTGCGATCGCTGTGCGGCAGGCACGATGAGATCGATGTCGGCCATGGGCCTCGTGCTCTCAATGCCCCACACGCCCTGCAGCAGCGCTGCGCCCTTCACAGCAACCGCTGGCACTGCGTGCTGCTTCAGCACCGCCATCACCGTAGGCAGCAACTCGCTGAATCGACGTACACGCTCGGTCACTTGCTCACGTTGCTCGGCAACGAACGCCACGACATCGGGCGAAGCGTCGTCAAATAGATCGAGCGAGCCTGCAAGTGCTGTCAGTCCGGTGGCGAGTCCCGTGAGCTGCACCTGCTCGAGCGACCACGGCTCGAGGCGCGCCGGTTCGCCCTCGAGTCGAGCGAGAACGGCCTGCAGTAACTCAAGTTGTCGGCGGCGAAGGTCACGAGTGATGGGCGAACACTAGTCACCTCACGGGGCGAGCGTCTCGGCTCTGCCAGACTGTGTCGTGCGCGTAGTGCTGGTGGTGCCGGGAGGCGTTGATCAACCCGGATCTGATCGGGTGATTCCCTTCATCCACGATCTGATTCAGCGACTCGCTGCGGGGAACACAGTCACCATTATCGCGATTGGCCACAATCCTGAGCCGGGCGAATGGACGTTGTACGGCTGCGACGTCATCAATGTTCCCATCGGCAATCACAGCCGTAGCGATGTGTTGCGAGCCATACGCACAGCAGTACGCATTGCAGGCCGCGGTGGTCGGGCAAACCGGCCCGACGTTGTGCATGGACTGTGGGCCGGTGTTACTGGCTTGGCTGCCGCAGTGATCGGTCGTCGTTTTCGGGTGCCGTCGGTGGTCACGTTGTGCGGCGGCGAACTCGCCGCGATCCCAAGCATTGGCTACGGCGGCGGCCTCACGCGCGGCGGCAAATTGTTAGCCCGCGCAGCGTTGCGCCTACCCGCCGCCACGACGGCAGCCACCGAGTGGATGCGTGCGCACGCCGCTGCAGCAGGAGCACGTATCGATGAGCTCATCCCGCTCGGTGCAGATCGCTCGCGGTTTCGTCCTGCGGACACGCCGGCCACGAACTCGCACATTGTTCAGGTCGCCAGCCTCAACGCAGTGAAGGATCAATACCTCGCACTGCACGCCTTCGCACTCGTGCTCGTAGCTCGACCCGATGCAACGCTGACGCTGGCTGGCGTGGACACGATGCATGGCAAGCACGCTTCCCTCGCCCAGTCGTTGGGCATTGCGCACGCAGTCAGGTTCGCTGGATTCGTGCAGCCCCACGACCTGTGCGCGCTCTACCAATCAGCCGCACTTCACCTCAACACGTCAAGGCACGATGCCGGTCCACTTGCAGTAGTCGAAGCTGCACTATGCGGAGTGTGCACAGTGGGTACCCGCATGGGACACGTGTCAGATTTCGCGTCGTTGCCGGAGCCTGCAGCAGTGGCGGTAGAGCACGATGCCGAAGCGGTTGCTGCAGGCGTGTTGCAACTCTTGAACGACCTCACCGAACGCGCCGCCATCGCCGAGCGAGCGCACGAGTGGGCGTCGCTACACGACGCCGACGCGACTGCTGCAGCCTTCGAGACGCTCTACCGAAAGCTTGCGGCTAGATCGTCGAGAGCCTCGGCCGCTGCCAATGGCGAGAGTCCCCGGCGCAACACATAGGTGGGTCGGTCTAACAATCCGTCGGCCCATTGCGACGAGATGTGCTCGCGCTCGGTGGGCAGCGACGCGGCCCAGAACCGCTCGGTCGCTTCGGCCTGACTGACCGACGCGAGCGAGAACTCGGTGTCGGGGTCAAGCAACACGACGGCGTGCACCTCTTGCAATGCCACCTGCTGCGACTCGGGCGGATAGATCGCAATCTTGCAACCCTCTTCGGAGGTGTGGGGCACTGGCTCGATGTCACGAATCTCATCGAAACGAGCGGCAGCGTCTTGGGTCATCAGCATTCGCCATGGGTAGCCAGCAAAGACACCTGCAGGCTGTTGCACCGCGGCGTACAACCAATCGTCGCTGGTGATTCCCATGCCGCGACGAAGGCAGGAATAGGTGAGCGTGCTCTTGCCTGCACCCGACGGGCCACGCAACATCAAACCAATTCCGTTACGCGAGACCAGTGCACTGTGCACCGCAACGAGTCGCTCGTGATGAACGTGCATCGAGGTGAAGGCCGACTCGACAAACAACCGAACGGCATCGTCGATGGGTAACAACGATTCGGCCAGCGAGATCTCACCGATGCCAGCGGCAAAGTTGACGACAGCGTGGGATGTGCCGCAACGCACCGTGAGTTGCTCGGCGTTGATGTCGGCGGCGACCACCGGCCACCCTGGATCACCGGCACCAGCTTCGTGCACGCTCACATTGAGATGCAGCGACCCGCCGATTGCGAGGCCTTCGGGATAGCGACCGAGGCCGCGCTGAATGGCCGCAATCACTTGTTCAGATTGGGTTTGCACCACCAGCTCGCTACCGAACGGGTGGATACGAAGGGCCGGCGAAGACATCGCCCGAACGGTACCGAACACTTTGCACTCTTATGCGGTCGAGCGAGACACCTATCATCACGAACAGCGAAGGGAAGCCATGGCCACGATCGATCTCAGCACGTATGACCCGATGAATCGCGAGATTCAACAGTGCCCGTTTCCGCACTACGCAGCGCTGCGCGAACACGGCCCGTTGTTCCGCCACGAGCCCACCGGCATGTACTTTGTGTCTCGCTTAGAGACCATGCGTGTTGTCCTGCGAGACACCGAAACCTTCTCATCGAAATCGTCGAATGCGGGCACCGCTCCCCCGCCAGAACTGATGGCCGAGCTAGTTGCCTTGTCACGTCAGGGCGTGCCGCGCGTCGACACCATGCTCACCCTTGACCCACCCGCACACACCCGCTACCGCAAGACCGTTGCTGGCGCTTTCAACGTGCGTCGCATTCAGGGACTTGCGCCGCGAATCCGTGAGCTCGCCGACGAACTGATCAATGCCTTCCCCACCGATGGCGCCGTCGACTTCATGAATGCGTTTGCAATTCCGCTGCCCGTGCGGGTGATCTCACACATGCTCAACGTGCCTGCCGAGCGCGAGGCCGACATCAAACGTTGGTCCGACGATGCAGTGGCTTCGCTGGGCACCCGCCTCACACCAGAACGCGTTGTCGAAGCCGCTCGTGGAGTGCTCGAGTCGCAGTTGTTCTTCATCGCCCAATTCGCCGACCGACGCCAGAATCCGCAAGACGACTTCACCACCGATCTCGTGAGCGCCACGTTTGAAGACGCCGACGGAACCACTCGCCATCTCACCGATGCCGAGATGTTCTCGATTGTGCAACAGCTGATGGTCGCCGGCAACGAGACCACAACCAAGTTGTTTAGCGAAGGCATGAAGTTGTTGCTCGAGCATCCTCAGTGGTGGCAGCGAATCGTGAGTGAGCCCGCCTTGATCCCAGCGGTCATCGAAGAAGTGCTGCGCATGGCCAGCCCCAACCAGGGCCTGTTTCGCGTGGTCACCCGAGACACCGAACTCGAGGGCGTGCCGTTGAAGAAGGGCACTCGGCTGTGGGTGATGTTTGGCGCGGCAAATCGCGATGAGCGAACGTTCGCTGAGGCCGAATCGTTCAACCCCGAGCGCGACAACCTGTCGCAACACATTGCATTCGGTTTCGGGGCGCACTTCTGCATTGGCGCACCGTTGTCCAGGCTTGAGGCGCGCATCGGATTCGAAGCACTCTCTGATCGGCTCGAGCATGTCGAGTTTGCGCCAGGCAACACGTTCGAATACGAGCCCAGCTATATCTTGCGAGGCCTCAAAAATCTCGAGCTCATCGTGCAGCGACCGGCCGCCGGCTGAGTCGAGTCCGGCAGCGCAGCGCCGTCCCCCATCAACGAGCGCGCCCCTCACTCACCCACCCCCAGCCCACCCACCCCCAGCCCACCCACCCCCAGCCCTCAACCTTGCTGCATGGGCGCGATTTGGGACAGCAGTTGTCCCAAATCGCGCCCATGCAAAAGGGATTGCGGCGGATAGTGAGGGTGACGGCCGCGGAGGGTGAGTGCGGATAGTGAGGGCGGCGACGGCGGGTGAGGGCGGCGGCGGATGAGAGCCGCGGCGGATGGATCAGCCGGGGTTGCCGATGGTCGACGCTTCGGCGACCGCCTTCAGTTGCTTGGCATCGGCAGCGAGCAGTGCACCCGACGCAACGGCGCTATCGACGGCGGCATTCCACTTGCTCACGAACGTGGCGTGATCGGGATAGGCCGCAGCCAGTTGCGCCGCAGAGAACGGAACCGTGGTGCCGAACAATCCACAAAAGCTGGTGCCGGTCTGACCCGAGCCCGAGAGCTTGGCGAGCGGCACATCTACGTGCGGCGTACGAATGCCACCCGTTGCATTGCCGGCTGGGTCAAGCACGACGCTGGTCTTGTCTGCGTTGAGCGGGATACGCGGCATCGTTGGCGGCGTCACACGGATCGAAACCCACGCGTTCAACGCAGCGATCGCACTGCGCAGCACATAGGTGTGCGGGCCGGCATTGATTCCGAGATCGCATGTGATGACCCCGCCGTAGATCGAACTGTTCGGCGCGAGCAGCGCAGCGAACAGCGCCGCATCGCCAGCACCTGAACCGTCGTCGGAGTCACCAATACCCAGGCTGTACACATCGGCGTGCGCCGTGCCAGGAACTTCCCATGCACGAACAAAGTCGGTGTCGGGCTGCTCGGCGCGGCCATAGCCAAGACGGTCGCCGAGCATGTCGGTCTC
>CANNMD010000083.1 GCA_947505655.1 Acidimicrobiaceae bacterium | reverse complement strand
GACTCACGCCGAGATGGGCGTCGAACAACTCAAGCCATTCGACAAATGCTTCTTCGATGAACGGTGCCGTGTCGGCGTTGACGCCGAAGTTGACGGCCGCTTTGCGCATCCGTCCACTTGAGTGCAAGAAGAACGCGGCGGCCTGCTCTGCGGGCATCGGTGGGAACAAACTGGTGGTGAACTCGTCCTCGAGAAACGCAAGGTTCTGATCGTTGAAGTTCCAGCGGTAATGCATGGCTGGGCGCAGTAGGCCTTCGCCGCCGAACAGTTCGAACACATGGCTCACGGCGAGGTGCCGCGGCGTGGTGGGATACGCGGGGTAGCGAGTGGCTGTGGCGCCGCGTTCGAAGTGGTCGATGATGTCGGCGCCATCTTGAATGAGCCGACCGTCGGGTGTCTGGAGCACCGGAATGATCCAGCGGCCCACAACGGGGACCACGTTGGCTGTGTAGCGATCGCTGCTTGGGTGCGCCTCAACAAAATTGATTTGCTGCTTGCGTAGATATGAACGCACCTTGCCGGTGTAGAGCGAGCTCGGCGAGCCGTACAGCGTGTAGCGACTGTTGCCTGAGCCAGTGGTCATCGTTGACCCGGTGTCATATAGAACCAGATCGGGAACTTGCCGCCGCTGTCGCGGATTGCGGCGCGTGCTGCGAGCACGGTGGCGCCTGCTTCGGTGCGGTCGAAGAACCAGTCTTCCATGGCGCGGCCCCCAGGCAATGGGCCATCGACAAGTTCGAGCGCTGCCTCTTCGTAGTAGGTGCGAATGTCGTGGCAGACGGCGATGGTGTTGCCGCCGGGCAGACCGGCCGTGGTCCAGTCTTGGCCATTGGCGATGGCATGCAGCATGCCCAACGCGTTGGGTACTTCGTCGGCAGACATGACGCGGCCCACCGATGTGACACCGCGCTTGGCGAGCGCTCGGTCATACGCCTTGCGTAACCCTCGGGCCTCGTCGACCGACGGCGGGAGGCTGGGGTCGAAGCGTGGCGGAAGGCTGCATGACACAGGCTGATCATCGGCCTCGATGACCTCGGGATGATCGACCAACACAGGGCCGGATGTCTCGTTGAGCAAGGCAAATGCTCGTGCGAGTACGTCGTGCTGGAACTCGGGATCGAGCGGACGACCAAGTGGCCGGCCGAGCGGGAACTCACAGTGGAGGGCGCGCGGGGGAGCGACCTTCACGGCCATTTCGCGAATTGACGACAACACGATGGTTGCAATGCCAGCGGCTTCGAAGACGTGGGCGAGCACACTCACGGTGCGCGTGCAAAGAGGTCAAACGGGCGTGAGGATCACGATGTCGACGCCGTCTTGGCGAAGCGCCGCCGCAGCAGCAGGACCAGTATCGAGGCGAATGGTGGCCACGTCGTCGGGCTGGTTACCAGCGAACGACACGTGCCGCGGGGCAACAGCGCCGATGACGCCGCGTTGAGCCAACTCTTCGAGGCGGTCGATTGGGTAGACCACGTTGAGGTCCATCTTCACGCCGGTGTGGTCGAAGTTGGGGCTCCAGTGGCCGAGCACGAGATCGCGTCGGCTGCTGTCGATGAGCCGGTAGCCCGTATCGCCAGCGGTGAAGCCTTCGTCGTCGGATGCGTGCAGTGCCGCCGAGGTGACGATGGCGACGGTGGCCTTGGCAAGTTCGACAGGAGTGACCCACGCTGGATTCGCAAACTCGGGGGCAGGAAGCGTGGCCGAGTGCGCCCGCATCATTTGATCGCCGTTCATCACATCTCGATTCTGTTGAGTCGTGCAGTGAACCCAAGATAGGTCCACACGAGTTGGTCGCCGTCGATTCGGCGGGTGACTTCGATAGGAACTCCGACGGGGCGCAACACGTGCACACCATCTTCGAATGAGGCAACCACCGTGATAGGGGTGGTGAGATCGAACTCGGCGACATCGTGCACGCCGTTTTCTTCGGTGCCGTCGCAACGCATGTCGTGCACAATTCCCGAAGCAGTGGCTCCCGAGGCGGTGATGATGACGCGGTTGCCGGCCTGTTCGATGCGCTGCGTTAGACCAATGGCGCGATGGTTGGGATCCTCAATGCCGCCGACTTCGATGCTGACCACTTTCCATGTGCCACGCATATCGGGCGCACCGTCGACGATGGGTTCGGTGCATGCGGCGAGAAACGGTGCTGGCATGTCTTTCCAGCCGCCGGTTGGTGTGTAGGCAACCGGAATTGAGTCGGCGGTGACGCTCATGTCGTGGCGGCTGACAACGAAACGATCTGGCCCTTCTCGGGGCTGGTGTCGCCTTCGAGCGTGGCGCGGTACACCGCTTCGAGTGCCTCGATGCCTGACGAACGCTCGATGACCATCCATGCTCGGGAGTGATCGAGGAAGTCGGCAAGGGCCGTGCCAACGGTGGTCTCGAAGACTTCGCGGCCCCATTCATTGGAGCGTTTCTTCATCTGTGAAGGGGCGAAGAAGAATGTTGGGGTTGCGCCTGGCAGGTCGCCGAGGGCGCCACCTGCGTCCCAGTGAGTAGCGCCCACGCGGCACGAATACTTCAACTGTTCGCCAAAGTGGTTGTGGACGCGAGTGATGACGTCGACGTTGCCGGCCATGTCGACCATGACTGCAGGCTCGCTGCCGTCGAGGGTCTCAATGTCTTCATAGGCAATGACGGTGTCGTAGAGGCCAACAGTGCGAACGAACTCGATGTTGCGGCCCGAGGTGAGACCAACGACATGAACGCCGCCGCGTGCCTTGAGGCGGTGTGCCAACGCGATTGAGGTTCGACTCGAGGCACTCGTAACGAGAGCGGTGGTGGCTCCAAAGAACTCTTGCTCGCCGAGGAAGTCGTCGGCCAGGTACGAGGTGATGAACAAGCCGCGGGCGATGAGGTATTGGCCTTCGGTGTCGGGGTCGTAGGCGGGGTCGTTGCCCACGAGGTTGAAGTTGCGGTACGTAGACGCGTGCTTGGCGCGATGCTCGCCGCGGTCGACGAAACCGTCGGTACTTGGAGACGCAGTCACGACATGGAAATCGGACATCGGGAAGAAGCCGAAGTAGCGGCCGCCGACCTCGATGTCAGGGTGCGCCGAGCGGGTGATGCGCCCGATGCCCATCACGGGGATTCGGCCCCACGGCGCATCGGTGGGGAAGAAGCCCCAGTAATCGAGCATGTCGCCCGATGCGGCATAGGTGATGTTGTTGGCAGTGATCGCAAACGACTCAAGCTCAAGTAGCACCTGGCCATCGGCCAACTCGGCAGGTGGCTCTGTGGCGAGCGAACGGGTGTGGCGGAAATCGGTGCGGTCTACGTCGAAGTTCACGTGGGGGACAGTACAACGATCCGCGATCGTTTGTCATGTCAACTGTCAATTGTTTTGAAGTCTGTGGCATAGTGATTTCGTCCGCCGCAGGGCGGCGGTATCCGATCGGAGAAACATGTCCTCGCACGCGCCTCGCTACGGCACGCCCAATGTCTCGTATGTCCGCACCTGGTTTGGTGGCACCGACGAAAAGGCGATGTGGGCACTCAACTTGATGAAGTACCGCGCCATCGCCGATTACCAAGACGGTCGCGATGTCAACATCACTGGCGCCGAGGCCGACATGCTCTACATGCCCGATGGTCCGCTCAATGCGATTGGTGGACGCGTCATGATGGCCGCCGAAGTGGTGCATCGCTTGCGTGGCGACTCAATTGAGTGGGACATGGTGGCAGTTGCGTTCTACCCGCGCCGCATGGCGATGCTGGAGATGCAGATGCTTCCCGAGTTCATCGACCTGCACGTACACAAGGACGCCGCGATGGATTTCACCATCGTGATGGCCACCATGCCTACAGCCGATTCGCCTGCCCCCGCCGACTGGTCGGCGCTGTCCGAGGGTGACATGTTGTTGATGCAAGTAGTTGCAGATGCAACTACTGCCGATCTCGCCGAGTTGGTGCCATCGCGTCGCATCGGTTTGTACGACGTCGAAGGCGTCATCGTGGGCGACGATCGAGCATGGATGCAGGCCCGTTGGGACATCATCTCGCGCGACGACGTCGCCACGTTGACGGCTGCGTTCGCAGCCAACGATGATTCGTCGGTGTACGCAATGATTCTCGAGCCTCGGTTCGACGTTATGAACGATCCAGCCCGAGGAGGCAGCAAGTCATGAAGTTCGCAATTGCATTTTCGAATACCGGTCCGTTTACTCACCCCGCAAAAGCCGTCGAGATGGCGCAAGCCGCCGAGGCTGCTGGCTTCGAGTCGTTGTGGACTGTCGAGCACGTGGTGGTGCCTTCTGAGTACGCCTCGACCTACCCCTACTCGCCCACGGGCAAGATGCCTGGCGTCGAAGACTCGCCGATCCCTGATCCGCTGATCTGGCTCACCTATGCGGCCGCCGCCACCAAGATCATCAACTTGGCTACGGGCATTTTGATTCTCCCGCAGCGCAACCCGGTGGTGTTGGCCAAAGAGCTCGCCACGCTTGATCACATGTCTGGCGGGCGTTTACTCCTTGGCATCGGCGTGGGCTGGCTCGAAGAAGAGTTCGACGCCATTGGTGTGTCGTTTGCCGATCGAGGCCGCCGCAACGATGAGTACGTGGGTGCAATGCGCGCCTTGTGGACCCAAGACAAGGCCTCATTCCATGGCGACCACGTGAACTTCGACAACTGCATCTCTCGGCCCCGTCCAGTCAATGGAACTGTGCCGATCCATGTGGGTGGCGACACCGATATCGCCGCTCGCCGTGCGGGCCGCCTTGGCGATGGTTTCTTTCCAGCGAAGGGCACTCACGAAGAACTCGCTCGCGTGTTCGACATCGTGCGCGACACGGCGCGTCAGCACGGCCGCGACCCCGATGCGATTGAGTTCACCACTGGTGGCGGCGGAGCCTTTGGTCCGAACGCAATCAACGAAGTACGTGCGTTGGCCGACCTCGGCGTGGCCCGCGTGATCGTGCCGGCGTTCTTGTTCTACAGCGATACTGCCGCTGGCCTTGCTCGCTACGGCGACGAGATCATCAGCAAAGTCAACTGAGACTGCGCTACTGAGTTTGGTTAGGCGGGCACCCGACTTGGGGTGCTCGCCATCCAATCGAGCAACGCGGCATTGAACGCTTCGGGAATGTCTTCCTGCACGAAGTGCCCTCCGCCCTCAAGAATCACGTGGGGCTGGCCCTTTGCTCCGGGCACTCGTTGCACGAGCGGTATGTAGCCGGTGGGGGCCACCACATCGCGGTCGCTGAAGATGGTCACGAATGGCCGCTCGAACTGCTCGAGTACTTTCCATGCGTGCCAGTTCGGCACCAGCATCGGATTGTCGGGTTTGGTGGGCAGTAGTTGCGTGAAGGCGCGACTGCCAATGGTCGTTTCGGGGTCTGGGTAGGGCGCCTTGTAGCCGGCGGTCACCTCGGGCGTTACGGGCGTGACCATCACGCTCGCCAGCAAATTCCACGGTTCCCACACGGCTGCTTCGCGAGCCATCTTTTGGAATGCGGCGAATGCGCCGCGGGCCACGATGGGTCCGTCGGGCAATGGCTCCGATGGATCGCGCTCTGGGAATCCGGTGTTCGAAAACGAGATGCGTGCGAACCGGTGGGGTTGCTCGGCCGCGAGGCGCAAACCGATGATGCCGCCCCAGTCGTGCAACACAAAGGTGATGTCGTGCAGGTTCAGTTGCTCGAAGAGCGCCGCACCCAGCCATTGCACGTGGCGCTCTACTGAGTAGTCGTCGATGTCGCTTGGCTTGTCCGACAGGCCCATGCCTACGAGGTCGACGGCGATGCACCGGTGGCCAGCGTTCACGGCTGCGACGATCGAGTGTCGCCAGATGTATGACCACGACGGGTTGCCGTGCACGAACACCACCGGAGGTTGATCGCGGGGGCCTTCGTCTACGTAGTGCACGCGAATCGTTTGGCCGTCGCCGCTCGGCACTTCTACGTAGTGCGACTCGAATGGGTAGTCGGCAAGGCCATCGGTCAGGCCATGAGCGGAGCGCAGGATTTTCACGACGCGCAGTTCGGGTTCTTGCGGAGATTCATTGTCATGTAACGTGACAATACATTGTCTTGTGACGAAGGGGTAGCTGTGGGGATCAACGAAGAATTTCAAGGTCGTATTGGGCGAACTGTGGCCGAGTCGGTGCCATCGTTCGAAGTGGCACCGCACCCAGGCGACGACGCCCCCAACGTTGTCATTGTCTTGCTCGACGACACCGGCTTTGCTCAGTTCGGCTGTTTTGGCTCAGACATCGAAACCCCAAATGTCGATGCATTGGCCGCCAACGGTCTGCAGTTCACCAACTTCCACGTCACGCCGCTGTGCTCGCCAACTCGCGCTGCATTGCTTACCGGCCGCGCAAACCACGCCGTGGGTATGCGCTCGGTTTCGAACTTCATCACTGGGTTCCCCAACCAGCTCGGCCACATCTCGAATCACGCAGCCACCGTGGCCGAAGTGCTCGGCGACGCCGGCTACGCCACGTTTGCCTTGGGCAAGTGGCACCTCGCGCCAATGGAGCAGTGCTCGGCCGCCGGACCATTCGATCAATGGCCGTTGGCTCGTGGCTTCAATCGCTTCTACGGTTTCATGGACGGCGAGACCGACCAGTTCTACCCCGAACTCGTAGCCGACAACCATCCAGTTCACACGCCAGGTACTCCCGAAGAGGGCTACCACGTGTCGCAAGATCTGGTCGATCAAGCGCTGAAGATGATCGCCGACTCAAAGGGTGTTCGCCCCGACCGTCCGTTCTTTACCTACCTTGCGTTCGGCGCCACACACGCCCCTCACCAAGCGCCACCTGAGTATCTGGCCAAGTACCGCGGCCGTTACGACGAAGGCTGGGATGTCATCCGCGAGCGTTGGTTCAACAAGCAGATCGAGCGCGGTGTGATTCCGGCAGACACAGTGTTGTCGCCACGCAACCCCGGCGTGAATGCATGGGCCGATCTTTCCGACAACGAGCGTTTGCTTGCCGCGCGTTTGCAAGAAACCTTCGCTGCGTTCCTCGATCACACCGACGTGCAGATCGGTCGCCTCGTCGAAGGTCTCCGTCGCCTCGGCCAGCTCGACAACACCATCCTCGTGGTGCACGCCGACAACGGTGCCTCACAAGAGGGTGGCCCATTCGGCGTTATGCACGAGATGAAGTTCTTCAACGGCATCATCGAGATGCCCGACGAAGCAGTGCAGCGCATCGACACCATCGGTGGCCCAAACAGCCACACCAACTACCCGTGGGGATGGGCCCAAGTCGGTAACACGCCGTACCGCTGGTACAAGCAGAACACCCACGAAGGTGGAGTGCACGTGCCGATGGTGTTCCATTGGCCAAACGGCGTGCCGGCCGAGCAGCGCGGCACCATGCGCGACCAGTTCGTTTTCGTCTCCGATGTTGTGCCAACTGTGTATGACCTCGTTGGCGTTGAGCCGCCGCAGGTTCGTCGCGGCCTCGATCAGTTGCCCGTAACCGGTCACTCGTTTGCCTCGGTCATCGCCAACCCGGCGGCGCCAGCAACCAACACGGTTCAGTACTTCGAGAACATGGGCAGCTTGGCGATTGTGGCCGGTGAGTGGAAGGCAGTGTTCAAGCACACTCCTGGCATCGATCCCGCAACCGAGTCGTGGGAGCTCTATCACCTCTCGATCGATCGCTCAGAGTGCAACGACCTCGCGGCCAGCGATCCCGACAAGCTCGCCGAGATGGTGGCGTTGTGGGACAGCGAAGCCGAGCGCCACGGTGTGTTTCCACTCGATGACCGCGGCCTCGCGTTGTTCGGCGCACGATTCCGCGATCACTCGCCACACCCTGAGAGCCGTCGCTATGTGTACCGCCCGCCCATGTCGCCATTGCCGTCGCAGGCATCGGCAGCAATCGGCGGCCGCCACGCCGACATCACCGCTCGGGTCAACCTCGCCGCTGGCGACGAGGGAGTGCTGTTCGCTACAGGCACCCAGAACTCCGGCTTGTCGATGTTCGTGCAGAACCAACGCTTGGTGTTCGACTACAACTCGTTTAGCAACCACACCATCGTTGAGTCAGACACCGAGATCCCATTGGGTGACTCCGAGCTCATCGTGCGGCTGCGTCGTGGCGAAGGAATGCGCGGCAGTATCGAACTGGTAGTCAACGGCCGCGTGGCCGGTGGCGCCAATCTCGACATGTACATGCGGATGATCTCGTCGATTGGGCCAAGCATCGGCAGTGACCATGGCTCAAGCGTCTCCGAGTGCTACGCAGCCCCCTATGAGTTCACTGGTGAGCTCTACGAAGTGGTGCTGCAGGCGAGCCCAGAGAAATATGGCGACGCCGCCGAAGCTGCTGGGCGCGCCGAAATGTCTCGTCAGTAATCATCAGTATTCACGAAGTCAAACAAACAGACAGGATCATCGAAATGTCAGAAGCAGCAACCCCCCGACTGATCTCCGACATGCGCGGCGTTCGCTACGGCGAAGTGCTCGCTGTGTTCAAGCGGGAGATCGGCCTCGAGGCCGAGGTCTACGGGACCCAATTGCTCAACGATTGCCCGCAAGAGCTGTGGCAGACCCTCGATGCCGGCACCATCGCCAAAGATATGGGCGCCCTCATGGTGAAGCTCAACGGACCTCGCCATTGGATGCTCGACGGTTTCGGTCAGAAGGTTGCTGTTGTCGATCCTGTGTTTCGCGAGTTCAACGGTCTCAACATGCGCCGCATTGCTCTGCTCGACCTCAGCGAAGGCATCGATGTCGGGCCATACAAGAATCGTTACGTGAATCGCGGTGCAGTGTTTTTCTTCGACGCAGGCAAGCCGGTGTACGAACTGGTGAGCCCCGAGGGCTTGGCCTACGTGATGCAGGCGTACTGCATCGGCGTCGACCCCAGCATGAGCGCCGAGAATTTGAGCACCCTTGGCGATCGCTTGACGATGCCGCAGGGTTGGTCGTATCGCACCCGAATTCTCGAGCACGAATTGGTCATCGACACCAGCGCCACCATCGCAACGGTGCTGCAAGACGAATTCGAAAACAGCTACACGCTTCCGAACTGACGGTTGCCGTGCGGGCCACCGAGCCCGTCGATAGCTACCAGCCGTGAACGCTGCTCACCACAAAGCTGGCGCGTGCGTTGTAGCCGGTAGGTGACAGATGCACGAGGTCGCCAGCAAACCACGGCGCGCCCGTGGAGAATGTTGCCCAGTCGATGACATGCACGCCAGTGCTCGCAATGGCAGCGTTAAAGGCTCGCTCGCGTGGTTGGTCAGCGAGGTTCGCCGTGTGCACGTTGACCCACCAAATCGGGTTCGGTCCAATGGCTGTGAGCATGCGGTCGATATGGGCTCTGGCGAGCATGGTGTTGGTTCCTGTCGAGACCACGTCGTTGGTCCCAAGGCCCACCATCCAGGTGATGGTTGGGTCGTTCCAAACCGGGTCAGACGTTTTGATTCTCAGCGCCGTAGCGAGGCCGCTTGGTCGGGTTGTTGTGGAGTACGTGATGCTGCGCGCCACCTGTGCGTCGTAGCAGATGGGGCCCCAACCATTGGCCCGCAGGCCGCGTATGGTGCGCAGGGCTGCTCCGTAGGTGAGCGAGTCGCCAAGAACGACAATCGGTCCCTTGGGGCCGGCCGTATAGGTGTGCGCCACGATTCGTGACTTGCCGATGTTGGTTACGTAGAGACCATCACTCGTTGGTGTCGGCACGTACGTGAGGCATCCGATGGGTGCGGTGGGGTTCACGCGAACTGGCGCAGTGTTCAACGGAGCGGCAGCGGTTGTTGGCAGCGGTGTGCCCACGAACCAGCCGGTAATGTCGACCACCACATGCGCCCCGGAGGTTGATGCCACTGCAAGCCCGGCAGTAGACACCGACACAATGCCGAGGTTGGCGATGTCTTCGCCGCGCTTTTCGTAGGTGAGTGCCGGTGTCGGCGGCTGCTCTGTTTGTGCAGCCCAAGCCGTGAGGTATCCCGATGGGCCAGCCTCAGTAGCGGTGATGTTCGCAGCGACAGCGGCGACCGATCCAACGGTGGCGGCGGTGTCGATCGCGATTGCTCCACCGGCGTACACCCGCACGGCTTCGCGAGTGTCGAGCACTCGTTTCGGAGCTGATGGAACGAAGAGCCCGTCAGTTGTTACGGGTGCCGATGGTCCCGTGAAGTAGCCAACAACATCGACCACGATGTGGCCCCCGGCGTTTGAGAATACGGTGAGTCCGTTTGCGGTGACAGGGACGATTTGGGTCGCCGTGCGGGTCTGTCGCGGCGCATCGGTGTTGAGCATTGAGACAAAGGGACGGGCTGTGCCGGACGGGTATGCGGTGACAAAGCCCGCAGCTGGCGCCCGCGTGCTGGTGATCGT
>CANNMD010000082.1 GCA_947505655.1 Acidimicrobiaceae bacterium | reverse complement strand
GGGCACGCCGTTCGAGTTGTTCGAGGCGCGTCGTTCGCAGAGTTTCTGGAAGGGTCTTCGTCGCTACCTTCCGGTGTGGGACGAGCTAATCACCGAGTTCAACGCACGGGTCTCGTCGGCCGGCTGAGTTCATGCAATCAACTGCTGTTATTGGATGGCGATGTGTTGTGTGTGGCACCACCGTCGACATCTCCGAGCCGATGGTTTTCAAGTGCCCGAAATCAACCGCAGCAGACCCGCATCACACGTTGCAGATCGTGCAACACGACGAACCAGTGCGGCCAATTTCGGGTGACCGAAATCCGTTCCTCGCGTTTCAGCCATTCTTTGCGTGGG
Organism: Acidimicrobiaceae bacterium; assembly: GCA_947505655.1. Taxonomy (GTDB): domain Bacteria; phylum Actinomycetota; class Acidimicrobiia; order Acidimicrobiales; family Ilumatobacteraceae; genus WLMZ01. The sequence goes on along the minus strand of CANNMD010000082.1, from coordinate 10,063 downwards.
ACTCCTTCGCAGCGTCGCTCGGCATGTCCGAAGGTGACCGCCGCGACCTCGTGATCGAGGTCGACGCGCGCGTTGCTGCCGTCGACGGCACCGGGTTTGTGATCAGTCCGTTCGCACGCGCCGATGCGCTGTCCGATGCGCTTGGCTTCAGCGCTGTCGGTGGGCTGTGGATCAAAGACGAGACGCATCAGGTGGCAGGAAGCCACAAGGCGCGTCACTTGTTCAGCACGTTGCTTGCATTGCTCGTTGCCGAACGTAACGAGGCGGCGCCTTGGGGTAACCGCATCGGCAAGCGGCCGGTGCTTGCGATCTCGTCGTGTGGCAATGCAGCGATTGCGGCGTCCACGTTGGCGGCAGCAGTCGAGTGGCCGATTCAAGTGTTTGTGCCTCCAACCGCCAACGCTGCAGTGATGGCACGCCTTCACGAACTCGGAGCCACCATCACCGTGTGTCCGCGGCGACCGCACGATCCGCCCGGCGATCCGTGTGTGTTGCGCTACCGCGAAGCAGTAGGCGCTGGCGCGATTCCGTTCAGTGTGCAGGGTCCCGAAAACGCGTGGTGCCTCGATGGGGCACGCAGCCTCGGATGGGAGATGGCTGCCGTGCCGCTCGATCGCATCTTCGTGCAAGTAGGCGGTGGTGCGCTCACCCGCAGCGTCATCGGTGGCCTCGCTCAGTCGGCCGCCAAGTTGCCTATGTTGCATGCGGTGCAAACCGAGGGCTGCGCTCCGCTGGCGCGGGCGTGGCGCCGAGCGCTTGATGGTCCCGGCGGTCTTGCTACGGCCGGTGCGCGCTGGAGCGAGTGCATGACCGTTTGGGAAGGCGAACCATCTTCGGCGGCCGACGGAATTCTTGACGACGAAACCTACGACTGGCTCGGCATCGTCAACGGCATGGCGGCCAGTGGCGGATCACCAGTGGTAGCCAGCGAAGCGCATGTGCTGCAGGCCAACGAACTGTCGCTAGCGCACACCGCCATCGAGGCCAGCTTCACTGGCACGGCTGGTCTCGCCGGACTGCTTGAGATACGCAGCCAGATCCGCGACGACGAACGTGTGGCGGTCATCTTCAGCGGAGTTCGCCGCTAGCGGGTATTTCGCAGGCCTAGCTCCCGAGTGCGCGGCCCGATTCACGGTAGTCTGGCGCCATGTCGGATCTCCTTTCCCCCAATGCCCTCGACTCTGGTTTCGATCCACGCAGCGACGTGTTCAACCGCCTGCTCAAGAATCGCGTGATCCTGCTCGGCACCGACGTCAACGACGAAATCGCCAACCAACTCTGTGCACAGTTGTTGTACCTAGAAGGCGAAGACCCCAATGCCGACATCTGGCTGTACATCAATAGCCCCGGCGGCTCGGTCTACGCAGGCATGGCTATTTACGACACGATGCAATTCGTGAGCTGCGAAGTGGCCACCGTGTGCATGGGCATGGCCGCCAGCATGGGTCAGTTCCTGCTCACCGCCGGCGCTGCAGGCAAGCGGTTCACGTTGCCAAATGCTCGCGTAATGATGCACCAGCCTCTCGCCGGCCTACGCGGCCAGGCCGCCGACATCGCTATTCAGGCCGAGCAGCTTGGTTACACCAAGCGCCGCATGGCCGAGCTTACGGCTCATCACACCGGTCAGCCGCTCGAGAAGATCCAGGCCGACAGCGAGCGCGACCGTTGGTTCACCGCCGAAGAGGCCAAGACCTACGGCCTCGTCGACAAGGTCATCGTGAAGCGCGGCGAGATCCGCTGATCACGTTGTTAGGCGCCGCCAATGGCGCCTACATCGAAGCCGCAAACAGTAAGCGCCCAGGCTGCAAGGCTTTGTGCTGACTTCTGCGTTGCGTACGCCGAGTCGGCTGCCGCCTGAACCGACGCAGGGTCTTTCACGTCGACGGAGCTTGCTGTTTTGAGGTTGGTTGAGAGCTGATCCCAGTCGGCCTGAATGTCGAGTGGGGCCACCTCACCCATTTGCGAATACAGCGTGATGAGTTGGGCGATCGACGTGTCCGACGTGGGTAGCTCACGAATGTCTGCCTTGTGTGCGGTGAGTTCGCCGCAGAACCGCTCTGCGCTGCGCGTTGGTGCGTTGCCACACGAGATCATCGTGAGCGATGCCACACAGAGGGCTAGGGCAGCTATGGATTTTGTGAGGGCGGGAGGCTTTCTCATTGCTCTAGTCAATCATTTCGGCACGACCCGATGCTGCAACTCGCGCGTTGAGAGAACGAATGCTTGATCGGCGAGTGTGGTTCACTCTTCGCCGGTAGCGTGGCCTCGTTGTGGGGCCAAGCCCCTCCTGTGCATCACGCGGTATTCACCGCTTGTCTGTCGGAGGTGAGCCATGCTCGCAGCCATCCTGTCTGCCACCCTGCTTGGCGTAGAAGGTCATTGCGTCACTGTCGAGGTGCACGTCGCGAACGGTCTGCCAAGTTTCACCATCGTCGGCCTGCCCGACGAAGTGTGCCGCGAGGCGCGAGATCGTGTTCGCGCCGCCGTGCTCTCCAGCGGGTACCCGTGGCCGTCAAAGAAAGTCACCGTCAACCTTGCTCCGTCAAGCCAACGCAAGGTGGGCTCAGGCCTCGACCTAGCGATTGCCGTGGGCGTGCTGGTGGCCGACGAGTTCATCGCTACCGATGCTGTAGCCGACTTCGGATTCATCGCCGAACTTGGTCTCGATGGATCGCTGCGTGCCGTTGCTGGCACGGCTCCCATGGTCGCCGCGCTCGGTCGGGTTCAACCCGTTGTGGCCACGGCAAGTCGGCATGAGGCCGAGATCATCAGCGAGCGTCGTGTGTTTGTCGGCCGCACGTTGCGCGACGTCGTCGAGGCATTGAAGGGGGAAGCCGCTTGGCCCACACCGCCGGCCGACACCGTGCCCGACGATGTCACCACATTGCCCGATCTCTGCGATGTGCGTGGCCAACCTCTGGCGCGTCAAGCGCTCGAGGTCGCGGCGGCCGGTGGTCACCACGTGTTGTTCGTCGGCCCGCCGGGGTCGGGCAAGACCATGTTGGCCCAGCGCATGCCCGGGCTGTTGCCGCCGCTCACTCCACAGGTTTCATTGGTGACCACAATGGTTCACTCAGCCGCAGGTCTGCGCCTGCCCCCGGGTGGTCTCATTAGTCGAGCACCGTTTCGTTCGCCCCACCACACGAGTTCGATTGTGGCGCTTGTGGGCGGCGGCACCGCAGCGTTGCGACCCGGCGAAATCTCATTAGCAAACGGCGGAATACTTTTTTTAGATGAACTCGGCGAATTTTCGCCAGCCGTGCTCGATGGGCTTCGCCAGCCGCTCGAAGAGGGCGTCGTGCGCATCGCCCGGGCACGTGCAAGCGCCACGTTGCCGGCGCAGTTCTTGTTGGTGGCGGCAACCAACCCATGCCCGTGTGGCGGTGGCGCGCCGGGCTCGTGCGAATGCGACGATGGTGCCAAGTCGCGCTATCTGCGTCGCTTGTCCGGTCCGCTGCTCGACAGGTTCGATCTGCGCGTGCCGGTGCACCGTCCTGGTGTCGACGAACTCGTGGCCGGCGGGCTCAGCGAGTCATCTGCCGAGGTGGCCGTCAGGGTTGCCCGCGCCCGGCAGTTTGCGCTTGAGCGCAACGGCACGCTCAATGCGTCGATCCCAGGCGCACTGCTCGACGCATTGGCACCGCTCGATCCGAGGGCACAAAAACTGTTGCGCACCGAGCTCGAAAACGATCGGCTCACCGGGCGTGGCTATCACCGGGTTCGTCGCGTAGCGCGCACGCTCGCCGATCTCGAACCCGAGCACCACGACACGGTCCTCGAGCAACACGTGGTGATGGCCTTGCAGTTTCGGGTGCGGCTATCGCCCTTGCTTCGTGGTCGTGCAGCATGATCGCAAACGACTCCGATTACGGCTCCGATTACAACTCCGATGGCGAGCACTCATTGCCCGATGAGGCCTTCGCTGCGTCGCTCGCTGGCTTCGACCGGATGACCGTGAACCGTCTCAATGTGCTGCTCGCGCTCCTGTCGCCGGCTCAGGCGTTTGCCGTTGCCGCAGGTCACGAACAACCTCGCGGCTTGGTGCGACAACTCTTCGCACTCGAGGGCCTCGCGGATGCATGGCGTCAGAGCGCGCTGCGGCGCCCACCCGAGATCGTGTACGAGCAGTGCCTGAGCGCCGGCGTGGCGGTGCTCATTCGCGGCCGTGATGGTTTCCCGTTGCCGTTACTCAACGACCCAGCGCCGGCCGCTGTGTTGTTCGTGCGCGGCGACCTCGCCCGAATCAGTGGACGCCGGGTGGGCATCATTGGTACCCGCAATGCCACCAGTTCGGGCCGCGATACGGCCACGATGCTCGGCCGAGATTTGGCGGCGCTGGGTGTGCACGTTGTGTCGGGGCTAGCCCGCGGTATCGATGGCTGCGCGCATCGTGGGGCTGTGTCGGTGGCCAACGGTGCGGCTCCGTTGGCGGTGGTGGCCTCGGGCCTCGATGTTGTGTATCCGCGAGAACACGCAGCGCTTTGGCAGCAGGTGGCCGAGCAAGGCGCACTCATCTCCGAAGGGCCGCCGGGCACGGTTCCCGAGGCCTATCGGTTTCCGCTTCGCAACCGAATCTTGGCGGCGTTCAGCGAGGTGTTGGTCGTGGTCGAGTCCCGCTCCAGCGGGGGTTCGCTCATCACTGTCAACGAAGCACGCGACCGGGGCATTCTCGTGATGGCAGTGCCCGGCGCGCTTCGCAATCGGGCATCCGAGGGAACAAACGCCCTGTTGGGCGACGGCTGTCCGATAGTTCTCAATGTCGACGATGTACTCATCGCCCTCGGTCTCGATTCGCGGCGCGCTGGGGGAGTTGCCTACGACCCACGCCCGAGGCCGTCGGCTGCCGACACCGAACTGCTCGATGCGCTCAACGAACCGCGCACGCTCGATCATTTGGTGCTTGTTACTGGGCAGTCGTTGGTCGACTGCGCGATGGGTCTCGCTCGGCTTGAGGCCGACGGCTGGGTGCAACAAGTGAATGGCTGGTTCGAGGCGGCCGCCGACTCGGCGCTGTACGGGTTCAGGTCACCCACATGATCGCTAGAAACGAATACCCTCGTACCAATGCGTGGACCCACCGTTGCAGCCGAGGCGGCCGTTATCGAGCCGCACGACCAACTGTGGCGCGCTCAAGACTTCGCCGACTCGCTCACGTCATCGTCGCCCAACACGGTGGCGGCATACAGCAGCGACATTGCCGGTTTCATCGAGTGGGCCCAGCGCTCGGGCATTACGTCGCCCGAGAGTGTCGATCGGTTGGTCTTGCGGCGCTATGTCGCATACCTCACCACTCGACAGTTCGCTCGGCGCAGCGTGTCTCGCAAGGTCGCCGGGTTGCGTCGATACTTCCAGTGGCTGCGGCGTAGCGGTGCCATCACGCTCGATCCCGCGGTCAGCCTGCGCGCGCCAGGCGGCACTGGTCGGTTGCCGAAGGTGCTCTCGAGCGCCGACATCGATGTGCTGCTCGATGCTGCGAGCGCCGATGACGAACCCGAGTGGCGTCGCCTGCGCGACGATGCCGTGCTCGAGTTGCTGTACGGCAGCGGCATTCGCGTCAGTGAACTCTGTGGCCTCGATGTCGACAGTCTCGACCTTGCCGGCTCGGCGGTATCCGTGTGGGGTAAAGGCAGCAAGCAGCGCCGAGTGCCGTTGTCGCCTCCAGCCTCAGCGGCGTTGTCGTCGTGGCTGCGTATTCGCGGCGAAGTTGTCGACGAATCCGCGGGCGCAGCGCTGTTCGCGAACGAGCGCGGTAAGCGACTCACGCCTCGCGACGTTCGGCGAATTGTTGACCGTCGATCACCAGTTCCCACACATCCACATGCGCTACGGCATAGTTTTGCTACGCATCTGCTCGATGGTGGAGCCGATTTGCGTGCAGTACAAGAACTGTTGGGGCATAGTGATGTCGCAACGACGCAGCGATATACCCACGTCAGCAAGGAACGACTCCGTACCGTGTATTCACAAACGCATCCGAGGGCTTGAGACCATGAGGGAAAGCTTTGGGCGAGCCTCTGGCGACGAAGAACTGATGGGTTGGTGGGATCGCTGGTTAGACCATCGCGATCCCAAAGCACGTGAGCGCCTCATTGTGCACTACTCACCGTTGGTCAAGTTCGTGGCCGGCCGTGTTGGTGCGGGTTTGCCTAACAGCGTCGATTCGGGCGACTTGGTGAGCGCAGGCGTGTTCGGTCTCATCGATGCGGTCGAGCGGTTCGACTCTGAGCGCGGCGTCAAGTTCGAAACCTTTGCAGTGCCGCGTATTCGCGGCGCGATCTTCGACGGCCTGCGCCAGCTCGACTGGGTGCCTCGGTCGGTGCGCAGCCGCGCCCGCGAGGTTGAGACTGCGTTCCACGATCTCGAGGCAAAGCTTGGCCGCAGCCCCAGCGACGAAGAGTTGTCGCTGCACCTCGGCATCACCAGTACCGAGTTCAGGCGCTGGCTCGCTGCCATTGCCTCCACCACGGTGGGTCCGCTCGATCGGGCCCTCGTTGCCGGAGTCGAGCCAACTTCGCTTCGCGGCGAAACGCCCGATAGCCCGGCTGGCGCCTACGAAGAAGGCGAAGTTCGCCAAGCGGTTCGCTCCGAAGTTCGCAAACTGCCAGAGCGCGAGCGTTTGGTGCTGTCGCTGTACTACGACGAAGGCCTCACGCTTGCTGAAATCGGCGTGGTGCTCGGCGTCACCGAGAGCCGCGTGTCGCAGATTCACACCAAGTCGGTGTTGCACCTCAGGTCGCGCATGGCCTCCAGCGGTATGAGCTAGGGCTCAAATCGCTCGTCGCACTCACCTCTGAGTGCCAGTTTCCGCCGGCCATGCCACTGGCCGCCGACCTCGTTGGAGGTTGTCATGAACGGTTTGCTCGCTCTCGTAGCCCTCTGGGCGACCGCTTTGTCGCCTCTGCCCGCAACCCTGCCACCATGCTTGTCGCCCCCGGTGCTCGCCCCCGTTGTTGTGCAGTTCAGAGCCCCTCTGTGTCCATATTGCAGCGGTAAACGTGGTGTCGAATATGCCACGAGCAGCCACGATGCGGTGCGGGCCGCCGATGGAGGGGTCGTTACATTCAGCGGCGTTGTGGTGCGCACCCGATACGTAGTTGTTGCTCACGTCGATCAAACACTGGCCACCTACGGAATGCTGGCCGACTCCGTCGTGCGCGCCGGCGACCAGGTCGTTGCCGGCCAATTGGTCGGGCATTCATCGGCGCGGCTGTATTTCGGCCTGCGCCGCAGTGGCGTATATATCGATCCAGTGCCGCTGCTGGCGCAGCGGCGCTGGCGTAGCCACCTCATCCCGACCAATGGTGGACCATCTCGACCCACCCAAAAACGGCGACCAAGCTGCGAGATCGTTGCGGCAACCGGCGAAGTCACCCGATAGCATTGCCTGCGACTTGTCGTCCCGACCGGTCGAAAATCATTCGCATCTCGCACACACTGCGGTCGCCTCGGCGCCGTGCGAGCTGCCCGCCAACCGCAGTAGAGGAGAATGTCATGGCAGTCGTTACTACGCGCCAAATGCTCGAAGCCGGAGTCCACTTCGGTCACCAGACCCGCCGTTGGAACCCAAAGATGAAGCGTTTCATCTTCGGCGAGCGCAACGGCATCTACATCATCGATCTCGAGCAGACGCTCCAGCGTGCCGAGGTTGCCTACAACTTCGTTCGTGAGTTGTCAGCCAAGGGCGGCACGGTGTTGTTCATCGGCACCAAGAAGCAAGCGCAAGATCCAGTGCGCAGCTACGCCGAAAAGAGCGGCATGCCGTACATCAACGAGCGTTGGCTCGGTGGCATGCTCACCAACTTCGAAACCATCTCCAAGCGCGTTGCCAAGATGCAGGAATACGAGCGCATGAAGATCTCGGGCGAGTTCGACGCCATGCCAAAGAAGGAAGCCCTGTTGCTGAGCCGTGAGCTCGAGAAGCTGCAGAAGAACCTCGGCGGTATCCGCGATCTCGGCCAGCGTCCCGACGCTGTGTTCATCCTTGACACCAAAAAAGAGCACATCGCTGTGACCGAGGCCAACAAGCTGAAGATCCCAGTGATCGCTGTTGTTGACACCAACGTCGACCCCGATGTCATCCAGTTCCCAATCCCAGGTAACGACGACGCAATCCGCGCCAACGCCCTGATGTGCCGCGTGATCGCCGAAGCAGTGGCCGAAGGCCGCTACATGGCATCGCGTCGCAACCCATCCGCAGCGCCAAAGCGCACTGCCGAGCAGGACGCCGAGTTCGTGGCAGCGCAAGCCGATGCCCGTGCCCAGGCTGCGGCTGCGCAGGCCGAGCGTGAGGCCCGCCTCGCCGCTGCACAAGTACCAACCGAAGTCGTCGCAGAAGTTGCTGCGCCCGACACCACCGACATTGCCGAAACCACGGAAGGCTGAACCATGGCTGTAAACGCAAAAGACGTCCAAGCACTGCGCCAATCAACCGGCGCCGGAATGATGGATTGCAAAAAGGCACTCGAGGAGTCCGACGGCGACGTCGAGAACGCCAAGCAGTGGCTTCGTGAAAAGGGCTTGGCTGCTTCAGCCAAGCGCGACGATCGCGAAAACACCCAAGGCCTCGTGGCCTTGCTCATCGAGGGCAACGTCGGTGCCATCGTCAAGCTCAAGTGCGAGACCGACTTCGTCGCCTCCAGCGATCAGTTCAAGGCCGAGGCCGCTGCGCTGGTGTCGCTGGTTGTTGCCAAGGGCGCCGATGCGGTTGCCGAGCACGCCACGATCATCGACGATCTGCGTATCACGCTGAAAGAGAAGATCGAGATCGGCGATGTCGTTCGTATCGGCGCAGCTGCGGGCAACACCATCGATTCCTACATTCACATGCAGGGCGGCCGCGGCGTGAACGCAGTGCTCGTCGAGATGTCGGGTGCTGGCTCTGAGCTCGCTCACGATGTCGCTGTGCACATTGCCTTTGCCCGGCCGAAGTACCTCAAGCGCGACGATGTTCCCGCCGAGGTGGTCGCTCACGAGCGTGCCACCCTCGAGACCATCACCCGCAACGAGGGCAAGCCCGAAGCTGCAATCTCAAAGGTTGTCGAAGGTCGCATCGTTGGCTTCTTCAAAGATGTCTGCCTGCTCGACCAGCCCTACGCCAAGGACGACAAGGTCTCGATCACGCAGCTCATCGGAGCTGCAAGCATCGTGAACTTCGCTCAAGTCGAGATCGGCTAGTTCGCCATGGCCTCGCCACGCTGGAAGCGCATTGTCTTCAAGCCGTCGGGCGAGGCCTTGGCCGGACCATCCGGGTCAGGCCTTGATGGAGCCACGTTGGCTCACACCGCACTCGAGATTCTCGACGTACGCGAAAACCTCGGTGTCGATGTTGCCGTCGTCGTCGGCGGCGGCAACTTTTGGCGTGGCCGCACCGGCGCAATGACGGGCATGGATGCCACGCAGTCCGATCACATCGGCATGCTGGGCACCGTGATGAACGCCCTGGCGTTGCAAGACGCGCTCGAGCGCGCCGGTCAGCCAACCCGGGTTCAGTCGGCAATCGAGATGCCCAGAATCGCCGAGCCCTACATTCGTCGTCGCGCCATGCGCCACCTCGAAAAGGGTCGCGTTGTCATCTTCGCTGCCGGTACCGGCAACCCGTTTTTCACTACCGATACCGCTGCCGCATTGCGTGCCGCCGAGATCGATGCCGATGCCTTGCTGAAAGGCACACACTCTGGCGTCGACGGCGTGTATTCAGCCGACCCGCGTATCGACCCCACCGCAACGAAGTACGACGAGATCAGTTACATGGATGTCATGAACAAAGATCTCAAGGTCATGGACTCCACTGCGATTGCGTTCTGCCGCGACAACAAGCTGCCCATCGTGGTGTTTGACATGTCTGCGCACGGTGCCCTGCGAGCAATTCTCGAAGGCCATCGCGTCGGCACCATCGTTCGCGACGCCTGATCAAACTCGGTTGTCCACACTCAGACCTTGGCGCGTCTGTAACCTGTGTCCGTGATTGAAGAGACCATTCTGGAAGCCATCGAAAAGATGGACAAAGCCGTTGAGCACGTACAGTCCCAATTCACCACTGTGCGTACAGGCCGGGCAACACCAG
>CANNMD010000081.1 GCA_947505655.1 Acidimicrobiaceae bacterium | reverse complement strand
CTGTTACGGAGCTCGCACCGACGCGTTCAACACGGGCGATGTCACCGATCGCGTCAAGGTGTCGTGGCGGCTTGATCGGCCGGTGGGTGCACCAGCGTTGTCGCCCGACATGGCGGCTGAGCCATTGATTGCTCTGGTCGATGATGGCCCGCGGGTTGCTCGGTCGGTTGCGTTGGCGCGACCCGGTGCGTTCATACCCCTGCCCGATGGTTACCACTTGTTGCGCGGCGAGCATCCGGCTGCGGCGGCTTCGTGGCGTAATGCCACTGGTGCGGCATTCGTTGATTGCTTCGAGAGTCGACTCAATATCGTCGGATACGGCCCGCTCGGTTATGTAGTCGGTGAAGCATTGTGAAGCTCGAGTCGGTAGAACTCGTCAGAGTGAAGATGCCGTTGGTGCGGCCGTTCCGAACATCGTTCGGCAGCCAACATGTGCGCGATGTGTTGTTGGTGCATGTCGTTACCGACGTGAGCGATGGGTGGGGCGAGTGCGCTGCACACGCCGAACCGTTCTACAACGAAGAGTTCGTCGACGCCTCCGAGATGGTGCTGAAGCGGTGGTTGATACCACCGTTGTTTGACCAAGCGCATCTCACGGGCGATCGAGCGCTCGACGCAAGCAGAGTTGTGAAGGGCTACAACGCGGCGCGGGCATCGATCGAAATGGCCGTACTCGATGCCGAGCTACGTGCTCGCGGAGTTCGCCTTACGAGCTACCTCGGGGGAGTCCGCGAGCAAGTGAAGGTTGGCGTGTCCATCGGCATCACCGACTCGATTGCACATTTAGTCGACGTGGTTCGAGGCTATGTCGCCGACGGCTACTGCCGGGCGAAGCTCAAGATCGAGCCCGGCTGGGACATTGCCGCCGTGCGTGCTGTGCGCGAGGCCTTTCCTGATCTTGCGCTGCAGGTTGATGCCAACGCGTCGTACGGGCCCGCCGATGTTGCCCATCTCGCTCAGCTTGACTCCTTTGAGATGCTCTTGATTGAGCAACCGTTTGCCGTTGACGATCTTGCTTCGCACGCGGCGCTGGCAAGCGCCATCAATACGCCGGTCTGTCTCGACGAATCGATCCTGTCGGTCCGCAGTGCTCAGCTCGCTCTTGACGCGCTGGCATGCTCGGTGATCAACATCAAGATTGGCCGCGTTGGCGGACTACTTGAAGCCAAACGAATACACGACTATTGCTCGCAACGAAATGTTCAGGTGTGGTGCGGTGGCATGCTCGAGTCGGGAGTCGGACGTGCAGCCAACGTGGCGCTTGCAACGCTCAGCGGTTTCACGCTTCCCGGCGATATCTCTGCGAGCGACCGTTACTTCGCTCGCGACGTCGTTGAGCCGTTCGTGTTAGTGGACTCATCGTTGGCCGTTCCCCAAGGTGCGGGGCTTGGGGTCACGGTAGACGAGGGTGTGCTTCACGAACTCGGCGCTACGCGTGTGAGCCTGCGCTCGAGCTGAATCAACTCAACCGGGCGAACCGCTCAATGCGCTGATTACGTACGGAGAACGGGAAAATTCAGTGACCAGAGAATATGACAGTCGACGCGGTCATGATACGAACAGAATCTCGCAACCGGTACCTGCCAGTAATGCATCAACGCCACGTCGGTCGTCGTCTGAAAGCTTTGCGTATTCTTCACGTATCCACTTCAGGCATTTACGTTGATACACAAAAGTTCCCTGGCTATATGGATGCCCATCAATAACGCACGAGAATGTTTCTGCCCCGGCTTCCATCGCAGCCTCGTTCGCGAGCAAAAACGGCGCATATGTACGACCAATCTCTGGCAGCAAGGCAAGAACTGTTGGGTGAATTGCATCGCGAGTGACCCAGCCGTTGTTTCCGTCTACATCCCACCATGACAAGTCATCAGTTCTGTCCACCCAGTTCACCATGCGGGGTGCACGTTCAATGCCGATGCGCACAGATACCGGATCCCAACGCAACAGCTCTGTCATTTGACCGAACAGAGCGAAGTCTCCACGTCCTGGCCGATCGCCTAAGAGAAACGGCGCAACTGCAAGATGAGCCTGCATCATGTCAAGCAAGCGATAGAACGACTCTTCGATTGCGGGCTTATTCTCGTCAGTTGAACCAACGAGCGCGCGCCGGCTTATTTGTCGATCCGTAATGTATTTGCTGAAACTCTCAAGCGTGTGCGCAGGCATTTGTTGATCACTATCCAGCGGAAGAAGTTTTCCGGCTTTATCAATAGCGTCGTTGTAGTACCAGCGATAGTGATACATCTGCTTGGTCACCCACTCGTCTGCGTAATCTTCGAGCAAGTAGTCAATGAACGCCACCACAGCATCTGTTGGCACAAGACTGCGCTCCGAATACATTCCTTCAAGGCGCATGATGAGCGGGCTTGAGTCGATCATGGTGTCTGTGTACGCACCAGTTGCGTCTGGAAATGCAACTGCAGGAATCAGAGGAAACGGCGGCAGGTCATCCCATTTGGAATTCTGCGGCACCCACTTAAATGGAATCTGGCGGTAGCGCAACACAGCGCGCATCTTTAATGAATACGGCGAACCCAGGACGCCTCTGATTCGTAATGGAAATACTTGCTGTGGTGCCATGACCGTCTCCCTCTTGAGTCAAATTCCAGATGAGACTTCGCCGTGGGCGGTATGGGGTCGGTTGGTGCGAGATTCGCCGACACACCTTGCGTCATCCATGTTGAGGTTACTGGAGTGCGCTCACCGTGAAAAACCGGGCAGTGAGGCCTTGTCGTCAGCTTTGAGAAAAGTTGTGCCACTCTTCTTCGGTCCAATGTTGACGCAGTTCCATGGTCACAAAATCAGTCACCCACCTGACCGTGTCAATCCAAGGCAATTCCTCTGACATCACTTCAGTGAAGGCCATGCCTTGCAAGAGTAACGATGCGTCATCAATTCCCAGCTCGATTGGTTCACCTTCAGCAGGTGACACAAGCCGTGCCTCCAACTCAATGATGTGTTCCGTGCTCCACATTGCGCTTGTCTCAGCATCAAACATTTGATCCAGCATGATGCCCAAGATCTGTGACATCGCCATCACCGCTTCAGGCTCAAGATGAATTGTGCGCGGTTCAATCATTTTTCCTCTTCGCCCACGATTGATAACACGTGAACACTACTTGGTGCGGCTTGCGCGGCACATCGGCGCCGGTGAGCCGTGAGGTGCGAAACGACTTGATGCCATAACGCGCAGCGTCGTTCTGTTCAACCAGACGAAAGTCCGGCCCGATCGGACCGGACTTTCGCTGGCAGTGAGTGATGCCCGTGCTCAGTTTTCGAAGCTGGTGTTGGCGTCGCCGATCTCAGTAAAGGTCGCCGACGTATGGCTCCATTGCAAGATGGTGAGCGTCTGGAATGAGTACGGATCGGTCTCGCCGTTCATCTTGTAGACCACACCTGGGCGAGCCAGCGATGGCGTGTAGGTCATATTGCGTGCGGCCTCGATGATCGTCTGGCGGCTCAGCGTGCCGGTGGCTTGCGCCTGCTTCAAGATTGCAACGGTGACCTCGGCTATTTGCCATCCGGTTTCGGTGGTACCGATATCACCGGCCAAGTTGGCTGCTTTGTACGCGTCGAGGAAGATCTTCATGCCGGGCTCGTTGGCGTTCTTTGGATCGGCGCCGTCGAGCAAGTTGCCCGAGCTGTACACACCGTTACCGGCATCGCCAGCGAGTGCATCGACGAACAACTTCGAAGCGCAGGTGTTGGTCACGAAGACCTTTGGATCCCAACCCGGTGTGGCGGCCTTGCTCTTGGCGAGCTCCTTCAAGAAGGTAGGGCACTGCAGACCTAACGGCACCGCCATGATTGCCATTGGCTTGTTTCCGGCGATGCTGCCCACTTGGTTTGTCGGCGGATTCTCGTCGGTTCCTTCAACGGTCTGCTCGTCGACCACTTTCAGCCCCAGCTTTTCGGCCTCAGGCTTGAACGCATCGGCGTAGATCTTGCCGAACTCAGTGTTGATGTAGAACAAGCCAACGGTGCCGCCTTCGCCAAGGAGATCCTTGAGGCTGTTGGCGTACATTTTCGCCTCGATGTCATATGGCACAAGGCCACCCGTGAGCCATGGGTACTTTGCGGCATCGGCGCCCCACGCTGGGTTTCCGGTGAGAGCCAACAACTGCGGGATGCACTCCTCATTCAGCGTGTCGCGCACAGCCAAGTTGTTTGGCGTGCCGATGATGCTCGAGAAAATGTTGACCTTGGCGTCGATCAGTTGCGAAATCACGCCGGGAGTTTGGGTGGCGTCGTACTGGTCATCGCGAATGTCGGACTTGAGCACCACGTCGCCGAGCAGCTTGTTGTCGTTGGCGTACTTGAGGTAGATCTCGAAGCCAGCCTTCACGGGGGCGAATGCGATTGCGGGACTTCCCGACATCGGCATCGCCGAACCAATGGTGAGCGTGCCCGTAATCGCAGCCGTGGCCGCTTCTGGGTCGGCGCATGTGTCGACGGGGGCTTTCCATGCCGAGGCGGTTGCTTCGGTGGTTGCCGTGCTTCCCGTTCCGGGGGTGGTGGACTCAGATGTCGGTGTTGACAGCGGCGTCGTACTCTGGGTGTCGGTCTTTTTGTCGCTACCGCAAGCCACGAGCAGTAGAACTGCTGCGGCTGCGATGACGGCGAGGGGATGTCCTCGACGATTCATGATGTCTCCTCTGTGTCTCGTGTTCACGACTCGCAAGCGGGGGCTAGGAGCGCGTATTCAGGTGGTTCCGCTGCCTATGGGGATTCGCTTTCTTCGACAGACGCCTCTGCCACAGTGCTGTGACGGAGCGGCCGCGGAACCACGATTGCAATCCTGCGCGTCTGAGATTTAATGAGGCCCACAAAGCCCGTTGGGGCGATGAAGACGAAGGCAATAACCACGGCCCCCAAGAGGAACGAAGCGACCGGGCCGTTGCTGAGCGGGCCGGGCAGGAAGTCCCAATGTGGTGCGTTGGTTTTGAGCAGGTCGTCGACGAAGTAGTACACGAACGCGCCAACCACCGGGCCCGCGAGCGTGGCGGCGCCGCCGAGAATCAACGCCAAGAGATACTTGATCGACGTGAGAATGGTGAATGAGTTCTCATCGAGCGTGGTGAGTTGCGCCGCTGTCAACCACCCGGCAAGGCCAGCCAATGACGCCGAGATGCCAAAGGTGATGGTCTTGGTGAGGGGCAGGTTCACGCCCATCACTGCGGCTGCGGTTTCGTTGTCGCGCACAGCCACCAACGAACGCCCGATTCGGCTCTTGCGTATGTTGCGAACGACGACATAGGCAACGATGAGCAGCGTGATCGACAACCAGAACAAGAACAGTGCTCGGTCGGCGCGGTTGTTGGCTAAGCCGGTCCACGTTGGAGGCTTCAGCTTCATGCCGGTCAAGGTGGATTGCTTCACGGTTTGATTCAAGAACTTGCGAGCCACGGTTGGCCACACGAACGCCACTGCCAACGTGACCAAGGCCAGATACGAACCCTTGAGACGCAGCGCCGGTAAGCCGACCAACATGCCGAACGCAAAACACACTGCGCATGAAATCAGTAACGAAAGCCACGGATTCCAGTGCCACGCGTTTACGGAGTAGCCGGCTGTAAAGGCTGCGAGGCCGGCAAACGCTGAATGTCCGAGCGAGATCTGTCCGTTGAAGCCAAGTAACAAGTTGAGAGCGATGGCCGCGATCGCAAGCGTGCATGCTTCGGTGATCTTGCCGAGAGTGGATGGCGCGGCGCCCGATGCGAAGTAGATGGCGATGCCAGCAAGCGTTGCGACTCCGACGAAACGCAACGCCCAATGCTTCGCACTTGATTCGGTAATGGTGATCGCCATGGTTACACCCGCTCCACGTGAGTGCTGCCAAAGAGCCCAGATGGTCGCGCCAGCAGCACCACCAAGATGATGACGAATGCGGCTGCGGTGGCTGTGTCGGCTCCGATGTAGGTGCTTGCCCACCAGTCCTTTGGATAGTTGGTAACGAAGCTTTCGATGACGCCGAGCGAGAGTCCGCCGACCACTGCACCCAGTGGACTGTCGAGTCCACCGAGGATGGCTGCGGCTGATGCAAGCAAGAAGACACCGAACATTGTGCCGAGACTTACGTTGGTGTTGATGCCCGCCACAAGCGCACATCCGATGGTGCCGATGGCTGCCGACAATGCCCAGCTGAGCATCAACACTTTGTTCGTTGGCACGCCCGACAACTTTGCTGAGTCAGCGTTGTTGGCCACCATGCGCATCGCCAAACCGACCTTGGTCTTTCGAAACAGCAAGAACAGCAGCGCCGTGATGACCAACACGGTGAGAAGGACGCCGATGTTCTCGTAACGCCAAACTGCTCCACCTGGCAGCCGGAAGAAGTCCTTGGGCTTGTTCGGAAAGATCGTGCCGAATGAAAGACCGGTGGCGGCGCCTTTGAACAACAATCCGGACAGCGAGTTGAAGGCCTGAAAGAGGCCGATGGTGACCACCACAACGGCGAAGGGCGACTTCTTGGCCGCTGGGCGGATGAGGCCGAACTCGATGACTCCACCACCAACGAACGCGAACGAAGCTGCGAGCAGAATCGAGAGCCACAGTGGCACGCCGTGGTCGTTGATCCACCACGCACCGAAGGTAGCGAACAACGACATTTCGCCCTGCGCAAAGTTGAGGTGACCCGTGCCCTGATAGATCACCACGAGTCCGAGTGCGACGAGCGAGTAGATCGAGCCGCGCGCAAGGCCGTTGAGGAAGTACTGGAGAATGTCGCCCATGTCGTCCTTTCAGTACCCCAGGTAGGCCTTGCGGACGGTGTCGTTCTGAGCAATTTCACTTGGGGTTCCCGATGCGGTGATCGTGCCGGTCTCGAGCACGAACACGTTGTGTGCGATTCGAAGCGCAAGATTCGCGTTCTGCTCAACAATCAGAATCGAGAGGCCATGTTCCGCGTTGAGCCTGCCGAGCACCTCGAACAGCTCTTGGGTGATGATTGGGGCCAAGCCGAGGCTCGGTTCGTCGCAGAGCAGCAGGGTCGGCTTGCTCATCAGCGCGCGGGCGATTGCCAACATCTGTTGCTCGCCACCCGACAAGCTGCCGGCTTTTTGCAGTCGCCGCTCGGCGAGACGCGGGAACACCCCAAACCATTGCTGAATGTCGGCGTCGATGCTGGCGCCGACGTTCTTGCGCACGAATGCACCGGCGCGCAGATTGTCCTCGACCGTGAGGTCGGTAAAGGTGCCGCGCCCCTGTGGTACTTGAGCGATACCCGCATGCACGATGCGGTCGGGTGAGGCAGCGCCGATTGCGCTCCCTTGAAACAGCACCGAGCCTTGCCGAGCGATCATGCCTGAGATCGCTCGCATCGTTGTTGTCTTGCCGGCCCCATTCGCTCCGAGGATGACACCAACAGTGCCTTCGTCAACGTGCAGGTTGATGCCTTGTAGCACCTGCTGGCGGCCGTAACCCGCCCACAAGTCGGTGATCTCGAGCAACGCGGTCATGAGCTGGTTCCGAGGTACGAATCGATGACCCGTTGATCGTTTTGCACAGCGCTGGGTGAGCCTTCGGCGATCTTGCGGCCGAACTCCATTGCGATCACTTTGTCGGAGACGTTCATCACCATGGCCATGTGATGCTCAACGAGGAGCACTGCAAGTTTGAACTCGTCGCGTATGCGCTTGATCGTGTCGCTGAGTTCGTCGACTTCGCTATGAGTGAGACCCGATGCGGGTTCGTCCATGAGTAAGAAGGTGGGATGAGCGGCGAGGGCGCGAGCTATTTCAAGGCGCTTCAGGGTGCCAAACGGCAACCCAGCCGCCGGATGAAACGCGAGCTTGTCGAGATCAAGCGCGAACAGTAGGTCGCCTGCCTCGTCGCGAAGCGCCCGCTCTGCACGCGCTGTGCCGAAGCGAAATGTAGATCTAGCAAAACCGATGGTGCCGGTGCTGTGTGCGCCAACCATCACGTTTTCGAGCAGCGTCATCGTGGGAAACAACGCAAGATTTTGAAACGTGCGGGCCACGCCGAGTTTGGCAATGCGATGGGCCGGCACCTTCAGCAGGTTGTGGCCTCTGAAGGTAAGTTGCCCTGACGACGCCTCGTAGATGCGACTGATCACGTTGAACATCGTGGTCTTGCCGGCTCCGTTGGGGCCGATGAGACCACAGATCTGACCATCGTCGATAGTGAACGACAGGCCGTCGAGTGCCACGATGCCGCCAAACGTGACGGAGATGTCGTTCGCCTCGAGCATCGTCATTCGTGTGCACTCCCTGTTGGACTACTGACCGAAGGCTAGTGCATTGATTTTGGGCCGTGAACACGGTCAGGCGTTGGCGGCACTTTTCGCGTTTGCGGCGTCAGCGCAGGCGTTTGGGTTGCTTGCCAAGGTGGCTGCGACTTCATCGGTGGGCGACAATTGTTGGCCGAGTCGCCATGCGTCGAGATACTTCGGCGGCAAGATTTCGCCGCGCCGAACCTGCCACTCAACGGTGGGGCATGGCCACGAAATGCCAAAGTGCGTATGGCATTCGGTAGAACGGGCATCGCCGGTTTGGCCCATGATTCCGAGCGCGTCTCCGGGAGCAACGGTGGCCCCCTCGGCGGTGCTGATGGTCCCGAGATGCGCGAAGTAGTAACGCACGCCGTCGTCGCCAATCATGGATACGTAATGACCGCCGCGAGTTGCCGGGTCGTTGACTGTTGGCTCCCACGGGTCGGTGGTGCGCACCTGGGTGACGGTGCCCGATGTGGGCGCAACCACGTTTGCTCCGCATCCGAATACATCGATGGCCTGATATCCGGCGTGCCTCGTGCCGTAGCTCACGTTGCGACCGGTGAATGGGAAGACGTAGGTCGGCGTCGGCACGAAAGCAGCGGTTGTGGGGGGCGCCAGTGTTGTGGTTGTGGCGGCGGCTGTCGTTGGCGTTGGCGTTGTCGGGGCCGTGGTTGGCGTTGTGAGGGCTGCAGTGGCCACGGGGGCGCTGGTGGGCGATTGGCTGGTGCAGCCGACGCCTGCAACGGCACAGAACAGCAGCAAGCCGATGCGGCTCACAGAGCGAGTTCGGTACGAAGCACTTCGAGTTCGGCAGCGATGGCGTCGCGAGCGAGATCACGAAGCGTGTAGATATCGGCAACGGTCATGCCGGTGACCTCGATGGGTTCGAGCACCCGAACCTCGGCCACGCTGACACCAAGGCGCCAATCGTTTGGACGCAGCGCTGAGTGACAGCCGCTGACCGCTACGGGCAAGATGGGCGTACCTGTTTCGATCGCCAGTCGGAATGCACCGTTCTTGAACTTTCCAAGCTCGCCGGTCTTGCTTCGGGTGCCCTCGGGGAAGAACATCACGCTGACCTTCTTGCTCAGACGATCGGCGCATTGCCGCATTGCATCGGTGGCGCTGCTGACCTCGCCACGTGTGAGCCGAATGTCGCCGGCAAGCGACATCTCCCATCCCATCACGGGGATTTTGAAGTTCTCGACTTTGCTGAGCCATTTCATCTCGAACGGAAGATGGCTGATGAGCAAGATGTCGACGAATGATTCGTGGTTGGCCACCACGATGTACGGCCGCCGCGGATCGGTTGGGATGTTGCCGCTCACGCGAAACTTCCACAACGGATTCAGACTGCAGACGACTACACAGAGTTTGCGGAACAGGTAGCCGGTCCAATAGCGACCCTTATCGAACGGCGCAGTGACCACACGAACGATGGTCATTAACGGAAGCCAGATGATCACGCCAAGTGCGATGACTAACCACGCCCAGAGCGACAACACGGTGCGCACGACAGCGCCGCCGAGCAGACGTTCGCGACGCGATCGATTTGTTGTGGGTGAATCTGGCACGCATCTATGGTGCCATGCTCGACACTGTTTACAGGAGTCCGCCTGAGCCGAGTAGGCACGTTCCTTGCCTGCTACGGTTCCGTTTTTGCGCTTCTGTAAGCGCCAACGAGGGGGATTTTCGTGTCCAGTGTGTTTTCTGTTGTTCGCCGGGCCGCTGTTGCCGCTGGCATTGTTGCCTTGGTTGTTGGCCTGGGTGCAAGCACTACGCAGGCAGGTAACCAGCCAACGCTTTCTGTGGCGGTCTCATGCGACAGCCAGACTGGTCAACAGGTCATCCACTGGTCGTATACCAACGTCAGCGTTGTCGCCGTGCAGCCCCAAGTAAGCCTCGACGCGTTTTCGGCGGTTCAGCTTGATTCGGGTTCGATGATCTCTGTTGATCTGGTGATGTCGCCGAGCTCGATTGAGCCGGATGCAATCGCTACGGGCACGTCGTATGCGACGTTTGATGCGGTTGGCACGGTCCGTGTTGTCATGAGTTATCTCGATGGAGGCGAGGGACTCCGGAATGCGATCGGCACTGCCACGCTGACGGGTTGTCCCGCACCAACCACTACTACTGCGGCACCAACCGCCACCACTGCTGGGCCAACCACCACTGCCGCGCCTGAGTCACAGGCCCCGTTGCCAGAGACCGGCGGCGACAACTCGTTGCTTCCAGTAGCGGCTGGGTTGCTGGGCACGGGT
>CANNMD010000080.1 GCA_947505655.1 Acidimicrobiaceae bacterium | reverse complement strand
GAAGCAATCGCCTTCGCCCGACTTGATCGCGTGAGCGGCCATGCGGATGGTCTGCAGGCTCGATGAGCAGTAACGGTTCACCGTAACGCCGGGAACGTTGTCGAGGCCGGCGAGGATGGCGACCATACGGCCGATGTTGAATCCGGCTTCGCCCGCTGGCTGACCGACACCCATGATGAGGTCTTCGACATCGCTGGCCTGCACCGAGGGGACCTTGGCCATGAGCGCGCGGACGATCTGGGCCGACATTTCGTCGGGGCGCAACGTAGTGAGCGAACCCTTATTGGCACGGCCAATCGGGCTGCGAGCGGTTGCGACGATTACTGCTTCAGGCATGGTTCCCCCTGGGGACGTTTAACAACAAGATAATGACGAATCGAGAGCCTAGCGACAGCCCTGCGCTATGTACGAATGAGCGCGACCACTAGCGCGTGTCGATCACTCGAAACACCTCGGCCGAACGCCCCTCGGCGAGCCCATATCGCTTGCCAGCCGCGAGCAAGAACCCGCGAACACGTTGCTCAGTTCCAGCCGGATCTTGATGTTGGGTCTTGTGGTGAAGCAACGCTCGAATCTTGCGCTCGACATTGTCGGTCACGTCTTCGACGTGCACCTCTTCGGCCGGATTCACCGGAACGCCCATCACCCACATCTCAGACACGGCCCACGGTTCGAGACCCTCGGCCAGCAATTCGGGATAGGCAAACGGGTTGCGAGCGTCGGGATAGATCGCTGCGATCGAGGCCTGTCCAGCAGCGAGATGATCGGGATGACTCGCGTAGATGCGAGCCAGATTGAGTTCGGGCGATTGCACGAGCACACGCTGCGGACGCACCTCGCGGATTACCCGCGACAGCGCACACCGCAACTGCAAGTTGTATTCGACGCGGCCATCGGCCATGCCCAAAAAGATGAGCGATTCGACACCTACTTCTTTGCCCGCTCGGCGTTGCTCGTCGCGACGCATTATCGCCATCTGCGGACGAGCGATGGTCTGATCGAAGCCGCCAGCATCGCCATCGGTGACGAGGCAATAGGTGACCTCGATGCCTGCATCGGTCATGTTCGCAACGGCACCCGCAGCGCCAAAGTCGACATCGTCGGGGTGGGCGGTGATCACCAGCGCCCGTTGTATCTCGTGTGCTTCCAACATGCTCTGAACACTACGGCCGACTAGATTGCCGTCATGACTTTGCCAACCGTTGCTGCGGATTCCTTTGACCTGTCTGACCCACTGTTTTGGGCTGCACCCCGCGATTACCGCGATGCCGCGTTCAAATCGCTGCGCGATGCGCCGGGCTTAGCCTTCTTCGCCGAGCGCGAAATCCCCGACCTTCCATTTCCCGTTGGCCCCGGCTACTACGCGTTGACCCGCCACGAAGATGTGTGGGCCGCCAGCCGCAACGCGCAGTTGTTCTGCAGCGGCAAGGGCAGCAACATCGGCGACCTTCCCCAAGAGATGAACGAGTTCTTTGGCTCGATGATCAACATGGACGACCCCAAGCACTTCCGCCTGCGCAACATCGTCTCCAAGGGCTTCACGCCAAAAGAGATCGGCCGCGTTGAGGACTACGTGAAGATCAAGGCCAAGGCAATTGTCGACGGCCTGCTCGAGCGTTTCCCCGACGGCGAGTGCGACTTCGTCGAAGAGGTGGCCGCTCCCCTGCCGCTGAAGATCATCTGCGAGATGATGGGCATCCCCGAAGAAGACGAGCAGCAAATCTTCGCCTGGACCAACGTGATCCTTGGCGCGGGCGACCCTGAGTTCGGCGGCACGCTCGAGGCGCTGATGAACACCGCCCTTGAGATGTTCATGTATGCGCAAGCGCTCGGCGAGAGCCGCTTGGCCAACCCCAAAGAAGACATGACCAGCGCAATGATGCATGCCGAGGTCGACGGCGAGCGCCTGACGCCGCAAGAGTTCGGCAGCTTCTTCATTCTGCTCGTGGTGGCCGGCAACGAAACCACTCGCAACGCGATCAGCCACGGCATGCGTGCGCTCACGCAGCATCCCGATCAGCGCGCATTGTGGTTCAACGATTTCGAGGCCAACACCAAGACCGCTGTTGAAGAGATCGTTCGTTGGGCAACTCCGGTGATCCACTTCCGTCGCACCGTCACCGAAGACACCGTGTTGTCTGGCGTCGACCTGAAGGCCGGCGACAAAGTGGTGCTTTGGTACAACTCGGCCAACCGCGACGAGCGCGCCTTCAAAGATCCATACACGTTCGATCTGCAGCGCCCAACGCTGCCCGCTCAGGCTGGCTTCGGCGCCGGTGGGCCGCACTTCTGCCTCGGCGCAAACCTGGCTCGTCGCGAGATCAGCGTGATGTTCGAAGAGATTCGTAATCGTTTGCCCAACATGCAGATCATCGACGAGCCCGAGATGCTGCAGAGCGCGTTCATCAACGGCATCAAGCGCATGCGGTGTAGCTGGAAGTGATGTGACGTTGGGCTGAGCGTTGGGCTGAGCGTCAGCCCAACTCGCCGCTGGCGTAATGCCTGCGGCACAGCAACTCGTAACGAACCACGTCGCCGAACAACACCGGCGCGCCTTCGTCGGCAGTATCGCCCACCACCACGGTCTCGCCTTCGTACACGAGATGTCCGTTCACGAGTCGAGCGTTGTGCGTGGCGCGGCGTCCGCACCAGCAGCGCGCCTCAACCTGTAACGCAACTCGTTCGTCGGCCACTTCGAGTAAGCGCTTCGTGCCTTCGAACAGCAGACCGCGAAAGTCGGTAATGAGACCGAAGGCAAAAACATCGACATCGAGTTCGTCGACGGTTCGGGCAAGTTGATTGCACTGCTCGATCGAATAGAACTGCGCTTCATCGCACACGATGAACGACAGCCGTTCGGTGGCTTGCGCCAACGCGAAGATGTCGAGATCGGAATGCACCTCGACCGCGGGAGCAGACACGCCGAGGCGGCTCGTGATTTGTGAACCGTCTCGGTCGAGTTTGGTGAGCAGTAAGCCAGTGAGATGGCGGGACTCAAGGTTGTGATGAATCTGCAACGCGAGGGTGCTCTTGCCGCAGCCCATCGTGCCGAAACTGAAACGCAACGTAGCCATGTGGTCGCAACCGTAGCCGGTGAGGGCTTACACGCGCCCTGCCGCGATGGCGGCCTCTTCGGCTGCAGTGAGTTGCTCGTCGACGATCGCTAATCCACCCACCCAGAAATTGGGATCGGCGAGATCGCAGTCGACGATGCGCGCGAGTTCTTGGGGGCTCATGGATCCACCGGCGCGAAGCATGTCGAGATACTGCGGCACGAAGCCTTCGCCAACCTGCTCGTAGCGGCGGTACACGCTGAGCGCAAGCAGTTGCCCATAGGCATAGGCGTAGACATAGCCAGGCGTGTGGATGAAGTGCGGGATGTAGCTCCACCAATTGCGGTAGCCCTCGGTGATCTCAACGCTCGGCCCGAGCATGTCGGTTTGCGTCTGCGCCCACAGTTCGTTGATGGCCTCGATCGCGAGTTCACCGTGGCCGCGTCGGGCTGTGTGCACGGCGTGCTCGAAACGGTTCATTGCGATCTGGCGGAACACCGTGGCGATCGAGTCTTCAAGCGTGGCCGCCAACAATGCGAGCCGCTCGTTGGGATCGGTGAGCATGCCGAGCAGACACTTGCTCGTGACCGTCTCGCCGAACACCGATGCCGTCTCGGCCAATGTGAGCGGTGTGCTCATCTGGAACACGCCTTGCTCGCGGGCCAAGTAGCCATGCACGCCGTGCCCGAGTTCGTGCGCCAGCGTGGCGACATCGCGGGTGCGACCGGTCCAGTTCAACAACACATAGGGGTGGTGCGACGGCACGGTGTACGAACAAAACGCGCCGGGTCGCTTGCCCGCACGGTTGGGGGCGTCGATCCAGTTTTCACGCAAGAAGCGCTGAACGATTGAGGCAAGCTCGCCGCTGAACGACGAGTACGCGTCGGTGACAACTTCGGTGGCTACCGACCACGGCACTTGACTCTCGGCGGTGGCTACCGAAGCAGAGCGGTCGTAGTCGGCGATTGTGTTGAGCCCGAGGATCTTTGCCTTCAGCGCGTACCAACGGTGCGGAATGTCGTAGCGGCCAACGACTGCGTCGACCAACGCCTGCACGCTGTCGTCGCTGGCATCGTTGGCCAAGTTGCGGCTACTGACCCACGTGGGGAAATTTCGGAGGCGGTCGTCGACTGCTTTGTCGTTGAGCAATGTGTTGAACACAAACGTGCGCGTGCGCATGCCCGGTTCAAGGCCAGCGTTGACCGCGGCGTGAGCGCGCTGGCGCACTGCGCGATCTGGGTGCTGCAACATCGCCAGGCCCTGCAGCAGCGGCGCCGTTGTAGAGGTGCCGTCGGGCTGCTCGACCGTGATCTCCATTGAGGCGCTGAGCTCATCGAACAGCCGACCCCACGCGCTCTCGCCGGTGACGTTCTTCTCGGCGAGGATCTTTTCTTCGGGCTCGCTCAGTAGGTGCGGCCGATAACGACGGGCCGAGCGAAGGTGATGGCGGATGAAGTCGAGCGCTGAATCGGGCGTGTCGAGAATGGCATCAACGTGCTCGTCTGACGCGCTGGCCCATTCGAGATCGATGAAGAGCAACTGGGTGTTGATCGCCGTGGCGCGTTGTTGCACATGCGCGACGAGTGCACCGTTGGCGGGGTCAACCGTGTCGCCAGCGAACATCAAGCTCGCGTAGCTGCCGGCACGGCCAAGTAGTTCGATGAGTTCGGCATACCGACGATGAAACGCGCTGAGCTCAGTTGCGTTCATTGATGCGATGCGGTCACGGCCGCTACTGACCAGTTCGGCGCAGATCGCGTCGGCGGCATCAATGAGCGCATCGACATTGGGAGCGCCGTTCAGCAGCGGCGGGAGATCCCATGCCACACCGTTGGCAGCAAGGTCATCTGGATCGTGGGATCGGGCAGCGCCGACTTGAGACGTCATCGAACGAGACTAGGCGCGGCGCCTAGATCGGCGCACCAACGGCGGTGACATACAGTCGCGATGTGCAAGAGGCGTCGATACAGCCCGCAGGTCATTCGCTCACCGAGCGCAGGCCCGCTATCGACCTTGCTCGCACCGCAGCGTTGGCCATGGTGGTACTCGGCCACCTGTCACTCGCCGTGATCGATCGCGGACCCGACGACACGCTGCGCGGCACAAACCTGTTGTCGCTCTATCCGCGCTGGGCTTGGCTCACGGTGATCGCCCCGATGCCCGTGTTCTTCGCTGCGGCTGGTTGGGCCAACACAACAGCAACGGTTCGCTCGTCGGCTCCCCGACTCCGCGCGATGGTCGGCGTGGCCGCAGTTGTGGTGTCGGTGTGGTCACTGGCAGCGATGGCCGCTCTGCTCAGCGGCGGCGATGGTGGTGGTGGAGTTGTCGTAGATGGCGCCCGACTCGCCACCCAGCCACTGTGGTTCATCGGCGCCTATGTGCCGCTGGCCGCTGTTGGCGGTCGCCTTGCTCAGCTTGCTGCGCGACCGGCACTCGCGGTTGGCACTTGCCTTGCCGTTTTGGCTGGCCTCGATCTCGCTCGCTTTTCGTTTGACGCGCCAAGAGTCATCGGCTGGCCTGGCTTCGCGGCAGCATGGGCTGTGCCGTGGCTGGCTGGCGCATGGTGGCGAGTCGCTCGCGCCTCGCCGCGCTTCAACGAGCGTAGAACCGGGGCACTGCTTGCGTTGGCCGCGATCATCACGGCCGCCACACTGGTGCGGTTCGCCGGGTACAACGCAGCACTGATCGACGCCGTGAAGGGCCAACGTTCGAACACCACTCCCCCAACGTTGTACACCGCAGTTGTCGCGCTGGCGCAAGTTGGTGTGTTGATGGTGGTCGCATCATTTCTTGATCGCATCGGCGCTCGATTGCGACATCTGTTGAGCCGAGCGGGACAAGCCGCCGTAGGTGTCTATGTCTGGCACCTGACAGCGCTGGCGTTGTGCGCTGCGGTGCTCGCCGCAGGGTTCGGCGCTCCAACCCGCTTTAGTGTCGCATGGTGGCTCAGCCGCCCGCTGTGGTTCGGCGCAGTACTTGTCATCACGACCGGGCTCGTGGCCGCCACGAACACCGCGCGCAGGCGCCTGGTCAAACGAACTCGCTCATCCGCGACGCAGGGTCGGTTTGCCGAACTTCGACAACCGTTTGGCGTTGCGTTGAGCACGGCCGGAGCCGCGATTGTCGGTTTGATAGGGCCGCGCACACTGCCCGCAGCAATCACCGCAACCGTATGTTTCGTTGCGGGATGGTGGTTGCTTGGAAGCTCAATTACGAGCCAGCCACAAGCATCATCTGAATGAACTGCTCGACCAGTGCAACGACCGCCTCGGGTGCGTCTTCTTGCAAAAAGTGACCGACACCCGGCAACGTGACGGCTAGCCGTGCTGCTATAGATCGGCGAGACGCGACCAGATGCCAGCAGGTTGGCGGCGCTGAATGCGCCAAGAACCTGCTGGGCGCAGCACGCCGTCGACGAGGTCCACTGCCCCGGCTGCAGACAGCAGGCCAATCACACGGTGCACCTCGTCGATCGCCCATTGCAGCCCTGTGGCCGCTTGTTCGACGGTTGGCGGTTCGGTGGCACGCAGAACAAAACGAGCCAAGGCAGCCTCCTCGGCAGGCAGCGATACGAGATCGGCCATCGAGAACGACGGCGCGGCGGCCGAGCTAGGGCCGGCATCGGCGTCATCGCCCAGCCGGCCAGCGATGCGCCCGAACAACCCGCCGGCTGTGGGCTCGCTGGCGCTCATGCCAACTCCGGCATCGAGATGGGCTCGGGCTGAGGCCGGCAGATGCCACACCACAAGGTGTCGCTCACCACAATGGCTCGCGGTGGATCCTGTCCGTAGATCGCGACCAGCGATGGCAGCGATGAGTGATGCTGAGAACACACGCCCCGTCCGCACAGCTGACAGATCCCACGCGCTTGTTCGTCGCACTGGTTACACATCACGGTCGATATCATCGCACAGGAAATGAACATTCCGCCGAGTCCAGCGACGTCCATCCCCTACAACGACGCCGTAATCCTGCGTCTGATCGTCGGGCCGTAAACATGGCATATGTCGTCGCGACACTGGTGCCGCTGCTGGCACTTGCCTTCGTTGTACGTCTCGGACGCCTCCGGGGACGAGCCCTGTGGCTTCCCGTTGTCGGTTTGGCATGGGGTATTGCCTCCACTTGGATCGCGCTCGAAGCAAACAACCGCTGGCTGGCTGCGTATGGAATGGTGTCGGTCATCACCCTTGGTGGGCCCATCATCGAAGAGATCATCAAAGCTGGCGTCCTGCCAGCACTGACGGCGTCACGGCTGTCCACATGGTTCGTTGATGGTGCAGTGGCCGGGTTCGCAGCGGCCACAGGTTTCGCCATCCGAGAAAACTGGCTCTACCTCGAACGTGGGGCTAACGAGGGCCTCAGCCTGGCGTTAGCGCGCGTCACGTCCACCAACTTGATGCACGCCGGCTGCACCGCACTGGTCGGCGCAACGCTTGCTGGCGCTCGAACACTGGGTTGGGGCAAACGATTGATCGCCGTACCAGCGGCGCTGGCGATA
The DNA here is from genome assembly GCA_947505655.1 of Acidimicrobiaceae bacterium. Taxonomy (GTDB): domain Bacteria; phylum Actinomycetota; class Acidimicrobiia; order Acidimicrobiales; family Ilumatobacteraceae; genus WLMZ01. The sequence goes on along the minus strand of CANNMD010000080.1, from coordinate 2,947 downwards.
TCCATTTCTTTGCACTCGGTGTTCAACCGAAACACGCTCGACAGCACGTCGGCCACCATCGTCACCCTGATCGGCGTTGCCGTGTTCGCTGGCGCAGCGGTACTGGTCGCTCTCGGTGGACCGGTGTCCTTGCGTTGGGCGCGCAGCTCGATGCAGGCACAAGGGTTGAGTGCAGGTGAGCAATCGGTCCTCGGCAAACGCGGCGAGGTGGACAACCTGCTCGACGAAATCGACCAGCGATTTGGTGGCGTGATCGCAGAACAAGCCGAACGCTTCATCGCCCTGCAACGCCGCATCGGTGTCGCCAGCCATTCGCTGCAGGGTTCGTCAAACAATGCAGCTCGCGCCGAGTTCGATTCACTCCAGGCCGAGGCCAACCAACTCCGTCGCGAGATCGGCGTCTTCCCGATGACCTGGATCCGTTCCCACCTGCCCACCGAGTCAAGCGCAATGGGGCTGTGGGCCGCAGCAGCGGCATCGGCCCCCACCCCCGACCCCACCGCAAGCGACTCTACGGGTACGACCCGACCCCCCGGCGGCCTGTGGGGCACGTTCGGCGATCAGCCGAAATCCTGACCCACGCAGCAACGCTGCCGTTCATGGGGTGCTATTCACTGCCTTGAGGACGCCCCCGACGAGTGTCCAGCCTGCCGGCAGCGCTTTCGGTGTGCCGATGATGCCAGTCTCGGGCGAAAGGGGGCACAGGCCGATGCCTGTTGTTTTGCAGCGGATGGTGGCGCCGGTGAGGTTGGCATTCGTGAGGGTGGCGCCCTTGAGGGTGGCGTTGGTGAGGGTGGCGTTGGTGAGGTTGGCGTTCGTGAGGTCGGCGCCGCCCAGGTTGGCGTTCGTGAGGTCGGCATTCGTGAGGTCGGCGTCCGCGAGTTCGCCGCCGACGAGGTTGGCGTTCGTGAGGTCGGCGTTCGCGAAGTGGGCGCCGATGAGGTAAACGCCCGTGAAATCGGCGTACGACAGGTTTGCGTTGGTGAGGTCGGCGCCGGAGAGCATGACGTCGACGAAGTTGGCGTTCGTGAAGTTTGCGTCAGTCAAAAGGGCGAAGCCCAAGCTGACGTTCGCCAAGAAGGCGCCGGTGAAATCGGCCCCGCTGAAGTCCGAAACCCCGTGATCCGATGGGGACAGGTCGATGAAGACCAGTTCGGCCTCGACAAGATTGGCGCCGGGGCATTTTGCGCCCGGGATGAGATCGCAGGTGCCGATCATAAGACCGGAGCGACTGCCGTCCTTGGCGCTTACAACAATCACGGTCACGATGATGGCGAGTAATGCCGCAACCGCGGCGGCAATGGTGTGACGGTGACGCCGCCCACCGCGGCGGCGGTTCTGGCCGTTCTGGCTGATGTCAGACCGGTCGGCTGCGAAATTCACAGCGCACCGTACCCCAAAGCTTCATACGCCATGCAGAGAACCCGTCAACGTGACGAGAACGCGGCAACGGGAACTACTCAACCCACCGGCGTCATCTGAATGAATTGCTCGATCAGCGCAACCACCGCTTCGGGCGCGTCTTCCTGCAAGAAGTGACCAACACCCGGCAACGTGACAACCGGGCCCTTGGGCCATGTGTCGCGGAACATGCCGACTGCGAACTCAGTAGGCACGGCACGGTCTTCTTCGCCGTGGATGTACATGGCCGGCTTCGCTGCGAGAGCCGCCAAGTTCGAGATGTTCTCGAGAATGACCATCGTTGCTGCGTCGCTGGTGATGTGCTGCGGGAACGCAATGGCGCCTTTGCATTCGGCCGGGCTTGAGAACGGCGCCGCGTAGGCGCGAATCCATGTCTCGTTGACCACTGCTGTGCGCTCGAAACCAATGCGCTTGAGCACCGACAGAATCGACCCGCCGAGGTTCGACAACGTGGCTGTTGCCTCGTCGGTGTGCACCCACTTGAACCATGGGTAATCGGCCACAGTGGGCACCCCAGCGGGTGCGCGACCTGGCACGCCTGTGTTCATGAAACACATGCGCGAGATCAGCTCAGGGTGACGCAGCGAGAGGCCGGCGGCGATTGGTCCGCCCCAATCTTGAGCAACGATCGTGATGTTGTTCAGACCGAGGTGCGTGACGAGTGAGTCGAGATTGTCGACGTGGTCACGGATTGAGTAGTCGCGGTCTTGGGGTGTGGCGCTCTTGCCGAAGCCCATGTGGTCGGGCACGATGACGCGTCCGTATTTGGTGAGCTTGGGGATGAAGTTGCGATACAGGTAGCCCCACGTGGGCTCGCCATGCAGACACAAGATGGTGTCGCCACTGCCCTCATCTACGTAATGCATCGGGAAGCCGTTGCCCTCGTAAAAGTGCGGGGCGAACGGCCAGGTGCCATCGAATGTTTCTGATGCTTCGATCATGGCGACAGCATCGCACAGCCGCTAATTGTGGCTGGCATCCCAACCGACGCCTGTCAGACTGAGCCAATGTCAACGTTCATCGAACTCAGCCACGACGTGCACGACGGAATGGTTACGTATCCGGGGTTGCCCGCCCCACGCATTGGCTCGGTGCTGTCACGCGAGCAGAGCCGCGGCCGATACGCCGAAGGCATCGAGTTCGACATCGGGTCCATCGAGATGTGCGCCAACACAGGCACCTATCTCGATACCCCCTTTCACCGTTACGCCGACGGCCATGATCTCGCCGGGCTGCCACTTGAGCGCTGCGCCGATCTGCGCGCCGTTGTGGTGCGCGCCTCGCTGCGTGGCGCAGTGCATGTGCCCCAAGAGGTGTTGGCCAACCTGCGCGGCGCAGCACTGTTGGTACACACAGCTTGGGACCAGCACTGGGGAACGCCCGAATACTTCAGTTCCGATCACGCGTTTCTCGACGAGGCCACGGTGCGCTCGCTGATCGATGCCGGCGTTGCTTTGGTGGGTATCGATTCGCTGAACATCGACTCCACGGCGGGCAACGATCGCCCGGCACACAGCCTGTTGCT
>CANNMD010000079.1 GCA_947505655.1 Acidimicrobiaceae bacterium | reverse complement strand
TGGACCACGATTCGAACGGCGATGTTTGCCCGTCGCCGCGAGATCGAGGTGATGAAGTTGGTCGGTGCCACCAACTGGTTCATCCGAATACCGTTCATGCTCGAAGGACTCATTCAGGGTCTCATCGGCGCGCTGATGTCGTGTGGCTTCCTGCTGTTCTTCAACCGTCTGTGGACCAACGGCGTCGTGAAGCTCAAGGGCGATAATGGGTTTATTGCCTTGGTGGTGAGCGACAGCTTCTTGAACTTGGTGATGCTGCTCGTGGTGCTGTTCGGTATGGCCGCTGGCGCGATTGCGTCGGGTGTTGCCGCCAGTCGCTTCCTCGACGTCTAACCCCGTCGACCATCCGCATTCCGCCGACGTCTAACCCCGTCGACCATCCGCATTCCGTCAGCCATCCTCGGTTTGTTGAAGACAATTGGTTGACCCTCGACCAATAGTCTTCAACAAACGCTTTGGTGGCGGAGGATGTGGGTCGATCGGGTGATGAGGGTCGATCGGGGCAGCGGGCGGCGCATGTTCTAGTTTCGGTGCCATGTACACCGAGATTCTCTACGACGTAGCTGACCACATCGCCACCATCACGCTGAACCGGCCCGACAAGCTCAACGCGTTCACCAACACGATGATGCGCGAATTGATCGAGGCATTCGATCGCGTCGATGCCGACGACGACGTGCGCGTGGTCATCGTCACCGGCGCCGGCCGCGGATTTTGTGCGGGTGCCGATCTCTCGGGCGGCGGCGACACGTTTAAAGGTGGCGGCAGCGATGTGCAGACCCGTGTGGGTGTGCCACGCGATGGCGGCGGCCTGGTGTCGCTGCGCATCTTCGAGTGCACCAAGCCGGTAATCGGAGCGATCAACGGAGCTGCAGTTGGCGTCGGCGTCACGATGACCTTGCCGATGGATATTCGCTTGGCCTCCGACGCGGCTCGCTTTGGGTTTGTGTTTGCCCGCCGCGGCATCGTGCCTGAAGCGTGTTCTTCGTGGTTCCTGCCTCGACTCGTGGGCATCAGCCAAGCAGCCGAGTGGGTCTACACAGGCCGAGTATTTGGTGCCAACGACGCGCTCGATGCGGGTCTTGTGCGCAGCGTGCATCCCGGTGACGAGTTGCTGGCGGCCGCCCGAGCGCTTGCCAGCGAGATCGCCGAGAACACGGCCCCTGTTTCGGTGGCCCTGTCACGTCAGATGATGTGGCGCATGCTTGGTGCGTCGCATCCGATGGAAGCGCACCGAGTTGATTCGCGTGGCATCAAAGAGCGCGGTAAGAGCGCAGACAGCCGCGAAGGCGTGATGAGCTTCCTCGAGAAGCGTCCACCAGTGTGGGTCGACAAGGTGAGCGATGGCTTACCCGAGATTTTTGCCGACTGGCAAGCCCCCGAATTTTCGTGACTCGGGCGGTGCCAGAACTTTGTGACGCAGATCACAAGCTGCTGGAAACGAATCTTGCGTTCCGACTCGACCATCGCCACAAGAGAACGCGAGACTGTCATTCATAGCTGCGAGAGATAGAGGCAGCGTCTCAAGGAGAGACTGATGATCACATTGTTGAGCAACCGAATCGAATCTGGCGATGTCATCGAACTCGATCACGACGGCGTGTGGATCTCGGCCATTGTGCTGCTGGCCAACGAAGAGGCGATCATTCTTGATGCCTGCGACGATTCGACGCCGTTCTTGATCCGCCCGATCGACCTCGTGCGGTATCGCCTGTTTCGTCCCGAAGCAGCCTGACGTCACGGCGTAGGCTTCGTGGCGATGTCGAACGATGCCGAAGCCGAAGCCGAATCCATTTCCGTGTTTGATGCCGTCGGCGGAATGGCCTTCTTCGAACGGCTCGTCGACCACTTTTACGATGGCGTCGAGACCGACGACGTACTTGCGCCGCTGTATCCCGAGGCACCCGACTTCTCTGGGGCTCGTCACCGGCTCACATTGTTCTTAGCCCAGTATTGGGGCGGCCCCACCACCTACGCCGAAGAGCGCGGGCACCCCAAGCTGCGCATGAGGCACTTCCCGTTTCCGGTGGGCCCACTGCAGCGCGACCATTGGATGCTGCACATGACCAACGCCGTGAAGCTCAGCGGGGCCTCGCCCGAGATCGAGCACACGCTGATTGAGTACTTCGTGCGAGCAGCCGAGCACCTGCGCAACGACACAGGGTTACCGATTAGCAGCGCCGACTACCCGCGCTGAGCGATCTCTTGGCGTTAGCGGCGCAACGCATAACACGCCACCGCTGCCGCAGCCGCAGCATTGAGCGAGTCGACTCCAGGAGCCATGGCAATCGTGGCGCGAAGGCTGGCGGCTTCGAGCAGTTCGTCGCTGAGTCCGGTGCGCTCGGCGCCCAGCAGCAGCATCACCGGTTGGTGCGCGGCGGGCAGTACACAGTTCAGGGGTATCGCATCGTGGGCCAACGCAAGGGCCACCACGAGAGTGCCGCTGTCTCGGGCCGCTCGCACGGTGTCGACCAACGACTTACTGCGGGCGAAGGGCAGCACGAACGACGTACCCATTGAGACGCGCAATGCTCGTCGAGCCAATGGATCGGCGCTGGTGCGGTCGAGCAGTAGACCGTTCCAGCCGAGCGCCGAAGCGCTACGCACGACGGTGCCGATGTTTACGGGATTGTCGACTGCCTCAAGGGCGACGATGCGGTGGCCGCCAGCAAGTGCGCTGGGATCGAGCGGCGGTGGCCGTCGAAACAGCGCAACGATAGAGAGCGGCACGCCGAGGCCCATGCCGGCACGGCGAATGTCTTCGGTGCCGGCGTACTGCTCGACACTTGCGCCGAAGCGCTGGATCACAGGCGGGGGAGCGGCAACATCGAAAAATGCCATCACGGCTTCATAGCCGGCGTCGAGAGCACGAGAGACCACGAGGTCGCCCTCGGCTACAAAGAGTCCGGCACCGGTTTGTTCGCGCCGATCGGCGCGTGTGTTGATGCCGCGTTCGCGCATGCGGAACTGGGCGATGCGCTCGTCATCGGGGTTATCGATGACGATCATTCAGCGGCCGTCAGAACAGCCACTTGTATGGGGACCAATCGGGGTCGCGCTTTTCGAGGAACGATTCGCGGCCCTCTTGGGCTTCGTCGGTCATGTAGGCCAAGCGCGTTGCCTCGCCCGCAAACACTTGCTGTCCCACGAGTCCGTCGTCGATGAGGTTGAACGAGAACTTGAGCATGCGCTGCGCGGTGGGACTCTTTGAGTTGATCTTGCGGCCCCATTCGAGCGCCGTGGCTTCGAGTTCGTCGTGGGCCACAACGGCGTTCACCATGCCCATGCGGTATGCGTCGTCGGCGGTGTATTCGTCGCCGAGGAAGAAGATCTCGCGGGCAAACTTTTGGCCGACCTGGCGTGCCAGATATGCCGAACCGAATCCGCCATCGAAGCTGGCGACATCGGCATCGGTTTGCTTGAACCGTGCGTGCTCGCGACTGGCGATAGTGAGGTCGCTCACCACGTGCAAGCTATGTCCTCCACCGGCGGCCCAACCGGGCACCACCGAGATAACGACCTTGGGCATGAAGCGAATGAGGCGTTGCACCTCGAGGATGTGGAGTCGTCCGGCGCGGCCTGGCTCGATAGTTGCGGCGGTTTCGCCGGCGGCACCGTCGGGGCCTTCGGGCAGCGTGTACTTGTAGCCATCGCGGCCGCGGATGCGTTGGTCGCCGCCGCTGCAAAATGCCCACCCGCCGTCTTTGGCCGATGGTCCGTTGCCGGTGAGTAGCACGCAGCCCACGTCGGTGCTCATGCGCGCGTGGTCGAGCGCGATGTAGAGCTCGTCGACCGTGTGTGGACGAAAGGCGTTGCGCACCTCGGGCCGGTTGAACGCGATGCGCACGGTGCCGTGAGCTTTGGCTCGGTGATAGGTGATGTCGGTAAAGGAAAAGTCCGGAACCGTGTGCCACGCCGTTGGATCGAAGATGTCGGAAATCACGGTCACATGTTGACCGCTTTACGGCCTCGGCGCCACATTGTTGTGGCGGCGGGGCACTCATCGGCAAGACTCACGGGATGAGTGGTCTCGAAATCTTTGGTATTGGCGGCGTTGGAGAGATCGAACCGGGTGCTGATCTCGCCGATATCAGTGCACGCGCCGCGAGCGATGCGGGCACTCCGTTGCAGAGCGGCGATGTGTTGATCGTGACGAGCAAGATCGTTTCGAAAGCTGAGGGTCGCACGGTCGAGCTTGATGACATCACGCCGTCGCAGTACGCGCTCGAGTGGTCGAAGCAGTGGGATAAGGACGCCGCCGTCACCGAGATTGTGCTGCGCGAAGCCAAGCGTGTGGTGCGACAGATCGGACCCATCCTGATCACCGAAACCCATCATGGTTTTGTCTGCGCGAACTCAGGTGTCGATCAGTCGAGCAGCGGGGCCCATGGTCGTGCGGTGCTGCTGCCGCTCGACTCCGATGACAGTGCCCGCCGCATTCGCGCTGGCCTATTGGCCATCGGTCTCGATGTGGCCGTAATCATCAGCGACACGTTCGGCCGCGCGTGGCGCGAGGGTCAAACCGACATCGCCATTGGCATTGCGGGCATGCAGCCGATCCTGAGCTACATCGGCCAGGTCGACCCACACGGACATGAGTTCAAGGTGCAGGCACTGTGTGTGGCCGACGAACTGACCGGCGCAGCCGAACTGGTGAAGGGCAACCTCAGTCGGGTGCCGTTGGCCGTGGTGCGTGGCTACCAGTGGGAGCGCGACGACACGGCAACGATTGCTCCAGTACTTCGCGATCAGAGCCGCGACCTGTTCCGCTAAGGACTTTTGTAATTTCATCGGTCGGTGACTCGACCATCTACCTACCAGTAGGTAGGCTCCGTTTTGTGACCCCACAGACCTTCCTCGCTGAACTCGAACCGGTGGCCGGCAAGTTGCTCGATCGGCATCTCGCCACAGCCAAGGAATGGTTTCCGCACGAGTTGGTTCCCTACGACCGTGGCCACGATTTTCCACCCGGATACGAGTGGTCACCCGCCGACTGCAATCTCGATGGCGCCGAACTTCCCGAGGCCGCTCGCAGTGCATTGTTTGTGAACCTGCTCACCGAGGACAACCTGCCCTATTACTTCCGCGACATCGAGCGGATGTTCACAATGGACGGCGCCTTCGGAACATGGAACAGGCGTTGGACTGCCGAAGAGGGCCGTCACTCAATCGTGATGCGCGACTACCTCACGGCCACTCGGGCGATCGATCCAGTGGCCCTCGAGCGCGGCCGAATGGCGCAGGTATCAGCCGGCGAGGTACCCACTCCTTCGTCGCCGATCATCGGCGTGATCTATGTGAGCTTGCAAGAACTCGCGACACGAATTGCGCATCGCAACACGGGCAAGATCATCGGCGATCGTCGCGGCTACGAAGTCATGGCTCGCGTGGCCGCCGACGAGAACCTGCACTACCTCTTCTACCGCGACCTCGCGACGGCAGGGTTTGAGCTCGATCCGTCAGAGATGGTCATCGCCACCGAAGAAGTGGTGCGCACGTTTGCGATGCCGGGCACTGGAATTGTCGATTTCGATCGGCATAGTGCTGCAATCGCCCGCGCTGGCATCTACGACGCCACGATCTTCCATGAGCAGGTGCTGGTACCCGTGATCCTGAATCACTGGAAGGTCGAGCAACTGACCAACCTCACGGCCGCGGCCGAGCGGGCACGCGAAGCGTTGCTGAAGCGCATCGATCGACTCGGCCAGCTTGCTAAGAACCTTGCGGCGCGTGCCGAGCGGCGCTTGGCCGTTCCCGCTTCACTCTGATTGCAGGCGCTGAGCATGCAGCGCGTGGCATGACCATCGTCCGGTGGGGGGAGCGGTATAGGGTCAGCGCAACTTCGCTGCGACCGCATAGGAACCCGCTATGACCTCCCGTATTTCCGCTCTTGTCCTTGGATCCGTTCTCGCAATCAGCGCGATGAGTGCATGTAGCAGCGACACGGCTGCGACGCCAGCCACGGTTGCCCCGAATGGGTCGGCTGCCACGGTTGCCTCGAATGAGCCCGCTGCTCTGGCGCTTGAAATCTCCGGCTCTACGTTTGGTGCCGCAACAGCAGCTGCTGGCGAGACCATCACCGTGACCAACGCCGATTCGGTTGACCATTCGGTCACGGCTGATAACGGAGTGTTCTCGGTCGACGTGCCCGCCGGCGGCTCGGCCGATCTCGTCGTTCCGGCTGCTGGCACGTATCAGATCCATTGCCGAATTCACCGCGGCATGGCCGGCTCAATCGTCATCTCCTGATGCTTCGCCGGTCCACCCGCCTTGGTGCCGCCACATTGATGGCGGCCGCAGCACTCGTGCTGCCGCAGTCAACGCAGCCGGCCGCAGCAGCTGCTCCGTGCACAATTGGCGTCACGCTTCGTCAGGGCACCCGTGCGTCCGAGGTGTGGTGTCTTGAGACCACGCTGCGGCTGCGCGGCTACGCCGGCGTTGTGGGGCCGAATCCGTTTTTTGGGGCGACAACCACCGTGGCGGTGCAGGCGTTCCAGCAGTCGGCTGGACTTGTTGCCGACGGTATTGTTGGCCCGCAAACTGCCGCAGCGCTTGGCATCCGCCGCTCGGTTGGCACTCCGGTGCCGCCCAACGTTGTTGAGCAACGCGTCATCGGCACGTCGGTGCAGGGGCGCGATATCACTGCCTATCGCATGGGTACACCGGGTGGTCGCGTGGTGCTCGTAGTAGGCGTCATTCATGGCGATGAGAACAAAGGCGCGCTCGTCACAGCTGAGCTTCGAACGATGCCAACCCCGGCAGGGATCGACCTGTGGATCGTCGACAGCATCAACCCCGACGGCCAAGCGATGAACACCCGCCAGAACGCCAATGGGGTCGATCTGAACCGCAACTTCGAATCGGGTTGGAGCTACATCGCGCGCGGCGCGCATGGTCAATACAGCGGCGAACAGCCGGCCGATCAGCCAGAGAGTCAAGCCATCGAGAACTTCATTCGACTCGTGCAGCCCTCGATCGGCATTTGGTATCACCAAGACGCCAAGGTGATCACCACCAGCGGACGCCGCAAGGCGATACCGCTGCGGTACAGCGCCTTGGTGGGCCTGGGTACTGGTGGTGTGCCCTGCACACAGATGTGTACCGGCACGGCGACGAAGTTTGCGAACACTGCCGTGCCTCAGGCCACCAACTTCTTGGTGGAGCTACCAGGCTCAGATCAGGTGACGCCAGAGATGATGTTGATGCACGCTCGAGCGTTGCTCGACGTGATCACGATGTAGCTCAGCCGGGCACGAACGCCTTGACTGCTGCCACCGCTTCGCTGGGGCGGCTGCCGTTGAGTCCCTCGAGGCCCATCGCAAGTAACTCGTTGTAGCCGGCGAGGTTCTCCCACTTGCCATCGTCGGGCCACACCCAAATCACGTAGCCCGATGCCTTGCTGAGCGCAATGCTTTCGGGGCTGAGCACCTTTATGCCTGTGTAGTCGGGGGGTAGCTGCAAGATGCGCATGCCGGTGGGCAGCGGAGTCTTGTTGAGGATGAACGCCGATGCCAACCCGAGGCCCGGAGTGACTTCGACCGTCGGGGCAAGCTTCTGGAAGGCAGCGACGACATCGTCGTTGAACGAGGTGACGACGGCGTTCTGAAGACGGTTCAACTCGGTGAGTTCGCCGGCGAGTACCTTCGCAGCGGCAAGCGCCGGTTCGCCGACGCCCTTAATCTCGATGTTCAAGGGCATCGAGGGGAAGCGCTCAACGATGTCGCGAAAGCGCGGAATGATGAAGTCGTCGGGGGTATAGCCCGCCAACGGTGGCACGGTTCCAGTGCGCATGCCGCGAAGGATGTAGTCGGCCTCGGGCTTGTCGTTACAGGTGCACTCTTTGGTGAACCAATATGCGTTGTCGAGCTTGGCGAGGTCGGCGTAGTTGGTGTCGGCAATGACGAGGTTCACCTCGGTGGTCGCCCCGGTGTCTTCGTTGTGATGAACCACAAGAACGCCATCTTTGGTGAGCTGCACATCGAAGTCGAGCATGTCGACTCCCGCCTTCACGCTGTCGGCATAGGCGTAGGGAGTGGAGTGCGGGTGCTCGTCGTTGCCGCCGGCGTGTGCCAGCACGATGGGGCGACCAATGGTGATGAGCTCATCGATGGTGAGTGGCTCTGCAGGTGGCGCCTCGGTGGGCGGCGTGGTGTCGGCTGGCAACGTAGTTGCAGATGCATCAATCGACGCCGCGGTAGAACCCGAGGTTGATGAGGGGCTTGAACTACATGCCATCAAGCTGATGGACAACACGGCTACGGCGCAGAGGGACTTCATGTGCGTCACCGTAGTTGGAGTATCGGCGATGGCACTACACGGCGCTCGAGGAATTCGTGACCTTGGCCTCTATCGCCGGCGAGACGCCGTTTCGTACCATGTGTGTATGAGTGGTGTTGAGCCACGCCAGGGGTGAAAGCGATGATCATGCGACTGTCGATGAGATTCCTCGGAGCGATCACGATGCTCGGCGCCGTTGCGCTGGTGAGTCCAGCGTCTGTCGCCCATGCCAGCTTGAGTGGGCCGTGCGAGGCCACTGGAACGTTTCAGACGGGAACGAAATCAGACGGATCATTCACCGTCAATGCAAAGTCGCTTGGCTCGGCAACGGTGGTGATTCCGCGTGAGGACACCGTGAACTGGACAGGTGCAGTAGACGTACCAGCGCAGTCTCGATCGTATTCGGGTTCGATCACAGTGAAGCTGCCGCCTGGGTTCGGCAGTGTCACGATCGACTCGTGGAATTCGACAAGCGACAATGTGGCGAACGACGGCGTCGAGGAGTACAAGCTGCCATCGTTGGTGCCAGCGGGAGTCACGTTTGTGGTGAGCGGTCAGCATCAAGAGCCCGGCGCGACGTGTGCTGGCACGGTGCACGTGAAGATTGAGGGTGGAGCATTCGACTCGCCATTGGCACCGGTGAGCCTCGTGTTGACCGGCCTTTCTGGAGCCGGGTTCGTTGCAGTTATTCGTCCGATGTTCAGGAGGATTGTGTGATGAAGGTTGGACGCATCATCAGCACTGCAGTGCTTGGGTTCTTGCTGTTCTTGTTCGTCGGAATTGACCTGGTGCTGTTTGGCGTCGTTGCGCTCGACAGCATCGTGCTCACGCTGTTCCCACTTCTGGGCTTGGTGGCGGGAACAGCGTTGGGTGTTGCTGTCTCGAAGCGCCGCACCTCAACGACTTGAGAGTGCAACGGCCTGCTTGAGGGCTTCGATCATTGACCGCTCATCGGCGACGCCGGTGCCCGCAATGTCGAACGCTGTGCCGTGATCTACAGAGGTGCGCACCACGGGCAGACCAATGGTGATGTTGACGCCGGCTTCGAGGCCGAGCACTTTCACTGGGCCGTGGCCCTGGTCGTGATACATCGCCACGACACAATCGAACTCGCCTCGGCGAGCGCGATAGAACAGCGTGTCGGCCGGTAACGGACCGACGACATCGATGCCTTCAGATCGCAACTGGGTTACGGCTGGCACGATCTTGTCGGCCTCTTCGCCGCGACCGAACAACCCGTTTTCGCCCGCGTGCGGGTTGATGCCGCAGACCGCGAAACGTGGGACATCGATGCCAGCGCGCCGCAAGGTGCTGTGGGTACGGCGAACCGTGCGTTCGATGAGCGCCGGATTGATGCGATCGATGGCGTCGAGAATGCCGATGTGCGTTGTCACGTGCACCACGCGCAGCCCAGGGGCTTCGAGCATCATCGACACTTCGTCGGTGCCGGTGAGATGCGCGAGTAGTTCGGTGTGGCCGGGGAACTGGTGACCAGCGGCGTGGAGCGCTTCTTTGTTGAGCGGAGCGGTGCAGATGGCCTGCACGAGGCCAGCGATGGCCAACTCTGCGGCGATGGCTACATAGCGGTAGGCAGCTTCGCCCCCAAGTGGGGACACCACACCCCACTCGAGCGAGGCGGGAACGACTTGGGGATCGATCACGTTGATGGTCGATGGGTCGGTGGCCGCACTGAGTTCGGTTGGCTCGGCGACCACGCGGATCTGGGGCGAGAGCCCGCACAGTTGAGCGGCGAGGTTGAGCCGACGTGCATCGCCGATAACCACCGGCTGGCACATCGCCGCGACTTCCGGGTGGTTCAGTGCTTTGACGATGACCTCGGCGCCGACACCGGCGGGGTCGCCCATCGTGATCGCGATGATGGGACGGTGGGTCATTGGCACGACGTCATTATGGCCGCGAGAGGAAGTCGGCGGCGCGTTGCAGCGCCAGCGCATCGCCGAATCCGCCCGCCTTGGTGACCACCGTGATGTCTCCGCAACGGCCGCGTCCGGTGGACCATGCGATGCCGGGTTCGACCTCGCCGCGAACATCGAGTGATCGCACCTCGAGGAGGTCGAGCACGATTCTGGCTGTAGCGCCGCCCGTGAGCACGAGGCCATCGGCGCCACGAGCGGCTTGCTCGGCGCGGGTGCTGAAGTGGGGATCGAGCGGATGCAATGCAGCCACATTTGTCGACGGGTCGAGCGCGGCGATTTGTTCGAGCGTGCTCGGGTGTTGCGAGCCAGCGATGACAACAACTCTTGAGCATGGTTGGCGCGCTGCTGCGATGTTGTCGCCGTCGCGCAGCGCCGCATCGTTCGGAGCGATGGACGCGCCGACATGGCGGGCGAGGCCG
>CANNMD010000078.1 GCA_947505655.1 Acidimicrobiaceae bacterium | reverse complement strand
GTCCCAGACCTTTTGGGGCAGTGTCGATTTCATTGCGTCTGTCTCACTTTCTGAGATAGCATTCTCGTGTGATGGACAGCATATCGGGCGTCGGCGTACTCGACAAGGCAGTATTGGTGTTGCGCTCGTTGCGCGCTCAGGGTCCGTTGGGCCTCGCCGATCTGCAGTCAGCCACTGGTCTGCCGCGTGCCACCGCGCATCGTCTTGCCGTAGCGCTGCAAGAACACGGCCTCGTGCGCCGAGACGATGCTGGTCGCTTCTGTCTCGGGTTTGAGCTCATCGCAATGGGACGCGCCGCGGCCGAAGCATTTCCACTCGGCGAGTTGGCTCGGCCCGCACTCATCGCGCTTCGCGACACCACTGCCGAGAGCGTGCAACTGTTTGTGCGTGAGGGCGACGAGCGTCGGTGTGTGGTCTCAATGCAGTCACCTCATGGCTTGCGTTGGATTGTGCCCGAGGGCGCGCGCTTGCCATTGGGGGTCGGTTCGGCTGGTCGTGTTCTGCAAGCCGCAGTCGGTTCGGCCACGCGCAAAGAGGCGTGGGTAGAGAGCGTCGAAGAGCGCGAGCCCGGAGTTGCCGCGGTGTCCGCGGCGGTCCACGGTGTTGACGGGGCGGTGCTCGCTGCGGTGAGCATCAGCGGTCCGATCGAACGGCTCACCCGTCAACCCGGCAAGCGGTTTGGCAAGGCGGTCGTCGAGGCAGCCGCTGCCGTGTCGCTCAGCATCGAGCGCTCGCAGCGCGGAGCCGGCCTGTAGCCGAGCGAGTCGAGCGAGTTGAGCCAGATTTCCTGCGGGCCCACTCGGGGGCACTCAGTCCGTGGTGCAAGACACCTCCTTGAATATCGCCATGTGGCTTGAGCGACGCCTTGATATGTCGCTCGGATTCCATTTCCCCGCTGCGCGCCTCTACGGAATCGTGCTCAACGATCCACTCGGGTTAGCCGACGACACAGCGCAAGCAGCACGCTCGAGTTTCATCGACGAGTCTGACGATGTGTACGAGCTCATGGCCGGCTCGTCGGGTGTGCTCGCCCGATCGTTCGATGCCGCAGCTGTGGTCACCGCAGGTTGGGCGGCTCCATTGGCAGATGACGGTTCGATGGCTCAGCGAGCCAGTCGCCACCCGTTGCGTCGACGTGTGCGAGCCGTTGCGGCAGTCAGCGACGATGGTGTTGCAAGCCTGATCCGCTTTGAGGACGATCCTGATGAGCTCATCGCCCAGACTGCCGCTGGCACCGGCCTGATGGTCGACGCGCTCGAGGCAATGTGGTTCGGCACGACCGGGTTGTGGGGAGACCCCTATGAGGCGCTGCTGCGTACAAGCGACGAGTTCGCTTCGACGCGAAACTGCCGTCGCCGGCGCTGAGCAAGAGCTACTTGGTGAACCCAACCAGGTCGACCACAAGCACGAGGTCGGTGACTGCAGGCAGCGAGTTCGCGGTGTTGCCGTCGGCGCCGAAGCCCTGCTCTGACGGCACGATGAGCAGACGGCGTCCGCCCACTTTCATGCCGCTCACGCCATCGACCAGACCCTTGATGGTGCCGCTGTTGAGCACGATCTTGATTGCCTTGCCGGTCTTCCAGGTGCTCTCAAGCACGGCACCGTTGTCGCCGCGGTAGGCGTTGAGCTGCAGATAGGCGGTGCCGTCGGCAACCGCTGTCTCGCCGGTGCCCGGAATCAGCTCGGTGATGCCGAGTTTGGTGGCGCCGACGCTGGTCGGAATGCTCACGGTTGGCGCGTCGGCCGGGTTTGCGTCGGGAACGACCAGTGGGGTGGACACCGACACGACCTTGACCACGAAGCTCAGCGCGTCGCCGGCCTTGATGATGTCGCCCTGGGGCCGGTCGCCGTAGGCGAGGTCGGCGGGGATGTCGAGCTGACGAAGGCCGCCGGCTTTGACGCCCACGAGGCCTTGGTCCCACCCTTGAATGACGCCGCCAGCGCCGAGGGTGACAGGAAAGGGCTGACTGTCGAAGTTGCTATCGAACTCGGTGCCGTCGGCCGAACGCACACCCACGTAGAACACGGAGACATCGTCGCCCGCCTTCGCAGCTGGGCCGGTGCCTTCTTCGAGGTCGGTGATGACGAGCTTGGTTGGCAGCGTGGCAGGGATCTTCACCGTGGGCTTGGTGGTTGGGCCCGCTGTTGAGGAGCCCGCTGTTGACGTATCGGTCTTCACCGAGTCGGTGGCGCTGCTTGAGCTGGTGGCGCTCTTCGAGCTTCCGCATCCGGCAAGGACGATAAGGCAGGTAAGACAAGCAAGGGTGATGGTGAGCTGGCGACGCATTTCGCCGACGCTATCTGGCTTTGTGCTCGCTTGGGTATGCACCACGCTGCCGCAGCCACGCGTCTTCGGCGACTCCCATTTGGGTCGAGCCCGCCGCGTTCGTCGTGGGCCACAGCTCTTCAGACATTCGCCGGTAGTTGCCGGTGGCTCTGAGCTCACCGAGAATCGCGTACAGCCCAAGGTTGATTCGCTGAATAAACACAAACGATTTGGGCACCGTGGAGTACTGCGAGATCGGGCTGGTGCGATCGAATGTGTGGCGCACAATGGTCGAGCTGTATTCGGGGGTCCACGTCATGATGCGGTCTTCGCTGACGGCTTGGTAGAAGTGCGAAAAGTATTCGCCGGCGGCTTCGGTAGACACTGGTGCGTTGGGCGCCAACATGCCGGCGTCTTCGATGATGCGACGGAACTTGTCGTTGTCGTGGTCAACAGCCGCGGCGTGGACCATCGACTCGAACATCTGCAATTCGGCATCGGTGAAGTGCTTCACGAGTCCGAAGTCCAAGAAGGTAACCCGTCCGTTGCCATGGAATAAGTAGTTACCGGGGTGCGGATCGCCGTTGAACGCCTTGAATCGATAGAGGCTTCGAAAGACGAACCGGAAAATGCACTCGGCGGCGAGATCGCGTTCGCTTTGATCCCAGGTGAGTAGCTGTTGCCATGTGGAACCGATGACGAGTTCGGTGGTGAGGATCCGCTTCGAGCAGAGATGGTCGATCACCTCGGGCACGTGCACGTAGGGGTGGTCTTTGTAATACGCGCAGAAGGCGCGTTGATTGCGCGCCTCGAGCTCGTAGTCGAGTTCTTCGCTGAGACGGGTCTTGATCTCGGCCACCATCTCGGTTGGGTCGAGGCCGCCGAAGCCCTGCTTCAGAATCGCGCCGAGCAACTCGGTGTTACGAAGATCGGAAGCAATCGCCGCATCGACACCCGGATATTGCACCTTCACTGCGACGGCGCGCTCGAGGCCCGTAGCGGGGTCGATGATGATGGCCTTGTGCACCTGACCAATGGATGCCGCTGCGATTGGCTCGGGATCGAACTCGACGAACAGCGCAGAGATTGGCGCACCGAGCTCGCGCTCGATGGCCTGTATCGCAAGCTCGGCGCTCATTGGCGGGGCGTTTGACTGCAGTTGCGACAACGCCGCGCGAAGTGGTTCGGGGAGGCCCTCGTCGAGATAGCTGGCCATCTGGCCGAGCTTCATCAGAGCGCCCTTCATCTGGCCGAGTCGATCGGCAATCTGGTCGGCGGTCTTGAGTTCGCGCTCGTGGTCAAGTTCGATGCGACGCTCAGCGCTGGCAAAGATTTTGCGCGCCGACGTGGTGGCGTAGGTAGTGCCAACCTGCACGCCGAGTCTGGCGAGCTGGCTGTTGCGGGCGGCGCGTCCGTGACGCGTGATTGGATGCCCAGATGGGGTTCCGCGTTGAAGGCGCGACAGCACCGCGGCGGAGCTGAGGCCGACGATGGCGAAACCAGCGGCGGCCGAAGCGAGGTGTCGTCGGCGCAGCCGAGAAAAGGCACTCAAGAAAGCACGCCGGCGCGATCGCAAACTGAGTGCACAGCGCGGATGAGGGTGGGCACGAAGCGATCGGCGTTCGCGATGCACGCGTCGTGATCGCCGTCGACCCTGAATGCTTCGGCGCCGGTAATTGATTCGAAGAGCCGCACCTGACGACGCACTGGCACCACGCGGTCGCGCATCGTGATGAGTACCGAAGCGGGTACATCGACATCTTTGAGCCACGGGCGTGACGAGAAGCTGCCGATGGCTCGACCTGCCTCGAGCACCATGCGCCACTCGTGACGCGACGCTTGTTCGACTGCCCATGGCTCCCACTCGTCGGCTTTGCGCTGCAAGTAGACCTGCTCGGTGAGCCACTGCCGTGCCTGCGACGGAGCGAGACGAGACAGCGCTGCGAGCCCTGACAGGCCAGCGAAGGAAAGCTTCTCTTCGCGGCTTGAGACAAACGAGCCAGCGGTGGCGCACAACACGAGGCCAAGGACCCGCTCGCGATGCTGCTTCCAGATCAGCTGAGCAATGGGCCCGCCCATGCTGTAGCCCACGGGAATGAAACGTTCGATGCCGAGCATGTCGGCGAGCGCCGCAGCGTCGTCGGCGCAGTCGCTGAGTCGGAACACCTTGCGGCTGCGGATGCCGCCACCGTGGCCGCGGTGATCGAGCGCGACAACACGAAAGTGATCGGCCAATGGGTAATAGCTGGTGAACCAGTTGAGGTCTGAGCTCGCAGTCCAGCCATGCAGCAGCATGAGCGTGGGCGCTGTTGGTGTGGGCCCTGGCAGCTCGCGCACAAACGTGGTGCCACGACCAGCGAGCTCGACCTCGCGGCCGGGTGGGAGCTTGGGTTCACGGACGCCGCCGCCATCGCGTAGCGCCATTTAGGCAGGACCCACGCTGAGGATTTTGACCTTGAGTTCGCCGTTGGGCGCTGCGTATCCGACCCAGCTGCCAACTGTGGAGCCCAACAGAGCGGAGCCAAGCGGTGAGCCGGGGCTCACAATGTCGAAGCCATCTAGCCGCTCTTCGACGTGGCCAATTATGTAGGTCTCGGCCATGTCGTCGGAGTCGCCTTCGTACACGATGGTGATCTTTTGGCCGACGCGAACTTCGCCCTCGGGTCCGGAGTCGATGACCTCGCCATTTTCGAGGAGGTATTCGAGCTGGCGAATGCGGCCTTCCATGTGACCCTGTTCGTCTTTGGCGGCGTGATAGTCGCCATTTTCTTTGAGGTCGCCCATCTCGCGGGCACGCTCGATCTTCTCGGCAACGGCGAAGCGACCGCGGGTGCTGAGATCGTCGAACTCGGCTTGCATGCGGCCGTACGCAGTGCGGGAGAATTGGTGCTTTGCCATCTCGGGAAGGTTATCTGTACGGGCCAAGGTGCGTGTGTGGCATTTGGTCTCCTACGATGCTGGCCTTATGACGAATTCGCACAAGAAGCATCGGCTTGCAGTTATTGGTGGCGACGGCATTGGCCCAGAAGTCACCGTTGAGGCGCTCAAGGTCATCCGCGCCGCCGGAGTAGACCTCGAGACCACCGATTTCGATCTCGGTGGCGCTCGCTACCTGCGCGACGGCGAGGTCTTGTCCGATGCTGTGCTCGAACAACTTCGTGGCTTCGATGCCATTCTGCTCGGCGCTGTCGGCACGCCCGATGTGCCGCCAGGACTCATCGAGCGCGGGCTGCTGCTGAAGATGCGGTTCGAGCTCGACCTCTATATCAACCAGCGTCCGTTCGTTGGCACGGCCCCGGGCCATACCGAGCCGCACAACTTTGTGGTCATCCGCGAGAACACCGAGGGTCCATACGTGGGAGAGGGTGGCGTACTGCGACGCGGCACGCTCAACGAAGTTGCCACTCAGGGAAGCGTGAACACGCGCATGGGCGTCGAGCGCTGCATTCGCTACGCGTTCGAGCTCGCCGCTGGCCGCGAACGCAAACACGTCACCTTGGTACACAAGACCAACGTGCTCACGTTTGCTGGCGATCTGTGGCAGCGCACGTTCAACATCGTCGCCGCCGAGTTTCCTCAGGTTGGCACTGCCTACAACCATGTCGACGCGGCGTGCATCTACTTCGTGCAAGACCCACACCGCTACGACGTCATCGTCACCGACAACCTGTTTGGCGACATCCTCACCGATCTCGGTGGAGCCGTCAGTGGTGGCATCGGCCTTGCGTCGTCGGCCAACCTCAATCCGGCTCGCACCGGTCCCTCGATGTTCGAGCCCGTGCACGGCTCGGCCCCCGACATTGTGGGCACTGGCAAGGCCAACCCAACGGCCGCAATTCTTAGCGCAGCGCTGATGCTCGACTTCCTTGGCGAAGGCGATGCTGCCGATCGGGTGCGCGCCGCATGTGCCAATCCTGTTAGCGGTAGCACTAGCCAGATCGCGGATGCCATCGCAGCAAAACTCACTGCGTGACCTAGCGTTGCCCATCGCGACGCGTCGCGTGTAGATCTCGATACAGAAAGAGGGGGATCCAAATGCCGATCCAGACCACTCCAAAAATTTGGATGAACGGTGAACTTGTCGACTGGGATAAAGCCCAAGTCCACGTGCTCACTCATACGTTGCACTACGGCACCGGTGTATTCGAAGGTATCCGTGCGTACCCCACCGATAATGGCCCAGCGGTGTTTCGTCTCACCGAGCACATCAAGCGCCTGTTCAACAGCGCGCACATCATGGGTATGGAGATTCCGTACACCGTCGACGAGTTGGTCCAAGCCACCAAGGAAACTGTTGCCAGCACTGGCTTGCCGGGTTGCTACGTGCGCCCGCTTGCGTACTACGGCTACGGCGAGATGGGCCTGAACACCCTTCCGTGCCGCACCGACGTTGCCATTGCTTGCTGGCCATGGGGCGCCTATCTGGGCGACGACGCCGTGAGCAAGGGCGTGCGCATGAAGATCAGCTCATGGACCCGTCACGATCACAACACGATGCCACCAGCGGCCAAGACCGTTGGCAACTACGTGAACTCGTCGCTCGCCAAGGTCGAGGCCCTCAAGGCCGGCTACGACGAAGCCATCATGTTGGCCCCAAACGGCTTGATTGCCGAGTGCACCGGCGAGAACATCTTTGCGGTGCGCAATGACATCATCATCACGCCGCCGTTGTCGGCTGGCGCGCTTGAGGGCATTACCCAGAACAGCGTGATGACCATCGCTCGCGATCAGGGTTACGACGTTCGCGTCGACAACCTCGCGCGCAGCGACCTGTACATCGCCGAAGAAATCTTCGTGTGTGGCACCGCCGCTGAAATCAGCAGCGTGAACTCGGTCGACGACCGTGCAGTTCCATGCCCCGGCCCCAAGACCAAGGTCATTGCTGAGATCTATCTCGACGCCGTCAAGGGCAAGGTCGACAAGTACAAGCATTGGTGCGAACTGGCCGTATAACGCGCCCACGCTCGGCCGCAGTACACGCTGCGGTCGAGCGTGTCGTCGGCCGAAACAAGCCGAACAAGCCGAAAACAGCCGAAAACGGCGACCGCCCTGAGCTGCGCTGCCGACGGTGGGGTCGGCGCGCCACCCAGGGCGGCCTACGTTGGATGATCCACCGCTGATCGACCTTCAGGCGTTAACCTTCGCTCGCTCAACATCTCACCCGTCGGACCAAAATCCGGCGGGTGAGCCGCTTTTCGGGCTTGCCTCCCCAGTTGCCCGGGTCAACTCGCTCAAATGTCTCGGGTGTGCACAGTTGCCTGCGTTCGCCTTCGACTACTCGAGGTTTCCGGCGTTGCCGCCTTCCCCCTGCCAGTCACCTTCGTCCCGGGCATTGCTGTCGGGTGCGTCAGATTCCTTTGGCAGTCGGTGTCTCCACCCACCGCCCGAGCTGTGGTCATCCCCGGTTCGTCGTTGCGCTCTGGCCCATTCGGTTGTGGCGTTTCGGCTTGCGCCGCTTGCCCGCTTCCGGTGGTCCAGTTCGTCGTGCGAACCGGTGTGAAGTCATTGTGGATCACCGATAACCGCAGGTCAAGAGGTATTTTAGAACTCACAGGGTTATCCCCCGACAAAGTGGCTTCTCCCCAGAAATTTTTTGGTCATCCACCGCAAGTGCACAGGTTGTACACACCGAACAGGTTGACTCTTGGCTCGATCACAGGCACAATGACGCTCGTGATGTCGCCCACGAACTCCCTTGCCTCTGGCCGCATCATCATTATTCGCTAGCGCACGTCACCTACGACGTGCGCTGCTGAGCCGCCCTTAGGGCGGCTCTTTCATTTCCCGCCTGAAGCCCACCCGGATCGTTTGCCACAACAGCTCGAGGAGCACCGATGAGTACACCAACCGAGAATCTCAACACCGCAGCCAGCGGGGGCGTCGCACGTTCAATTGAGGTGTTCGACACCACCCTGCGCGACGGCTTGCAGGTAGAGGGTGTGTCGGCCACGGTGGAAGACAAGCTGCGTATCGCCGAACAACTCGACTTCTTGGGCGTGCACTACATCGAGGGCGGCTGGCCAGGCGCCAACCCCAAAGACATCGAGTTCTTTGCTCGCGCCGCAACCGAGCTCACCTTGAGCACCAGCACGATGGTGGCGTTTGGCTCCACCCGTCGCCCGGCCGGCAAGGTCGACGACGACGCGACGCTGCGCAACCTCATCGACGCGGGCACTTCGGCGGTGTGCATCGTTGCCAAGAGTTGGGACTACCACGTGCTCAACGCGTTGCAGACAACGCTCGAAGAGGGTGCTGCGATGATCTCCGATTCGGTCGAGTTTCTCGTTGGTCACGGACGCCGCGTGCTCGTCGACATGGAGCACTTCTTCGACGGCTACAAGGCCAACCCAGAGTTCGCATTGCGTGCGCTCGAAGCCGCGATCATCAAGGGTGCGAGCCACCTTGTGCTGTGCGACACCAACGGTGGCTCGCTGCCCCACGAGGTCGAGGCCATCGTTGGCGCCGTTCATCGCCACGTTGGTAACGACGTCATCATCGGCATCCATTGCCACGACGACACTGGCTGCGCTGTTGCCAACAGCATGGCGGCGGTGCGCGCCGGAGCCCGCCACATTCAGGGCACGCTCAACGGCCTCGGCGAGCGCACCGGTAACTGCAACCTCACCACCGTCATCCCCAACCTGCAGGTGAAGTTGGGCATGCAGTGTCTGCCCGAGGGTCGCCTCGAGCGGCTCACATCGGTGAGCAACCATGTGGCCGAGGTGTTGAACCGTCCGCTCAATCCGCAGGCGCCGTATGTGGGTTCGTCGGCGTTCGCGCATAAGGCCGGCCTGCACGTGTCGGCGATCGTTCGTGCCAAGGATGCGTACGAGCACATCGATCCCGAACTTGTGGGTAACGGCACCCGCTTTGTGGTCAGCGAGATGGCGGGTCGCGCCACCATCACCGTGAAGGCCGAAGAGCTTGGCCTGAGCATGGATGGTCCGGCCATCAATCAGGTCATCGACGATCTGAAGCGCCTCGAGCACGAGGGCTATCACTTTGAGGCTGCTGACGCGTCGCTTGAGTTGCTCATGCGCAAGGCCACCGGATGGCAGCAGGATTTCTTCCGGGTCGAGAGCATGCGCGTCATCACCGACGATCTGCCAGGCGCCGACTTCATCACCGAGGCAACCGTCAAGGTGTGGATTGGTGATCAGCGTTTCGTGAACACCTGCGAAGGCAACGGACCGGTGAACGCCATCGACATGGCGCTGCGTGCCGCGCTCTCGACCCGCTATCCAGAGCTCTCCAAGGTGCATCTCACCGACTACAAGGTGCGCATCCTTGATGGGGCAACTGCCACCGGCGCGATCACCCGCGTGCTCATCGACGCGACCAACGGCGATCGTTCGTGGACCACCATTGGTGTCAGCTGCAACATCATCGAAGCATCGTGGCGAGCCCTCGAAGAGTCGCTGGTCTTTGGGTTGCTGCACTTTGGGGGGTAGAACTAAGAGCCATGGCCGCTCCTAAGTTCGCTCCCGTCCCCGCTGTCGAAGCTGTTCGCACCTACGAGTCACCCGACTCTGTTCCTGCGAGCTGGTCGCCGGATCGTCCTGGCGAGATTCAGGGTCGTCAGCCAAGCGGTAGCCAGCTTGGATACCAAGGGCCCGATCAGGGCTATGCGCTCACCTTGGCCGAGCGTCTTCGCCCCACCTTGCAGGTGCCTGCCGGCGAGTCAGCCAACGATGCTGTGCGCGGATGTCTCAACATTGCGTTGCGTCGCGCGTCGCTCTTTGGCCGAGCGCCTGTGGTGCACGACCTCACCATTGCGTTCACGATCTGGGGTTGGCTCGACCCCAAGCCATCAGCTGCGCTCGTCGCTTGCCGCCGCGAACTCTTCGAGGGCGTGGCGCATACCGCTCAGCACTACACCGAGGGCCGCCACATTGCCGACCTCGTCCCCGAGGCAACGCTGCGGCTTACCCCGCAACAAGCGGCGCACTCATATCCAGACAACTGGCGTCAGCTCACCGGCGCCTGAACCGGAGACTCCCAGTGACTCAATCAATGACCCTCACCGACGAGCAGCGCCAACTTCGCGCCGTCGTGCGCCAGTTCGCCAAAGACAAGATTGCTCCGCAGGCGGCCGAGACCGATCGCAACGGCGCCTACAACTGGCAGGCGTTCGAAGCCCTGAAGTCGATGGAGCTCACCGGTTTGTCGTATCCGGTTGAATACGGCGGCGCTGGTGCATCGTTGGTCGATCAGGCCATCGTGGCTGAAGAGATCTCAGCGGCGTGCGCAGCCACCAGCCTGATGTTCTTGATTAGCAAGCTGGCGATGCTGCCGGTGCTCAACTTTGGTAGCGAAGAGCTGAAGAGCACCTACATCCCGCGCATCTGCAGCGGCGAGAGCCAGGCCAGCTACGGGCTCAGCGAAGCCGATGCCGGCAGCGACGTGGCC
>CANNMD010000077.1 GCA_947505655.1 Acidimicrobiaceae bacterium | reverse complement strand
CATCGAGAGCTTCAAGGGTCACACGTTCCACACCAGTCGCTGGGACTACGCCTACACCGGCGGCGACTCCGACGGCGGTCTTGTCGGATTGCAGGGCAAGCGCGTGGGCATCATCGGTACCGGCGCGACAGCGGTGCAGTGCATCCCTCACCTAGCCGAGGGCAGCGAGCATCTGTTCGTATTCCAGCGCACGCCATCGTCGATTGATGTGCGCAACAACCGCGCCACCGACCCCGAGTGGGTCGACACTCTTGAGCCCGGTTGGCAGAAGCGCCGCATGGAGAACTTCAACACGCTTGTGTCGGGTGGCTTCGAGCCCGAAGACATGGTGAACGACGGCTGGACCGACATCATCGGCAAATTGCTGGTGATGGTTCGCCGGGGTGCCGCCGACCTGAGTCCCGAAGGCATTTCGAACACACTCGAGTTGGCCGACTTCGAAAAGATGGAGCAGATCCGTTCACGCGTTGACACCATCGTGAACGACCCCGCAACCGCCGAAGCGCTCAAGCCGTATTACCGGCAGTTCTGCAAGCGCCCCTGTTTCCACGACGATTACCTGCCTGCCTTCAACCGCAGCAACGTCACGCTGGTCGATACACACGGACGAGGCGTTGAGCGCATCACCGAGCGCGGCGTTGTGGTCGATGGTGTCGAGTATGAACTTGACTGCATCGTGTACGCCACTGGCTTCGAGGTAGGCACCGACTATGTGCGGCGTTCGGGCTACGAACTCATTGGCCGCGACGGCATCACGCTCACCGAGAAGTGGGCCGACGGCGCCTCAACGTTGCACGGCATGCATAGCCGCGGCTTCCCGAACTGCTTCATCTTCAGCAACACTCAGTCGGGTTTCACGGTCAACTTCCCACACATGATCGACGAGCAGAGCAAGCACCTTGCGTACATCGTGACGCACGCTCTCGAAAACGACATCACGGTCATTGAGGCCAACGCCGATGCCGAAGACGCTTGGGTGCAGACCATTATCGATCTGTCGCAGAACAATCAGAAGTTCCTCGAGGAGTGCACCCCCGGCTACTACAACAACGAAGGCAAGCCCGGTGATCGAAGCACTCGCAATGCCAGCTACGGCGGGGGAGCCATTGCCTTCATCAAGGTGCTTGAGGCATGGCGCGCCGAAGGCAATCTGGCTGGACTCGAACTCTCGAAGGCCTAGTCACTGGGTGTTGCCGGGCGGCGCTCGCTTGCTGAAAGCAGCGCCGACAATCGATTCGGCCAACGGCGACTGCGGGGTCACCTGATAGCGTCATCCCCTGAGTTACGGACTGAGACCTGAGAGCGTTGCTTCTCGTTTCTTGGCCGGCCAAGCGCCTCTAGCTCAATGGTAGAGCAGTGGACTTTTAATCCATTGGTTCTGGGTTCGAGCCCCAGGGGGCGCACTCAACTAGTTGGTTCTGGAACCAGTTGCACGTGCCGTAACGTCTCAAGGGCATGAACTCTGGCCGCCTACTCACGCTCTTCGTCTCTTGTGCCCTCGTCGGTTGCGGCAGTGCCCAAATCACTGGTGGCACAACTGCGCACACATCGCCGAGTTCTTCGCCCGAGGCCGGACGCACGTATCTCTCCACTGAGGTGACCGGGCATGAGTTAGTTGCAAATACAACCATCTCGATCTCATTCGACATACGGGGCACGTTGAGTGTGCGGGCCGGGTGCAACTCGATCGGTGGGAGTTATTCAGTGGCGAATGGAACGCTGAACGTCGATGCGCTTTCGCAAACCGAGATGGGCTGCGCGCCTGAGCTGATGAGCCAAGACGAGTGGCTCGTTTCGTTGTTGACCACCGATCCAACCTTCACAGTGGATGCCGACACGCTTGTGATTTCGGGCCCCACAGGGAGCATCACCATGCTGGATAAGAAGACCGCTCAACCAGACGCGTCACTTGTTGGAAACCGATGGTTGGTCGACACGATCATCCAGGGTGAGGTTGCATCAACGCCACCGCAGGGCGCAGCCGGGTCGATTCTGTTCGGTAGCGACGGAACGCTCACGGCGAGCCTTGGCTGCAATACCGGCTCTGCTCAATTCACGGTTTCTGGCGACACCATCACGATCGGCGCGATGGCCACAACTCGTATGGCGTGTCTGGGCGAGGCAGCGGAACTTGAAAAGCACATGCTTGCCGTGCTCGCCGGCGCGGTGCAGTTTGCGATTGATGGTGATGCGCTCACGCTGACTGCCGATAGCGGTGCGGGCTTGGGCCTGCAGCTTGAACAGCACCCGTGACGCCAGGGTGAACAAGGCACTTGCAGAATCTGCGAGACTTTCGCCGTGGTCTACGAACAGCTTCTCGTCAGTATCGATGGGCCGATTGCCACCATCACGCTGAACCGCCCAGAGAAGCGCAACGCACTCTCCATGGCGATGATGCTCGAGCTCACCCATGCGCTGCACGAGGTTTCCTCCAGCGAAGCAGATGGCGTGATTCTGGCTGCGAACGGCCCGGTGTTTAGCGCTGGCCACAACTTCGGCGACATGGCCGGAGCCACGGTTGCCGAGACCACTCACCTGTTCGAGGTGTGCACCGAAATGATGGACGCAGTGCAGGCCATGCCCCAACCTGTGGTGGCCAAGGTGCATGCGTTGGCCACAGCGGCCGGCTGCCAGTTGGTGGCCACGTGCGATCTCGCCGTTGCCGCCGACACCGCAGGCTTTGCGATTCCAGGGGGCAAGGGCGGGCTCTTCTGCCACACCCCACTCGTTGCTGTGGCGCGCAACATTGGTCGTAAGCGGGCACTCGAGATGGCCCTCACCGGCGATCTTGTCGATGCGGCCACTGCTGCCGATTGGGGCTTGATCAATCGGGTGGTTCCCGCCGCCGACCTCGACGCGGCCACGCTCGACCTCATCACCCGTGCCACGCGCGGCAGCGTGCTCTCGAAGGCGATGGGCAAGCAGGGTTTCTACGAGCAGATCGGCCTGCCGCAAGATCGGGCATATGAGTTCGCTGTCGATCTGATGGCATCGGCCGCTGTGACCGCCGACGCGCAAGAGGGCATTGCGTCGTTTCTCGAGAAGCGTCACGCCCACTTCACGCAGCGCCGCTAGCCGGTGTTCAGTCGTTTGCAGGAGGTACCCCCTAGGGGTATACTGCTCACGTGGATGCAGTGACGCCCGGCTATCACGACGACAAGACGCAAGTGCTGGCGCGGCTACGCCGGGTCGAGGGCCAGGTGCGTGGCCTACAGCGACTCATCGAGGACGACACGTATTGCATCGATGTGCT
This sequence comes from Acidimicrobiaceae bacterium, assembly GCA_947505655.1. Taxonomy (GTDB): domain Bacteria; phylum Actinomycetota; class Acidimicrobiia; order Acidimicrobiales; family Ilumatobacteraceae; genus WLMZ01. The sequence goes on along the minus strand of CANNMD010000077.1, from coordinate 7,479 downwards.
CACCCAAGTGGCGGCGGCAAGTAAGGCGCTGCAGGGCGTGGGCTTGTTGTTGCTCGATGAACACCTTCGCCATTGCGTGGTCGGTGCCGCTGCGTCGGGCGATTCAACACGTACCGAAGAACTCGTCACCGAGGCCACCAAGGCCGTCGAGCGCATGTTGCGCGCCTAGGGCAAGCGAAAGGACCATCTCATGAACACTCTTTCATTCACAGTTCCAGGAATGACTTGTGGTCACTGCGAAGCAGCAGTGAAAGGCGAGATTTCAAAGCTCGGCGGAGTCACCGAGGTCACTGTTGATCTCGGCACAAAAGTTGTTGTGGTGTCTGGCGCCGATCTCGATCAGGCTTCGATTTTCGCAGCCGTCGATGAAGCCGGATTCGAACCGGTTGGCTGAGGCCACCGTGAATACCTCAGCTACTGGCACCGAGGTGCTTGACCACGAAACCGTCGATCTCGACGTCACCGGCATGACCTGTGCGGCGTGTGCGGCTCGTATTGAAAAGAAGCTCAATCGGCTCGATGGAGTGACCGCAACGGTGAACTATGCGACCGAGCGCGCAGCTGTTTCGTATGCCGAGGGTGTTGCCGACTCGGCGGCATTGATCGAAGCGGTCAAGGCGTTGGGCTACGGCGCCTCGGTGCATGCACCGCCAGCATCGTCGCCCGCCGAAACTGATGAGCTCTCGCCGCTCGAGCGCGCTGCTGAGAAGCGAGCCAACGATCTTCGTCAGCGACTCATCGTGAGCGCGGTGCTCGCTGTGCCAGTAGTGGTGTTGTCGATGGTGCCCGCATTGCAGTTTCGTAATTGGCAGTGGCTGTCGTTTGCGATGGCGTCCCCTGTGGCCATCTGGGGCGCGTGGCCGTTTCACTTGTCGGCGTGGCGCAACGCCACTCAGCGCAGTTCAACCATGGACACCCTCGTGTCGTTGGGTGTCATCGCCGCGTTTGGCTGGAGTATCTGGTCGTTGTTTGTGGGCGATGCAGGCACGCCCGGAATGAAGATGCGCCTCACGCTGCTGCCAGCGCGCACCACCGCCGCAATGGACCACACCGGTGCCCACGCGGTTGTAACGCACAGCGAGTTGTACCTCGAGGTGGCCGCGTCGGTGGTGGTGTTCATGCTCGCCGGGCGCTATTTCGAGACCCGCGCCAAGCGCCGATCTGGTGCTGCACTGCGCGCTCTGCTCGATGTTGGTGCCAAGGAAGCATCGGTGCTTCGTGGCTCGGTTGAAGTGCTGGTGCCAGTTGCCGAGCTGCGCGTTGGAGACTCGTTTGTGGTTCGGCCCGGCGAGAAGATTGCCGCCGATGGTGTTGTCACCGACGGCACGTCGGCAGTGGATGCATCGATGCTCACTGGCGAAAGCGTGCCGGTCGATGTGAGCCGCGACTCCACTGTTACCGGCGGCACCATCAACGTTGGTGGCCGGTTGGTGGTGCGCGCCACTCGCGTGGGCAGCGACACAACCTTGGCGCACATCGCCCGACTCGTAGAGAACGCTCAGTCGGGCAAGGCGCCTGTGCAACGACTGGCCGATCGGGTGAGCGCAGTCTTCGTGCCGGTGGTGGTGCTGGGTGCGATCGTCACGCTCGTTGCGTGGCTGGCTGTTACTGGCGATGCCAATCGTTCGTTCACCGCCGCTGTGGCAGTGCTGATCATCGCGTGTCCGTGCGCGCTCGGTTTGGCGACGCCCACTGCGTTGCTTGTGGGCACTGGTCGTGGCGCACAGCTTGGGTTGATTATCAAAGGCCCCGAGATTCTCGAGAGCACCCGTCAGGTGAACACGGTGCTGCTCGACAAGACCGGCACTGTCACCACCGGCCGGATGGACGTAGTCGATGTGGTTGTTGGCGCCGACCAAGATCGCGACGAAGCGTTGCGACGAGTTGCTGCCCTTGAGTCGGCCAGTGAGCACCCGGTTGCCCGCGCCATCGTGCGCTCTTCCGAGACGGCCGAGACGGCCGAAACGTTGCAACCATTGCAACCGCCCAACGACTTCGCGAATCAGCCTGGTCGCGGCGTGGTCGGCGTGGTCGATGGTGTTCGCACCGCTGCTGGCCGTCCCGACTTTGTGGCGGCCGAGTTTGGCGAACTGTCGCCAGAGCTGGCCGAAGCCGTGCAAGGTAATCAGGCGTTGGGCCGCACGGTGATCGCCGCCGGATGGAACGGCGAGGTGCGCATCGTTATCGCAGTCGCCGACACCCCGAAGCCAACGAGCCGCGAGGCCATCGCCAACCTGCGCGCCTTGGGCTTGCGCGCCGTCTTGCTCACCGGCGACAACCGCGCCACAGCGGTTGCCGTGGCCGCCGAAGTAGGCATCGGCGAAGCCGACGTGATCTCTGAAGTGCTGCCTGCCGACAAGGTCGACGTGGTGCGGCGTCTGCAGAGCGAAGGTGCCATCGTGGCGATGGTGGGCGATGGGGTCAACGACGCAGCAGCGCTGGCCCAGGCCGACATCGGCATTGCGATGGGTACCGGCACCGACGCCGCGATCGAAGCCAGCGATCTCACCATCGTGAGCGGCGACCTGCGAGGCGCCGCCGATGCATTGCGTTTGAGCCGCCGCACCCTGAGCACCATCAAGGGCAACTTGTTCTGGGCGTTCGCCTACAACGTGGCCGCTCTTCCGTTGGCGGCTGCAGGCTTTCTGAACCCGGTCATCGCTGGGTTGGCGATGGCGAGTTCGAGCGTGTTTGTGCTGACCAACAGTCTTCGCCTTCGTCGCTTTCACTGACCCACCTCACGCCGCTTCGGCAACAACGTGGCGCAGTCGGTGAACGATCGCGTTGCGATGGTTGCGCACCGTGCGCGGGGTCACATTGAGCAGCAGGGCCACATCTTCGGGCCGACCCATGCTGACGATCTGACAGATGAGATCGATGTCTGCTTGGTCGATCCCTTGGCTACGAGCCTCGTTGAGGATGCCCACCAGTTCGTCGAGCGCTTCGACCGGCTGCTCGCTTGCGCTCTCGGTCATGCGGTCGTGCGAGGTGGGAATCTCGCCCGACGACTTACGTCGGATCGGACGAACGAACGTCTCGAACGAGGTGTCGCGAACCAGATTGGCCACGATGTAGCGCGGTCGCCGCTCAACGGGGTACTTCAAGATGATCGGCCACGCATTGGCCACGATGTCATCGAGCACGGCGTGGCGTTGGGTGCGGTTCATTGCGTGGCGGCTTGCCACAGCGCTGAGGCCCGGCAAGATGCGCTGCAACACCACCCGAGCCGCAAGCGTGCTGGTGCGGGCGAGCTCGACCACGCTGAGGAGGTAGGCCTCGTTGTCGTCGGCAACGTGGGGTTGCGCAGTTTCACCCGGCAGGGGTGCGGCTCGGAAGCCGCAGCGGCTCAGCACTTCATCAAGCGATTGCACGGGGCGACCTGGCAGGCCCCAACTGTTCGCCGTGCGCAACTCGCTGGCACCGATACTGATGTGCCGCCATTCGTCGTGCAACTGGCGCAGCAGAGGCGCCTGTTGGGTGCGGCTCGGGGCCGATGAGCGAGGGTGGGACTGGCGGGGAAGTTGTGGATGGTTCATGACGGCCACGATGCGATTTCGGACTCATCGCTGGTCTCACCGGCGGGCTCACCGAAACGGCGATGTTTGTTAAGAAACCGGCAAGGCATCGCCTGTGAGCGTGTTTCGTTTCCGCAACCGTTCAGCTGCGGCCACTCATCGCGCCGTGACGCTCAACGATTGCACTAGCCCTGCCCGAATCCGCGAAGGCTCATTCGACCTTGTAGCCCCCGATGGCCGACGGTTGGTTGTGGCCGCCGTGAGCGCGGCCACCACGGTGGCCGACCTTCATGCGGCGCTTGCTCAGCAGGGCCAACGCGATCTGAGCTGCGAGATATGTGTAGACGGCATAGCGATCGACCCTCAGCAGCGCGTGCACGGCAGCGGTATTCATCACGGATCATTGTTGAGCTACGCATTGCCGCCGACCGCCACAGGCCAGCCAATGATTGAGGCCGTTTGGGTGGCGGGACCCGATGCTGGTGTCAGCGTTCGACTGGCCGCCGGGTCGCATCTCATTGGCCGGGCGCCACTGGCGAGCGTGCGCTGCGGCGACCCCGAGCTTGAGCTCCATCACGCCAAACTTGAGGTGCGGGACAACGGCACGATGAGCCTCACCCAACTTGCCGGGCGCTTGTGCGTCGTTGTGGATGGGCGACCTCTCGAGCGTGCGGTGCACGTTGGCGCCGGGCAATGCATCGAGATCGGGTCCAGCTTGCTTGAGTTGCGAGCGATAAGGGACGACAGCGACGGGGGCCACGCGGATGCCACCGTCAGCAGGCTGCGCCATGCTGCTGCACAGCAGGCATCAGCAACGAACCCGTGGCACACCTCGTTCGTTCGCTCGCCGCGTCAGATTCGCACCTTCGAGCCGCCGACTGCGCACGTTCCGCAGCGAGAGCGAGCAGGCTCGACGGTGGCCACGGGCGCGCTCATCCCCGCAGCCCTTGGCGTGGTTGGCGCGGTGGCGATGGCACTGCTGCTCGGGCAGTCGACCTTCTTGTTGTTTGGACTCATGGGGGCGTTTGTGGCGGCCGGCACGTGGTTCACGCAGCGATACTCAGGAGCGCGGGCCCAGGCCAAGGCTGGTCTCCGATACGAGCAAGATCGGCTGAACTTCGATGCGGGGTTACGCGAACAGCGCATCGCTGCGCTTTGCTTTCATCGGGCCACCACGCCGACCCTCGATGCTGCGCTCGCAGCGATGAACGCTCGGCACGATTCGCTGTGGTCGGTGCGCCGTAGCGATCGAGATGCCTTCACGATTTCGATTGGGCGGGGGGACACCACTATGGACCCGCAAGTTGGCGGGCTCAGCGACGATGCTGCGCCTGATGTAGTGGCCGCGATTCGCGCAGCGGGCCGCATCGACAACGTTGCGTACCCGGTGACTCTGGAAGCGGGATCGGTCACGGCTTTTGTTGGTGCGCATCTCGTGACTGCTGGAGTTGTTCGCAGCAGCGTCGTGCAGCTTGCGGCTGCGAGTGGCCCCGCCGACTGGCAACTCGCAGTTGTGGTCGACAAACCAAACGAGTGGGGTTGCCTGGGGTGGTTGCCGCACTCAGCCGATGCAGTGGGCGCGCCGATGATCCTGAACGCTCACGAGGTCGGTCAGTTCGTTGGCGATCTCGATCTCGATGATGCTCGGCCGCTTGTTGTTGTCGTGGACCGCCCAAGTTTGTTCTCGGCGCGAACCAGCGCATTGCGCCGCCTGCTTGCTTCGCGGCGCGATCTGGTGGTGCTGCTGATGTGCGCCGCACCCGAAGACGTTCCCGCGATTGCGACGCGATCGTTAGTTGTTGATGAACGCTCGCGGGGGTTGTGGAGCGCTGACACGCGCTCGTCGGCCGAACCAGTAGCCGTACATGTGGCGGCCGCGTCGGTGGCTCATACGTTGCGGGCCGCAGCAGCCATCGCCGGGCTCACTGACCCCGAAGCGGCCGACGACACCTCGGCGATCCCGCGAGCTGTGGGGCTCATCGAGCTGCTCGGACTCAATGCCCACGATCATTCTTTGTTGACCGAAGCAGTGGCCTCGCAATGGACCTCGAACGGTATCGACCCGGCGCCATGCACTCCGCTTGGTGTAGCAGCCGACGGAGTTGTCGAGATCGATCTGGCGGGCGACGGACCACACGCCTTAATCGCCGGCACCACAGGGGCCGGGAAAAGCGAGTTGCTGCGCAGCCTCGTGGTGGGCCTGTGCGCGCGATTGAGTCCCGACGAAATCACGTTTGTGCTCGTCGATTACAAGGGCGGCGCAACGTTTGATGCGTGTATCGATCTGCCGCATGTTGTGGGCGTGGTGACCGATCTCGACGAACGCCTTGGCGAGCGAGCGTTGCGCAGTCTCGAGGCCGAACTGCGTCGCCGCGAGCAATTGCTTCGCGACGCTGGCGCTACTGACCTGTCGTCGTATCGATCGATCCGCGCGTCTGAGCCGATGCTGGAGCGCCTCGCCCGACTTGTTGTGGTGATCGATGAGTTCGCAACGCTCGCAGTGCAACAGCCATCGTTCATCGGAGCCTTGCTTGGTGTGGCGCAGCGCGGGCGCAGCCTTGGTGTGCACCTGGTGTTGGCAACGCAGCGTCCGAGCGGGGTCATCGGCGAAGACATTCGTGCCAACACCAACCTTCGGATTGCCCTGCGCGTGCAGGATCCCGCCGACTCGAATGACGTGATCGGCGAACCAAGTGCCGCTGCGTTGCCGCGAGCGTTAGCGGGCCGGGCGATCATGCGCCTTGGCAACGACGAGCACGTGATGTTTCAGACCGCACGCTCAACGGGTCCTATGGTCGCGGCCGCTGGTCAACTGACGGTGCGCGAGTTCGGCACCAGAAGCACCGCCGCGGCTTCGACCAGTTGCCCCTCGGCCGATGGCGAACAGCCCACCGAACTGAGCACGTTGGTTCGAGCGATCAGCGCGGCTGCGACTCAATGTGGAATCGAGGCGCCACATCGTCCGTGGTTGGCTCCGCTGCCAACGTTGCTCGCCGCCAGTGCCGTCGCCCCGGGCGCGCTCGGCATCATTGATGACCCCGACCGTCAGCAGCAACCGCTGTTGCAATGGAGTCCGCGCGACGGAAACCTGCTGATCGCTGCCGCAAGCGGGATGGGCTCAACCTCGGCCCTTCTCGCACTCGTTGCTCATTCGCTGCACCATCAACCATCCGCCGAACTCTTTGTGATCGACGCAATGGGTGATCCGCGGCTGAAGCATCTTGAGTCGGTGAGCGGCTGTGCGACGGTAGTGGAGTTGCGCGATCGTGAGCGGCTCACGCGTCTGCTGGCAACGCTCGACTGCGATCGGGTGAGTCGCAAATCGCGACCGGCAAGTACATCGGCCGATTCGATGGTGTTGATGATCGACGGCATCGGCGCGCTGCGCGCCGAGCTTGAGTCGAACGATCTCTTCGAGCAACTCGCTCAGCTCGATGCACTCATCGCTGAGGGCCAGTCGGTTGGCATCGGAGTTGTGCTCACCACTACCCAGCCCGGAGCGGTGCCTTCGGGCATGCTCAGCCAGATGGCGCAGCGGTGGGTCTTTCATCTTGCCGATCCCGGTGACGCGTCAGCGCTCGGTCTGCGTGCGCTGACGCTTCCTGAAGCGGTGCCGGGGCGGTTTGTGGATGTGCGCACGCGTTGCGAGGCGCAACTCGTAGCCGTAGACGAGTCGATCTTCGAAGGTCTTGCGCCGAAGCCAATGCGTCACACCTACAGAGCGCTTGGTTCGCTGCCAACTCATGTTGATCTTGCGGAACTGCCGGCCACCGTCAGGTCGGGTTGCGACCTTGAGCTGCTCATCGGCATGTCGTATCGCTCGCTGCAACCCAGCGTCATGGCCGTGCCGAGTGGAGAGCACCTGCTCGTTGTGGGCCCGTATCGAAGTGGCCGCAGCGCAACGTTGCACACGGTGTGCTCGGCATGGCAACAGGCTCACCCAAGGGGATGGGTGGCGTCGCTG
>CANNMD010000076.1 GCA_947505655.1 Acidimicrobiaceae bacterium | reverse complement strand
TGAACCCCAAGCTTGTTGGTGACCCAGCAGGCACCGCAGCCGTGCTGGCAACGATGCTCAGCTTGTCGCCAGAACGGCAGCAATCGCTCGCCGTCGCGATGGCGAACAAGGACAAGAGCTTTGTGTATGTGGCTCGTCAGATCGATGACCACAAGGCAGCGGCTGTCACGGCGCTGAAGCTTGCTGGTGTTGATTCGTACCGCGAGAGCAGCCGGGTCATTCCTGGCGGCGATCTTGCGAGAAGCGTCGTCGGCCGCACCGACACCGATGGCAAGGGCACCGCAGGGCTTGAGCAGCAATACGACAGCATGCTCACGGGCGTCGATGGCGAACTGGTGCGCCAGCACGATAAGAAGGGTCACTCAATTCCTGGCTCGGGAACAATCACCGTTGCGGCCGTTCCCGGTAAGGACATTGTGCTGACCATCGATCGGTCGATTCAGTTCTCGCTCGAGCAGGCATTGTTGAAGCGTGCGAGCGAGCTGGGCGCTCGAGGTGGCACCGCCATTGTTGAACAGACCGGCACCGGAAACATCTTGGCGATGGCCAGCGTGCGGCGTGACGATCTTGGTGTCTACCGGGTCACGGTTGCCAACGTGGCTGCCGTCGACTCGTACGAGCCAGGCTCAGTTGCCAAGGTCATCACCATTGCGGCTGGAATCAACGAACGCGTCGTGACACCAGAATCGGTACTCAGCGTCGAGGGCAAGCACACCTACGATGCGGGCACTGCCTACAAATTCACGATTTCCGATGCTGAGCCACACCCGACCATGGACATGACGGTGCGCGACATCCTCGTGCACTCGTCGAACTTGGGAACCGTTGGTGTGTCCGCAATGATCGGCTCAGCCAAGCAATACGGCTACATGCGCTCGTTCGGTCTTGGCGAGAAGTCAGACCTGAACTTCCCCGGCGAGTCGCAGGGCATCTTGAAGCCATGGCAGAAGTGGCGCGGTACTGAAAACATCACGCCGGCGTACGGCTATGGCGTTGCCGCCAGCGCGATTCAGCTGATTGGGGCAATCAACACCATCGCCAACGGCGGTGTCTACGTCGCTCCTCGCCTCGTGCAAGGCACCGTGGGTTCTGATGGCAAGGTGCAGCCTTCCTCGCCCGCAGCGAGTCGCCGTGTGGTGACCCCCGAAACCGCCGCCTCGATGAACTTACTGATGCGGCAGGTGGTGTGTGACGGTACGGCCAAGAAGGCTCAGGTCGAGGGCATCACCATCGCTGGTAAAACAGGTACGGGCATCAAGGCCGTGGCCGGTCAGTACGGCACCAATGCGAGCTCCAAGGCCTACTACTCATCGTTCGTTGGTTTCTTCCCCGCTGAGAACCCACAGGTCACAACGTTGATCTCGATCGACGAGCCACCAGCCGGCAGCAACGATCGCTTCGGCGGAACTGCAGCAGCTCCGGTGTTCCAAGACGTCGTGCCAACGATCATGCATCAACTCGGCATCCAGCCCCCCACCAACACCGGTGGATGCCCGGCGAAATGATGGCTGGGCGATGAGCGGGTCTTCGTCCGATCAACTTTCAGATATTCTTGCTCGCACGCCAGATGTTCGTGTGCGCGAACTGATTCCAGGCGAGTCAGTTGTTGATCCTGTGATCACCGATGTTGCGTTTGATTCGCGACGGGTGGTAGCCGGATCGATGTTCTTTTGTTCGCCTGGCGAGCGCGTTGACGGTCACGAGTTTGCAGCAACGGCAGTGGCGGCAGGAGCCGTTGCATTGGTCGTTGAACGCAAGCTCGACAACGTTGGCGACGCAGTGCAGATCGTGGTTGATCACAGCCGGCCTGCAATGGCGCACCTGTCGAGCGCCTTCTTCGGATACCCGAGCCGCGGCCTCGACGTGGTGGGTATCACCGGCACCAATGGCAAGACCACCACGGCCCACATTCTGACGTGTGCGCTGAACCACCTTGGTTCGCCCACCGGCACCATTGGCACGTTGTCCGGCGGGCACACAACGCCAGAGGCACCCGATCTGCAACGTCGATTGGCCGAGTTCAAAGCGCAGGGCTGCGCAACGGTCGCGATGGAAGTTTCGTCGCACGCGCTCGCGCTTGATCGCGTGCTCGGCACACGGTTTCGAGTTGCAGTGTTCACCAGTTTCGGCAGCGACCATCTCGATCTTCACGCCACGCCCGAACGATATTTCGCGGCGAAGGCACGATTGTTCGAGGCCGATCTCAGCGAGCACGGCGTCATCAACGTCGACGATGTGCAAGGTCGTCTGCTCGTGGACACGATGTCGATTCCTACGTCGCCGTTCTCGCGCAGCGATGCGGTTGATCTTGAACTCGGCGCATTCGAGCATTCGTACACATGGCGCGGTCAACGCATTCGTGTGGCACTGGGCGGCACGTTCAATGTGATGAACAGCCTCGCGGCTGTCACCACACTGGATGTCCTTGGTTTCGATCTGGCCGACATCGCCGAAGCCATCGCCACAACCACTCAGGTGCCGGGCCGATTCGAACGAATCGATGCCGGACAAGACTTCGAAGTGATCGTCGACTACGCGCACACGCCCGATGCACTTCGCGAGGTAATCGCGAGCGCCCGGCGGGTTGCCGCGGGCAATCGAGTCATCGTGGTGTTCGGTTGCGGCGGAGATCGCGATCAGCAAAAACGTCCGCATATGGGGCATGAAGCCGCCACCGCCGCAGATCAAGTGGTCGTTACTTCAGATAACCCCCGCTCAGAGGTACCGCTGGCGATCATCAATGACATCATCGCGGGAGTGCCCGACGAGTACCGTGAGAGGGCTGTGGTGGAGCCAGATCGTCTCACCGCCATAGCCGTAGCGCTCCGGTCCGCCGGTACGGGCGACGTCGTGGTCATTGCTGGGAAGGGTCACGAAACCACACAAACAGTTCACACCACCGTTTCGTTCTTCGACGACCGAACTGCTGCTCGAACCCTGCTGGAGAACATGTCGTGATTGCCATAATTTTTGCGGGTGCTACCGCGATGTTCGTGTCGATGTTCGGGACGCGCATCGTCATTCGATTTTTTCAGACCCGCGGCAAAGGACAGCCGATTTTGGGTAAGGAAGATCTTGGCCCCGAGCACCACATGAGCAAAGCCGGCACCCCCACCATGGGAGGTCTGGCCATTGTGGTCGCGGCCTTTGCTGGGTGGATGGTGGCGCACGTTCGCGACCTTGCATTTTCGCGTCAGGCCGAGATTGCCTGGATTGCCATTCTCGTGATGGCGGGCATGGGGTTCCTCGACGACTATCTCAAGGTGAAGCGCGCCCACAACCGTGGCGTGTTCTGGAAGAAGAAGAGCTACATCACCTTCACGCTGAGCCTGTTGCTCGCATGGTGGATGGTCAGCGCCACCAACATCAGCACCTCATTGTCGTTTACCAGGTCAGACCTACCCGGCTGGCATATGCCTTGGTACGTCTGGGTGCTTTGGGCGGCCACCATGATTTGGGCCACGAGTAACGCCGTCAACGTCACCGACGGACTCGATGGCCTGGCCGCTGGTTCAGCGATGATGGGCTTTTTGGCGTTCACCATTATTGGTTACGTGGCATTGCGCTATCGCGGCATCTACACCGATGTGGTGAACCCACTCGACTTGGCCGTTATGGCCGCAGCCTTCGCTGGCGCATGCGCTGGTTTTCTGTGGTTCAACGCTGCTCCCGCGCGAATCTTCATGGGCGACGTCGGCGCGCTCGCCCTCGGAACTGCATTGGCGCTGCTCGCGCTCACGCTCAACACGCACCTGTTGTTGATTCTGATCTGCGGCATCAACGTGATGGAAGCTGGCTCGGTCGGCATCCAGATGATTGTCTTCAAGGCCAGCGGCCGCAAGAAGCGTCTGTTCAAAATGTCGCCCATTCATCATCACTTCGAACTTGTTGGTTGGCCTGAGACAACCGTGATCATTCGGTTCTGGCTGATCTCGGGTATCTGCGTCGCGAGCGCGCTGGCGTTGTTCATTGCCGACTTCACCAAGCAGGTACAAGGCTGATGCCTCGTGTGCTGGTGTACGGCGTTGCAATCGCCGGCACGGCAACTATTCGGGCTCTCGTCCAACGTGGCTACATCGTTGTTGCGGCCGATGACTCGGTCAACGACACCAAGGTTGCGGTCGCTCACGAGTTCGGCATCGAGCTCGTTGCGTCTCCTGACGCGGCCACAATTCAGCGCTTAGTTGCCAGCTGCGACTTCGTCGCGCCGGCCCCTGGTGTTCCCGAAACGCACCCGGTCGTCCTTGCGGCATTGGCATTGGGGAAGCCGTTGCGTACCGAGATCGACCTTGCCTACGAATGGGAGCAACAGCGCAGTGGCGGTCCGCGCCCGATGCTCGCGGTCACCGGCACCGATGGCAAGACCACCACAACGCTGCTCGCCACCGACATGCTCATCGCCGCCGGACTCAATGCTGCGGCAGTGGGCAACACCGACATTCCGCTCATTGAGGCCATCGACGACCCGTCCCTCGACGCCTTCGTGGTTGAGTGCACCAGCTTTCGGTTGAGTTGGACCACGATGTTTCGCGCCGAAGCCGCGGCGTGGCTCAACCTTGCGCCCGACCATCTCAACTGGCACGTCGACCTTGCGAGCTACGAAGCCGCGAAGGCGCGCATTTGGATGCATCAACGTCCCGACGACGTGGCGATTGGTTTCGCCAACGATCCCACAGTGATGCGACACCTCGAGGGAGTTCGCGGACGTCGCTTGAGCTTCGGTCTCAGTGGTGCCGACTATCGCTGCGAACGTCTGCCCGTTGTCGGCGGGGCGCTTGTTGGTCCTCGGGGCACGTTGTGCTCGGTCGACGAGATGCGTCGGTCGTTGCCGCACGACATCACGAATGCTCTCGCGGCGGCAGCACTGGTTGAGCAAAGTGGACTCGCCGGTACGGCCGCGATAGCGACAGCGCTGCGCTCGTTCGTGGGCCCTCCGCACCGCATCGAGCCTGTGGGCCACGGCGACGGCGTGCATTGGTATAACGACTCAAAGGCCACCACACCTCACGCCGCGCTCACCGCGATTCGCGCGTTCAATCATGTGGTGCTCATCGCCGGTGGTCGCAATAAGGGTCTCGATCTGGCCTCGCTGGCAACTGAGCCACAACGTATGCGTGGCGTTGTTGCCATCGGCGAATCGAGCGACATCATCGCCAACGCGTTCGCCGGAATGTGCCCCATTCAACGTGCGACATCCATGCGCGAGGCCGTCGAGATTGCTGGCTCAATGGCGCGTAGCGGCGACGCCGTTGTGCTCTCTCCGGGCTGCGCCAGTTTCGACTGGTATCCCGATGGCGGGTACCCAGCACGCGGTGATGACTATCGTGAGTGCGTGCATGCGTATCTGGGCGAGGGACGGGTGACCCAATGAGCCCTTCATCTGCCGTGGTGGGCGATCGCCGCCGCCAAGCTTTCGAGCGGATGTCTGCTCAGCGTCAGCGTCCCGACCGACGTTCGAATCGCAAGCCGATGGGGCCGCCGTCTACGTCGTTCTATGTGATTGCCTTCGTCGTTACCGGCCTCACGTTGCTTGGCTTGGTCATGGTCTTTTCGGCCTCAGCCATCACGTCGTTCCATCGCGGTAACTCGCCGTGGCGTTTGTTCAATCGACAACTGCTGTGGGCGGTGTTCGGCGGCATTGCGATGGTCGTCGCGGCACGGGTGCCGTACTACAAGTGGAGGCGTTTTACCGGCGCCTTGCTGGCGGTGACCTTGGCGCTGATGTTCTTGCCGTTCGTCCCCGGCCTGGGTCGATCAGTCAACGAATCGCGTGCGTGGGTCTTTATCGGACCGATCGGATTTCAGCCCTCAGAGTTTCTCAAAGTGGGCGTGCTGGTTTACGGAGCGCATGTGCTTGCTCGCGGCCGTAACGACATGTCGAAGTTTTGGACGACCGTCAAGCCGCTTGCGCTGGCTGGTGGGTCCGGAGTTGTGTTGTGCGCCTTGCAGGGCGACCTTGGGTCGGCCATCGTGTTGGCAGCGATGGTGTTCGCCGTGGTGTTTATCGCCGGAAGCCCGGTTGTGCCCATGGTTATCTGCGGCGTTGGCGCATCGGCAGTGATCGGCTTGATGGCGCTCAGCAGCACCCGTCGGTTCAACCGGTTCACGGCGTTTCTCGACATCACTGCCCACAAGGATCACTTGAGCTATCAGGTGTATCAAGCAATGATCGGCATGGCTACCGGTGGTGTAAGCGGCACCGGAGTCGGCAGCGGCCCATCGAAGTGGGGTTATCTTCCGTTGGCTCACAGCGACTTCATCTTCGCGGTGATCGGAGAAGAAATCGGACTTGTTGGCGTCGTCGCCGTGATTGGTGGTTTCTTGCTACTGACCTACTTCGGCATTCAAGTGGCTATCAACGCGCAAGATCGATTTGGAACGCTGCTTGCTGGCGGAGTTGTTGCCTGGCTTGCGATTCAGGCCGTGATCAACGTTGGCGGCGTCAGTGGCGCGATGCCGGTAACCGGTCTCACACTGCCGTTCGTTTCTGCGGGCGGCAGCTCGTTGCTTTCGTGCATGGTTGGGGCCGGACTCTTGCTCAATGTGTCCCGTCACGCGCGGTAGTGGCCAGATGAACTCGACAGCGTTTGCTGTGATTACTGGCGGTGGCACGGCGGGCCATGTGCTCCCGGCGTTGGCCATTGCCGACAGCCTCGTCGCTGGCGGTCATCGAGCCGATGAGATCGTCTACGTCGGTGCGCGTCGCGGCATCGAAACGAAGCTCCTCAAGGACTCGCCGTACCCGCATCATTTTCTCGACGTTGTGGGGCTGCAGCGACGCCTTGCTGTGGGCAACATTGCATTTCCCTTCAAGCTGATTCGAGCGACGCTGGCAGCGCGCGCGCTTCTCAAACAACTACGCCCAGCCGTTGTTGTGTCGGTGGGCGGCTATGCCAGCTTTCCTGCAACGTTCGCTGCTCGTCTTGCGCACATCCCGATTGTGGTGGTGAGCTACGACCGTCGTCCAGGTTTGGCAACTCGGGTGAGCGCCCGTTTCGCGAGCGTGTGCGCGGTGGCATTCGAGGGTTCCAAGTTGCCCCACGCGCGCATCACCGGTGCGCCGGTGCGTGGCGAACTGGTGTCCCTCGATCGCATGGCTGCGCGAGACCACGCTCGCGAACTACTCGGCGTTCCCGACGATCGTTTTCTTGTCGCAGTGTTCAGCGGATCTCTGGGCTCGAAGGCCATCAATGAGGCTGTCACCGAAATGGTCGAGATTTTTGAGCGGCGATCTGAGCTTGCAGTTCGCCACGTAGTCGGCGAGCGTTTCTTGGCCGACGCAGCGCCGTCGAGTTCGGGTGAGGGCGGCATCATGTACGACGTCGTCGGCTACGAAGATCACATGGTGCAGGTGTATGCGGCTGCCGATTTGATGATCACGCGAGCCGGCGCAAGCACCATCGCCGAACTCTCGACAGCCGGAGTTCCGGCCATCATCATTCCGTGGCCCGGTGCTGCCGAGGATCACCAAACAGATAACGCCAGCATCCTCGGATCAATCGGCGCGGCCGTTGTGCTTGCCGAAACCGAGTTGTCGGGTCTGCGGCTTGCCACCCTCGTGAACGAGCTGTTCCACGATCAGGCCAGCCTGCAAGAGATGGCGGCTTCGGCATATGCCGCTGGCGAGATTCATCGCAGCGGTCGCCTTGCCAGCGTCATCGAGCTCATGGCAGAACAACGATGACGCCGGCATCGCCAATCGATCTCAGCGAACCCAAGCGCCTTCATGTCGTTGGCGTGGGCGGGCCGGGCATGAGCGCTATCGCAATTGTGTTGGCCGAGATGGGCCACGATGTGTCGGGCAGCGACATCCGCGAGAAGCCAGTACTCGACCGGCTTCGCGCCGCAGGTGTTGCGGTGCAGGTTGGCCACCAACGTTCCAACGTGCATGGCGTCGATGCTGTCACGGCCAGTACTGCGGTGCCCTCGAAGAACGTAGAGCTCGACGAAGCGCGCCAGCAGGGCATCACGGTGTTGCGCCGTGCCGGAATGTTGGCCGGTATTTGTGCTCGGGCTCGGTCGCTCGGAGTCGCTGGCACGCACGGCAAGACCACCACCTCGAGCATGTTGATGTTGGTGTTGGCCGAAGCCGGGCTGCGGCCGAGTTTCGTCATCGGTGGCGATGTCACCGACATGGGCACCGGAGCACAGTGGACTGGCGCCGACTGGTTTGTGGTCGAAGCCGACGAGAGCGACGGCACGCATCTTGAGTTGCCGCTGTATGGCACGATCCTCACCAACGTCGAGGTCGATCATCTCGACCACTACGGATCGTTCGACGGCATCGTTGCTTCGTTCGACCAGTATCTCGCTCACATTGCTGGACCCAAGGTGTTGTGTGCCGACGACGATGTGTGCGCCAGCTTGGCAACCAAGTGCGGTGGCATCACATACGGGTTGGCCGAGGCGGCGCACTATCGGGCCGTGCAATTGCGGCCAGACAACGGTTCGTTTCGGTTCGTGGTCGAGTACCTCGGTCAAGCCCTCGGCGAGGTGCATTTGCCGCTACGCGGAAAGCACAACGTTCAAAATGCCACGGGCGTCATTGCGATGGCGATGAGCATCGGCGTGTCGTTCGAGGTTGCAGCGCGCGCTCTTGGACGATTCGGCGGCGTCGCTCGCCGGTTCGACCTTCGCGGACAGCACCGCGGCGCAACCTTGGTCGACGATTACGCGCATCTGACGAGTGAGATCGCAGCAGTACTTGGTGCGGCACGCAGCAGCGGCGATGGCTGGCAGCGAATCGTTGCCGTGTTTCAGCCCAACCGTTACAACCGCATGGCCGAACTCTGGCCCGAATACCGCGACGCGTTTGTCGATGCCGACGTCGTGGTGATCACCGATATTTTCGCTTCCGGAACCGAACCGATTCCGGGAGTCACCGGCAAGTTGGTCGTGAACGCCATCCTCGACGCGCATCCGCGTGCCGCCGTGGTGTGGCTGCCGCGGCGCAGCGATCTTGTCGAGTATTTGTCGCGCACGCTTCGCTCCGGCGACGTGTCGATCTCAATGGGTTGTGGCGACATCGCCTCATTGCCGTCCGAGGTACTGCAGTACGGTCGCTCGCCGGAGACGTCGCTCTGATGCCTTCCCAGAATGACGACGACCACATCCCGAGTCGCATCGACCGTGCGGTCACAATGTTGGGCGAGCTTGCCGAGCAGCAGGTGCCGCTCGCTCCGCTCACCACGTATCGCCTCGGTGGTAGTGCGGCCATCATGGTCAGGCCGCGCAGCGTTGCCGATCTCCACGTGGTTGCCGATGCGCTCGCTACCACCGACCTGCCGGTGCTCGTTCTCGGACGTGGCTCAAACGTGCTCGTTGCTGACAACGGTTTCGCCGGAATCGCTGTCACACTTTCTGAGATGGGCGTCGATTTTTCAATCGAGCACACACAGGTCACAGCGGCGGCTGCGCTGGCGTTGCCGCAGTTAGCGCGCCGCTTGGTCGCCGCATCGTTGACTGGCTTCGAATGGGCGGTCGGCGTGCCGGGCAGCGTCGGGGGAGCCGTGCGAATGAACGCTGGCGGCCACGGTGGCGACATGGCTCAATGTTTGGTCGAGGCTCGCCTGTTCGATCTGCGAACCAACCAATGCGCGTGGGTGAAGGCCGATCGACTCGGTCTGCGATTCCGGGGTAGCGATATCGCCGATCATCAAGTGGTCATCGAGGCACGTCTGCAGTTGGCGCACGGCGACCGAGAAGAGTCCGAGCGGGTGCTGAACGACATCGTGCATTGGCGGCGCGAGCATCAGCCAGGCGGCCAAAACGCGGGCTCGGTGTTTGTGAACCCGATTCCTGGCGAACTCGCCGCTGGCGAACTGATCGACCGTGTGGGTCTGCGCGGCTTCGCGCTCGGCTCAGCATGTGTCTCCGACAAGCACGCGAACTTCATTCAAGGCTCCGAAGGGGGCCGAGCCAGCGACGTGCGCGATCTGATTCAGCTTGTCCGTGATCGCGTTGCGGCCGAGACGGGCTTCGTGCTGCGCAGCGAAGTGCGCCTCGTCGGATTCTCTGATGCTCCTGTCGACGACGTTGCCGGAGTTCAGTTGTGAACGTCACACAGCCCCCCGTCGGCGACGACGACGTTCCGAACAAGGTGCTTGAAGAACTCATGGCAGCGTTCGGTGGCGCAGCGCCGACTGACGAGATTTCTGATCTCGCCACGTTCGACGATCCCTCGATCGACCTGTTGCTCGACATCAATCAGCCAGAGCCCGAGTCCGAAGCCGTGCCTGAAACCACAGACGCCGACAGCACGATCGCCGACGAGCCCGCGCCGCAGCGTCGCACCATCGTGATCGGCGGCGACGATCAGCCTGATGCGATGTATCTCGATGAAGAAGGCACCGACCGCCTCCGCGGTGGTCCGGTACGACCATCGAATACCACCGGGAGCACCGAGCGAAACACAATTCTTATTGTCGGCGACGAAATTGAGGGTCAGTCGGGTGGCATCCCGCTTGCCGTCAGTTCGGCATCGATGGACCCTCGACTCAGGGCGCGCCGCATCGCTGTGCGCCGCGAGATTGGCAAACGCAGGCTGCAGTGGCTTGTCGTCGTCGGCGGGGGACTGCTGCTCGTAGCCGGAGCCCTCACGTTGCTTGGTTCATCGTTGTTCTCGATTTCGTCGGTCACGCCAAGCGGCGCCCGACGCATCGATGCCGAAACGCTGCAGATTGCCATCGACGATTTGATGGGCACGCCAGCGCTCTTGGTCGATACCCGTGCTATCGAGCGCAAGCTCGAACTCAGCCCGTGGGTTCAGCGCGCCCGTGTCTCGGTTGACTTCCCGCATAACGCCACCATCGAGCTCGTCGAGCGCGTTCCGATTGCCACGTATGGCGGGTCCGATAGCCGCTTTCGCATCATGGCCGCCGATGGCGTGGTGGTCGACGTGATCGCCGGGCGCCCTGTCGACTTCATGCTCATACGTGGTTCAGCCCTCAACGTTGAG
>CANNMD010000075.1 GCA_947505655.1 Acidimicrobiaceae bacterium | reverse complement strand
TCCGCCCGGCCTCACAGGCGCAAGCAACGGCTGTCATCGCCCTGCTGCAGGCGCTGGTCGAGCATTACGCCGATCGACCCAACCTGCTCGCCGATATCGACACCCAGCACCACATCGACCATCAGCACAGCGCCGTGCCGGTTGCTGGTATTCAGGCGGGCAGCGCCGAAGCCCTGCACTCAGCAGTTCGCTACGTGAGCGGCATGACCGATCGCTTTGCCTGTCGCCAAGCGATGATGCTGCTGGGTTGGAGCGCCGATCGGCTACCGCACGGCGTGGGCATGGCCGAATAGTGGACCGAAGTCGGCCCGAAAACGACTGAACCCGGCCGCAAGGGCCGGGTCAGAAAGAACTCAGTGAAGAACCGATTTACTCAGGGACAATCACGTTGATGACACGACGGCCACGGCGCTCGCCGAACTGCACGTTGCCAGCCTTGAGAGCGAACAAGGTGTCGTCCTTGCCGATGCCCACGTTGATGCCTGGGTGGAACCGTGTACCGCGCTGGCGGATCAAGATGGTTCCGGCTGTGATGGACGATCCACCAAATGCCTTGACGCCGAGGCGCTGTGCATTGGAATCACGACCGTTGCGGGTAGACCCGCCACCTTTTGTCTTTGACATGGCTCAGCCCTTTGCGATCGATGTGATTTCGACGACGGTGTACTTTTGACGGTGCCCGTAGCGCTTGCGCTGGTTCGTGCGGCGCTTGTAGGTGAAGCCGTCGATCTTGGGTCCCTTTGCGGTGCCGATGACTCGGCCCGTAACGGTGACACCTTTCAGCTCGGCAGGTGTAGCCAATACTGAGTCGCCGTCGACGAACAGAACAGGAATGAAGGAGACGTCGGCGCCGTCTTCAGCCCCGAGTAGCTCGACCTGCAATTGCTGGCCTTCTGCGACACGTTCCTGCTTACCGCCGGTTGCGATTACTGCGTACATAACGGGTGAGATCCTATCGTCGTTGGGTGACTACACCAACAAGATGTTGGGGTCATTTCAAATGGCTGGCTGGCGCAAGCCGGTGATTACTGCAAAAGCGCCAAATCAACGAGCACGCCACGACCTTCGCAGTTCGGGCACTGGTCTGCGAAATTGGTGAGCAGACCTTCACCGATTCGTTTGCGGGTCATTTCGACTAGACCGAGGTCAGAGATGTCGAACACCTGCGTACGTGTCTTATCGCGGGCCAGGGCGTCGCGGAAGGCTTCGAGCACTTTACGGCGGTTCTCGCGAATCTCCATGTCGATGAAGTCGATCACGATGATGCCGCCGATGTCGCGCAAGCGGAGCTGACGAGCAATTTCGTCGGCAGCCTCGAGATTGTTGTGGAACACCGTGGCTTCAAGATTCGAGTTCGATGTGCCCACATTTTTGCCCGTGTTCACGTCGATGACCGTGAGCGCCTCGGTGTGCTCGATGATCAACGAGCCGCCAGAACGTAGCCATACCTTGCGGTCGAGCGCCTTGTGGAGCTGTTCGTGCAGGTGGAACCGCTCGTAGATGGGTAGGCCCTCTTGCGATGCGTCGAAGAACTCGACACGGTCGGCGAGCTCGGGGTTGAACGCCGTGACGTAATCGCGTACGTCTTCGAACAAGCGCTGGTCGTCGATAATGACACCGCGGTATTCGGCGTTGAACTCCTCGCGAATCACGCGTACTGCCAGCTCGGGTTCACGATAGAGCAACGCTGGGCCTTGGGCCTTTTTGGCCTTGGCCTCGATGATGTTCCACTGATCGAGCAGACGGGTCATGTCGGCGCGAAGCTCGTGCTCGGATGCGTTCTCGGCGGCGGTACGCACGATGAGACCATGCTCGGCGGGCTTCACCCGGTCGAGGATGTTGCGCAAACGCTTACGCACATCGTCGGGCAAGCGCTTCGAGATGCCATAGGTCTTCGAGTTGGGAATGAGCACCACGAAGCGGCCAGGCAACGAAACTTCTTGAGTGAGGCGAGCACCCTTGGCCCCAATGGGGTTCTTGGTGACCTGGCACACAATGAGCTGCTTGGCCTTGAGGATGTTCTCGATGCGGGCGTCTTTGCCAGCCTCGACAATGTCTTCTTGGTCGTACTGCACATCGCCGCGGTACAACACCGCATTCTTTGGCGTGCTGATGTCGACAAAGGCTGCTTCCATGCCTGGAAGCACGTTTTGCACCTTGCCGACGTAGATGTTGCCGTGAATCTGGCTGACATCGTCGGCCGGCTGGCTCACGTAGTGCTCAACGAGGTTGCGGCCTTCGAGCACTGCAACCTGAGTGAGGTTGTCGCGCACTTGCACGCACATCAAATAGCGTCCGACCGGACGGCCGTTGCGCTCGCGGCCACGCCGCTTCTCGAGCAGGTCGGCGTCGAGTTGGGCGCTGCCTCCGCGAGAGCCAGCCGATGAGCCGCTACCGGTTGCCGAGGCGACCTTGGCCTTGGGTGTGCGCCGACGCTTCTTCTTGGCGCCGGTGCTTGGTGTGGCGCCTTCGACAGCAGCCTCGGGAGCGGCGGATGCCGGCCGCGGGGCTGGGCGGGTATCGCCAATCTGTGGGCGCCGAACGAGAGCCGCCTCGGCGGCCTCGGCGCTGGGCTTGCCCTCGGATGCGCGCTCTGGCAATTCTGGGTCTGCGTCGGCGTCTGCGGCGGCCACAGCAAGGCGAGGCTGACGCGGCTGCTGCGGTGCACGCGGCTGGCCGCTGGGCTGTTGACCAGCCGGCTTTTGTCGCGGTGGGTTTTGCTGACGTTGGACCTTGGGCGCTGCAGGAGCGGGCGACTCTGATGTGTCGGAGTCGGAGTCGGAGGCTTCGTCATCGACATCGTTCTCGTCGTCGAAGTCGTCGTCATCATCGAAATCGGAATCGTCGGCATCGCCATCGCCCGAAGCGCCTTGACCGGTGCCCGACTTTGAGCGACCACGGCCGCCTCGCGAGCCGCGACGACGTTTGCGAACTGGTCGCACCGTGGGCTCTTGGCCCGCTTCGTCGACTACTCCGCCTTCTGAAACATCTTCTGCGCTTGAATCGGGCGCTTCTGCGGCCGTTTCAGCTGAATTCTGTGCCGGTTCGTCGAGATTTTCGACCCGTATGTCGTCCATGGACGTATTCCCTCCGTGTGCGCTCACCATCCCGGTGAGCGTTGCGCTACGGCTGCCCAAGGTGGGATTCGTCCCAACCGGCGCCGTCGCTTTCGACCTCATTGACGGGCAATATTCGCCCGGATTGCTTGTTGTTGTCCGCTGCGCAGAACGCAGAGAAGGCAACGTGTGTTGCCGCCAACACTACGTCTTCGAGCGACCTTGGTCGCGGCAAGACGATATTGCTGCAGAACGGTATCGACATTTCGAACAAGTCGTACACGTGAACAATGCCCAAACGTGCGGTACAAGCAGCAGTTGCCCTACCGCATTCGGCGCATGTGCACGCTCTGCACCAGCCCGAACATCACGAAATAGGCCACCATGCCCGATCCTCCATACGAGATAAAGGGCATCGGCAGGCCCGTAATCGGCATCAGTCCAAGGGTCATCGCAATGTTCTGGAAAATCTGCCAGAGCAGCATCGAGAACACACCCGCGCAAATGTAGGTACCCAATATGTCGCGGGAAAGGTGCGCAATTCTCCAAATTCGAAACAGCACGACCGCAAACAGCCCAATGAGTACCGAGCAACCAATCAAACCGAATTGTTCGGCGATGGCACTAAACGGAAAGTCGGCCCATTGCACCGGGATGTCGCTCCTGGCGTTGGTGATGGGTCCAAGCAACCAACCCTTGCCGGTGATTCCGCCAGTGGCCGTAGCCCGCAATGCGTTGCGGCCCTGAAAGATGTAGGGCTGCAACAGGTCGTCTGACGAGTTCGGGCTCATCCACGCCCGGATTCGAATCGTCTGGTAGCCGCTCACGAACCGAGTAACGAACGCAGCCGCAAGCGTGCTGATCGCGAGCACCGTGATCATCGCGATGTACTTGGCCCGGGCTCCAGCAACCAGCAGGAGTCCCATCATCAGCACCACGAACACCGACGCCGACCCCAGGTCTGGCTGCAAGATGATGAGCACCACCGGAATGCCGCCGAGCCAGAGCCCACCCACGAATCGCTCGTATGACACCGAATCACTGTTGTCTTCGCTGAGAAACGCCGCGAGCGCCAACAACACCGCCACCTTGGCCAGTTCGCTGGGCTGAATGTTGATCGGCCCCACGCTGAAGCTGAGCTGAGCGCCGTTGCTCACCTTGGCCAACAAGAAGATCAAACCCAAGCTGACAAGGCTGGCCACGTAGAACGCGCGGGCACGTTCGCGGAGCCACGAGTAGTCGAGCGACATGATGAGCAACATCACGCCGATCGCAATGATGACAAACACCACTTGTCGTGTCGCGAA
The DNA here is from genome assembly GCA_947505655.1 of Acidimicrobiaceae bacterium. GTDB lineage: Bacteria > Actinomycetota > Acidimicrobiia > Acidimicrobiales > Ilumatobacteraceae > WLMZ01. The sequence continues at coordinate 6,703 of CANNMD010000075.1, read as the reverse complement.
GAGATACGGATTCGACACCTTCGTACGCGAAGCCGAATACACCGTGAGACAGCCGATCACCGTGAGCGCCGCTTGGGCGACCAGCAGCACCCAGTCGACGTTGCGGCTCGGGTCACCAGGACTCGAGCGCACATTGCCCAGGCCCGAGTCGGGGCGGCGATTCAGTACCGAGAACGCCATTAGTCGCGCACCGGGTCGATGGGATTCTGCAAGCAGTTCGTCGATCGCAACTCAGCCGGAAGCGCAGGCAGTACCGAGGTGACATCAAGCGGATCGGAGGGCACCACTGGATCCAGCCGGATGGCTCCGGCCAAGGCCTCAAACACACACTTCACAACCGGCGCTGCGGCCTTGCTGCCATAGCCAGCCTTTTCGAGGTAGGCCACCACGGTGTACGGCTTGAACGGATTGGTGCTGAAGCCAGCAAAAGCCGACGAGTCGTTCCACGGCTTGCTCGCAAAACCTTGCGCTGTGCCGGTCTTGCCGACGATGGTGAGCTTCTCGTAGGGATAGTTCTTGAAGAGCGTCTCGCCAGTGGTGGCGTGGTAAAAGGTAGACGGATAGCGCACACCCCTGCCCGTGATCACGCGTTTCAGACCAGCCACAATGGGGTCGTTCACGGCAGGCGGCAGATCGATCTGTTCGACGAGATCGGCCTTGTCGTAGGCAGTGATGAGCACACCCTTGGTGAGATCGACCAGGCCGGGCGACACCTCTGCGACACCACCTTGATAGATCGCGCGAACAATGTGTGGCGTATTCAAAAAGCCGCCATTGGCCAAGGTGGCGTAGGCATTGGCGAGCTGCAGCGGCGAGGCGGCCAAGAGCCCCTGGCCGATAGAGGTCTGCACGTTGTCGCCCACGAGCAGACGGGGCACCTCGCCCTTGGCGAGTTTGCCTGACTCGACCAAGCGCTTCTTCAACTCTGTGTCGGGCACACGACCATCGAACTCAAAGGGCAGCTCAATGCCTGAGTCTTTGCCGAAACCGAACTTCTTCACTTGGTCTTGCAGCAGGTTGCGACCAGCCTTGAAGGTGAGCTCACCGAGTCGGTAGAAGAACGCGTCGCTCGAGATGGCCAGCGCAGTTTCGACGCTGACTGGCCCGTACGAACTGGGCCGACCGGTGTTGGCGTTGGTGGCATTGAAATACTCGCAGCGCACTCCGGTGTTGCAGACGCTGCGGTCGATGCTCTCGAGCTTGTAACTGCCCTTGTCGGTGTACAACTCGTCGGGGGCGACAACGCCCGACATCATGCCCGCATAGGCCACAAACGGCTTGAAGGTAGAACCCAAGTTGTATTGGCCCTGAATTGCCCGATTCACGAGAATCGATTTCTCAGGATGGGCCTGATCGTTGGGAAACAGTTCTTTGAACTTCGCGCCGGTAATGCCAGCGTTGAACCAACGGTTGTCGAAGGTTGGGTAGCTCGCCATTGCAATCACTTGGCCAGACTCATGGTCCATCACCACGACAGAGCCAGCAGGCGATGGGTACGGGAGATATTCGACACCCGTGTCAGGGTCGACAACAAACGCTTCGCCGGTGAACTTGGGATTGCCCAACTTGTCGAGCGGGTTGCGCGCCATGCGAGCCGTGTCGGTGGTTTCGCGACGTAACCGAAGCTCGGTTTGCAGCGCTTGCTCGGCGTACTGCTGCACCCTGAGATCGATCGTGAGCTGAATGTCCTTACCCGCGACGGGCTCGACCCGACTGAGCTCGCGCACCACATGGTTGGTGCTGTCGACCTCGTAGATCACCTTGCCCCACGAGCCGTGCAACGTTTTCTCCATGCTCTTTTCAACACCGAACTGTCCTATGGACTCGTTGTTGAGGTATCCGAGCTGTTTGTACTCTTTCGCTTGCGTGTCGAGGATGAGACCGAGATAACCAATCACGTGGCTCGCCAGCGGAGCGTACGGATACACCCGGCTCCAGTCTTCGTCGCCGCGTACCCCCGGGTAATCCTCACTGCGACTCTCGATTTGCAGCACCAGGTCTTCGGGCACGTCTTCACGTAACGGCAGCGGCAAGAAGTTGCTGTAGCGGCCGCTCTTGTAGCGCAGCTCCATCTCTTGCACCGACACGCCGAGCAAGCCAGACAAGCGCAGGAACAGTTCGTTGCGATTGGCGCTCTTGCGAATGATCGAACGGTCGACCGTAACGGTGAGCACGCGCCGGTTGTCGGCGATGATTCGACCCACCGAATCGAAGATGCGACCCCGCTCGGGCACAAGCAACTGGGTGCGGGTCTTGCTCACTGACACCTGCTGTTGAAAGGCGTCGCGCTGCACAGTTTGCAAGAACCAGAGCCGAACTCCGATAGCACTGAGCAACACGACAGCCACGAGAGCTAACGCCCCAAGTCGGGCCGCGCGTTTATCAACTGCCATGGCGACATTCTGGTCTGTGTGTTGTCGACGTGGGGCGCGCCATGGTCATGCGGCTGGCGCCTTCCATGTCTTCTTTCGAATCGCTAACGACCAACGACCCAACGGCATGAATGCGAACGAGACAACCGCGCTGGTGATCGCCACTACCGGCAGGATCGACGACAACCGTTCGCCGTGCCATCCCCCATCGCTCACGAATGTTTTCACCACGGGAACCGTGAACTCACCAACGGTGCTGCCAAGACCCACAAACAACATCGAGAGCCACCAATGCGGGTCGACCGCCACCACATTCACGAGGCCCGCCGTATAGCCAGCCAATCCGTAGGCAAGCGCGTGCTGACCCAGCAATGAACCGGTGCCAAGGTCGAACATCAGCCCCACCACGAAGCCCATCCAGGCGCCGCGATCTGCGCCGCCAGCAATGCCAGCCGACGCGCAAAAGGCGAGCACAATCTGCGGGGCCACACCCCAAAAACGAATGTCGCCAAAAGCCACGCGCTGCAGCGCGATCAACATCAGCGCTACAGGAGCGACCCGAAAGATTGGGCGACGAAGAAGCGCTTCCATGTCAGCCTGGCGGAACTTCTGATGGCGGCCGGTAACGCACGACCTGCACGAAGTTCAACTGCGTCAGGTTCGCAGCGAGCCTGATCTCGAGCAACGGCCCAGCCGAGCCGGCGCGACGCACGATGTTGATGACCTCGCCGATGATGATGTCGGGTGGCGCCAAGCTCTTCGAGCCACCCGTGGTGGACACCACGGAGCCGACCCTGATGGCGCTTTCGGCAACGAACCGCATCGCTGGAAGGCGGCCCTTGCCTCGCCCTTCGAACGCACCCGTGTCTTGCTGATCGACGCGGATCGTTGTGGTGGTCACCCCAGAGGACCTCGGCGCAGTAGTAGTGGTCGTTGTTGTCGCTGGCACCGTGGTGGTGGGGGCCGCGGGACCGACCTGCGGCGAGCCGATGGCAGTCGTTGTGGTCGACGTGTTGAGCGTTGTTGGTGTGCTGAGCGAGGTAGACGTGCCCGCTGACGGCGACACCAGGTCTCCGCCCGCCGAAACCTTTGCCTCGATTGCATACTCAGAATCGTTGGCGAGCATCACCACGCTGCGGTTGTCGTAGACCGTGTGGATCTTGCCTACGAGGCCAGCGTTGTTCACCACGACCATGCCCACCAGAATGCCGTCGTTGCTGCCGCGGTCGATTTCGACTGTCTGGCTGAAGTTGCCCGGCGAAGCGCCCACCACGCGAGCGGTAACAGTTGGGTATTGCGCGGTGAGGCCGTTGAGCGTGAGCAGCTCTTGGTATTCAGAAACGATGGCGCGCGCCGTGAGTTGGTCGCCTCGCTGTCGAGCAATCTCGTCCTGCAGGCGTTCGTTCTCACGCTCGAGATCGTGATAGCTCGTGGCCCCATTCCATGCGTTGCGAAGGGGGGTCGAAACGACACGCCCCGCCGTTTCGAATGGCGAGAGCACGCTGGCGAACAACGAGCGAGCTCCGTCGATAACGGGGTTACCGCGAAGGTCGATAGTGAGCAGCAGCACCGACGACAGCACCAACAACACAATGGCGCGGCGACGACTGACCGAATAGATGGGCACAGTAGTGAGAGCTGGTGACGACTAGTCGTCGCCACTCTGTGACAGCAAACCGCGCATCGCATCGATGTTCTCGAGTGCGCGTCCGGACCCGATAACAACGCTGTACAGCGGCTCTGCAGCGATATGAATGGGCATGCCCGTTTCGTGTGACAAGCGCTGATCGAGACCAGCGAGCAAGGCCCCGCCACCAGTGATGGTGATGCCTTGTTGCATGATGTCGGCTGCCAACTCGGGGGGTGTCTTGTCGAGCGTGGTCTTCACGGCGTCAACAATGGCAGACACAGGCTCAGCAATGGCTTCGCGCACCTGCTCGGTGGTGATCTCGAGCGTGCGCGGCAGGCCGCTGATGAGGTCGCGGCCACGGATGTCGGCGGTGAGTTCGATGTCGAGCGGCCACGCAGATCCCATATGGATCTTGATTTCCTCGGCGGTGCGCTCGCCAACGGCCAGCGAGAACTCCTTTTTGAGGTACTGCAAGATGGCGTCGTCGAGTTCGTCGCCAGCCACTCGAACCGACTGAGCAGTAACGATGCCACCGAGCGAAATCACTGCGACCTCGGTGGTGCCGCCGCCGATGTCGACGATCATGTTGCCGCTGGGCTCGTGCACCGGAAGGTCGGCACCGATAGCGGCAGCCATTGGTTCTTCGATGATGTGCACGGGCTTGCGAGCACCAGCAAACTCGGCTGCATCTTGCACAGCGCGCTGCTCGACTCCGGTGATGCCCGAGGGAACGCAGATCACCATGCGTGGCTTGCTCCACTTGCTGGCATGCACCTTTTGGATGAAGTAGCGCAGCATCTTTTCGCACACATCGAAGTCGGCGATGACGCCGTCTTTGAGTGGACGCACCACTTTGATATGGCCAGGAGTGCGGCCCATCATGCGCTTGGCTTCGAAGCCCACTGCAACTGGGCGACCATCGTTCACGTTGAGCGCCACGACAGAAGGTTCGTTGAGCACGATGCCCTGCCCGCGCGCATAAATCAGCGTGTTCGCTGTACCTAAATCGATGGCAAGGTCACGGCCAAGGGCAAGCGGATTGTTACGTGCCATGGGAAAAACCTTCCGAAGCGGCGGCGCCGTTCCCGATCATCGTAGCGGACTCGCGGATTGTTACAGATTCGGGAAGAAAATGCCGATTTCGCGTTGTGCCGACTCGAGTGAATCGCTGCCGTGCACCAAGTTTTCGGTGAACAAGATGCCGAGGTCGCCACGGATGGTGCCAGGGGCGGCCTTGCGAGGGTTGGTGGCGCCAACAAGTGTGCGCACGACTTCCCATGTGTCTTCCGGACCCTCGATGACCATGGCTACTACTGGCCCGCGGGACATGAACTCAACGAGCTCGCCGTAGAAACCCTTGCCCTGATGCTCTTCGTAGTGACGAGCAAGGATCTCGCTGTCGAGCTGACGCAGTTCCATCGCCGCAATGGTGAGGTTCTTGGCCTCGAAACGCGAGGTGATCTGGCCGATCAAACCGCGTTCGACGGCATCGGGCTTGAGGAGGACGAGAGTGCGATCAGACATGGAGCCAAAGGCTACGGCGCCGCGGCCAGTTCGCCTACCGCAGCGGCGAGTCGGCAACGGCAATCGCCGCGGTGGCGGCCTAGGCGATGCGACGGGCGATCATGTACGGACGGGCCTCGCCCACCACGTACATCGAGCCCGACACCACGATGGCATCGTCGACGGAAGCAATGTCGAGCGCGCGCTGACACGCTGCCGACACGGACGAAACTTCGTACACATCGTCGCAACCCACGGTGCGAGCGATCGCTGCCAACTCCTTCACCGCCAGACCACGCGGCGATGGAGCGGTGCAGCAGATGACCACGTCGTACTCTTCGGCGCGCAACGCACCAAGCAACTGCGCCGGATCGCGGCCGCGCAAGCAACCAACGATCAAGATGCGCCGACCTTCGGGATGGAAGTCTTCGAAGAACACTTGCGCGCACGTGTCGGCGCCAGCAGGGTTGTGTGCCCCATCGACGATGACCAACGGAAGGTGATTGAGCACCTCGAAGCGGCCAGGCATCTGCACGTTCGAAAAGGCCTCGACCACGAGTTCTTCAGGCACCGGCGAAGCAAAGAACGCCTCGACCGCTGCAAGCGCCACCGCGGCGTTGTCGCCTTGATGCTGCCCATGCAGCGGCACGAACACATCGGAGTACACCGTGGTCTGCGTGCGTAGGTCGACGAGTCGTCCGCCGACCGCGAGTTGGTTCTCGATGCAGTCGAACTGCTCACCGCGTTCGAACACAACAGCGCCGCCGCCGGACCGGAAAATCTCGACGAGATCTGGGTCGGTTTCGCCGATGATGACCGCACTGTTGGGCTTGACGATGCCGGCTTTCTCGCGGGCAATATCGGCCTTGGTGGGGCCGGCAAACTCGGTGTGATCGAGCGCAACGTTGGTGACGACAGCAACCTGAGCGTCGACCACGTTGGTTGAGTCCCAACGCCCAAGCAAGCCAACTTCAACTACGGCAACATCGACCGCGATGTCGCTGAACCAACGAAACGCGGCAGCGGTAGTGATCTCGAAATAGCTCGGTCGCACGCCCGCAAGCACCTCGAGATCGGCGACAGCGCCAACCTGGTCACCGAACTCTTCGTCACTGATTGGCTCGCAGTTGTAGGTCATGCGCTCGTTGACACGCTCGAGATGGGGGCTCGAGAAGGTACCCACCGTGAGGCCGTGTGC
>CANNMD010000074.1 GCA_947505655.1 Acidimicrobiaceae bacterium | reverse complement strand
GACCCAGTCGTCGGCTTCGCGCCAGCGCGCATCGGCATGCTCGCGACTGCTGTGGGCATGTTCGCCCGCGGCCGGGTACGAGCCGAGGAACTTCACCGCGCCTTGCTTCGAATGCAGTGAGCGCATGACATCGGCCATGAGTTCGTCGGCGATATGGCCATCGGCATACAGGATGAAGCAATAGTCGCCAAGGCCACCGCGCTTGGTGGGCCGGCTGAGCAGATTGGACAGGTTGATGCGTCGTGCCGCGAACTCTTGCAGAATGCCGATGAGGCTTCCGGGCTGATCGGCGCGCTGATACACCACAAGCGCAGTGCGATCGTGTCCGCTTGGCGACGGCACGAGCTGCTTACCGACGAGCACAAAACGAGTCTGGTTGGCTCCATGATCGGCAATGTCAGCGGCGATCACCTCAAGGCCATAGAGCGCGGCCGCATTGCGTGGAGCGATAGCAGCGACACCAGCGGCCGGGTTCACCGACAACGTGCGGGCCGCTTCGGCTGTGCTGCTTGCTGGCGTAATCGACGCATCGGGGAGATTGGAGCGCAAATACTGATGGCACTGAGCGGTAGCTACCGGGATGGAGAGCACCTCGGTGATATCGGTGAGCGCAGTGCCCGGCGCGGCCACGAGGCAATGCTCAATATCGAGCACCACTTCGCGTTCGATGAGCAACTCGTAGTCGAACGCCAAGGCGTCTTGAGTGAAGTTGACCGTGCCTTCGATCGAGTTCTCGATGGGCACGAAACCAAGATCGACATCGCCGGCCTCAACAGCGTCGAGCACATCGGGAACGGTACGAAAGGGCACGAGTTCGCCGTCGGCAAGATCGGCCTGCGTGCGTAGTGCCTGCTCGGTAAATGTGCCAAAGGGGCCTAAAAAACCCACCCGTACCCTGTTGCTCATCGGCTCAGGCTACGGCACCACGACGCTCAGGCACGGCCGAAATACCATGCCAGCCCCAAGATTTCCCGCCCAGATTGGCGCTGGCTGTGGCAGCATGCTTGCCGTGAATGAGGCCGATATTCGTCAGTTACTCGAAGGCGTGAGCACCGGAACGCTCAGCGCCGACGAAGCAGTGGCCACCTTGCGCCGCCTGCCCTTTGCCGATGTTGGCGACGCATTGGTCGATCACCACAGATCGCTGCGCCAAGGAATTCCCGAGGCCGTCTACGGGCCCGGCAAAACCGCCGATCAGGTCACGCGCATTGTGGGCGAATTGCTGGCCCACAGCACCGACCCAGTTCTGCTCACCCGCGCCACAGCCGAACAGGTTGGCGCTGCGGTAGCAGCCCACGGCCCAGCCACCGAACTCGGCGGCTCGGCCCTCTGGCGACAGCCCGCCCCGTGGCGCACAGCCAACGTGTCGGTGCTCTCGGCCGGAACCGCTGACCATCACGTCGTGAACGAGTGCTTGATCACTCTTGCAGCGTTCGGATTCGCCCCTCGCCAACTCACCGATGTTGGCGTTGCCGGGCTGCACCGACTACTCGCCCACCTTGATGAGATCACGGCGGCCGATGCAATCGTGGTCGTGGCAGGCATGGAGGGTGCTCTCGCAAGCGTGATCGGCGGACTCAGTTCGGCGCCCATCGTGGCCGTGCCCACCAGTGTCGGATATGGCTCGTCGCTCGAAGGCGTCACTGCGTTATTGGCAATGCACGCGTCATGCGCCAGCGGCATCACAGTGGTCGGCATCGACAACGGGTTTGGCGCTGCGTGTGCCATCGCGAGGATGATGAAGCAATGACCACTGCTTGGTTCCACTGCTTTGCCGGAACTGCTGGCGATATGACCCTCGGATCGCTCATCGATGCAGGGGCCGATCCCATTGCGGTTGCCGAGATCATCGGGCGTTTAGGCATCGACGATTACGCGCTGATGTTCGAACCCGTGTTGCGCTGCGGAGTGGCCGCTACACACGCCATCGTGGTGGTCAACGATCACACGCATGAGCACGAGCACGGTCATGAACACACCCACGATCACGAGCACGGTCATGAACACACCCACGATCACGAGCACGACCCAGGGCATCGCCCATATCGCGTGATCCGCGAGTTGCTGATGAGGAGCGATCTGCCAGTTCGCGTTCGCGATCGCGCGCTCGCCACATTCGATGCGCTCGCCACGGTCGAAGGCGCAATGCATCGCATGCCGATGCTCGATGTCGAATTCCACGAAGTCGGCTCGGTCGATGCCATCGTCGACATCGTCGGCACGTGCGCCGCTCTTGAGGTACTCGACATCGATCGAATCGTGTGCAGCCCCATAGCGGTAGGGCGCGGATCGGTTCACGCTGCTCATGGCGAACTGCCCAATCCAGCCCCTGCAGTCGCCGGCCTCCTCGCCCAACGCAATGCTCCAGCGTTCGGCATCGACACTCGCAAAGAGATCGCTACTCCAACCGGCGTCGCCCTGATGACCGCACTGGCCGATGCATTCGAACCAATGCCTGCGATGAACGTGCGCTCGGTTGGTTACGGCGCTGGCACAGCCGACACTCCCGGGCGACCCAATGTGGTGCAGGTTGTCATCGGCGACGAGCTCGCTTCGGCGGCCACCGGCAACAACAACGCCGGGCAACCGGTGCGACTGCTCGAGGTCAACCTCGACGATGCCACCGGCGAGGTCATTGCCCACACCATCGTCGCCCTGCTCAACGCAGGTGCTCACGACGCGTGGGCAACGCCCATCGTGATGAAGAAGGGTCGGCCAGCGCACACCGTGCACGCCTTATGCGAGCCTGCCGTGAGCCAGGCCGTCGCCGCAGTGCTCATCAGCGAAACCGGATCACTCGGTGTGCGCGGCACAACACTCGAACGCTGGCCACAAGCGCGTGCCGAATCAGCGGTGGTCGTAGGGGGCCACACGATTCGTATTAAGAGCGCTGCCGGTCGAGTGAAGGTCGAACACGACGACGCGGCTGCCGCTGCACTTGCTCTGGGTCGTCCGCTTCGCGAAGTGCTCGCCGAGGCCGAAGCCCTCGGGCATCACCAAGAAGGCCGTGCATGATCAAACCCATCATGTCAGTAGACGAACTCGCTGAGTTTCCAGACGCGGTTTTCGCAGACGTGCGTTGGTACCTCGACGGACGAAACGCCCACAACGAATTCACCGCGGGTCATCTGCCCGGCGCCGTGTTCGTCGATCTCGACACCAAGCTGGCAGCCCACGATTTGCCAGCCAGCGAAGGGCGCCATCCGTTCCCAACGCCGCAGGCATTCGCCGCTGCGATGAGCAGCTTGGGTATCAGTGACCACAGCACCGTCATCGCATACGACGACACCGGGGGCATGACCGCTGGCCGCCTCGTGGTGATGCTGCGCATGATCGGCCGCAATGCCGCTGTGCTCAACGGCGGTATCGGCGCATGGAGCGGCCCACTCGTTACGGGCGACGAGCCCGCGCCCGCCGCCACTGCCTTCACGGAAACCCCGTGGCCCGCCGAACGCTTTGCTACGGCCGACGAAACCGCCGAACTCGCTGCCTCTGATCGTGGGGTCGTGATCGACGCACGGTCGTACGAGCGCTTCACCGGCGAGGTCACCGCTATTGATCCGCGCCCCGGTCATGTGCCCGACGCCGTGAGTGCACCATTTGCCGCAGCTCTCGATCCAGTCACCAAATGCTTTCGCCCAGCGCACGAGTTGCACCAACATTTCTCAGCACTCGGCGTGGCCGACGCTGCCGATGTGGTGGCCTACTGCGGCAGCGGAGTCTCTACGTGCGTGAACATCCTCGCCATCGAGCAAGCGGGTCTCGCACCCGCGCGGCTCTATGTCGCCAGCTTCAGCGGTTGGTCGAGCGATGCCGCCCACACCGTAGAAACTGGCCCCGGCCGCTAGCGTCGCTCAGGCATGCCAACCTCTCGCGCCAATGACCCACTCGGCGACCTTCGCCGCGCTCGGCGTAAGAATCGAATGGCCGAACTCGACTGGTTCGAAGCCGCCTACCGCGTGTACCTCGTCGCCTTCGCGTTTGGCGGAAGTGCTCTGTGGCTCTCCGGTTTTGTCAAAGACTCAAAGGTGGCCGACACCACCGTTGCCGAAATCTTCCGAAATGGCCCCGCCGTGTTGGGCATGTTTGCTGTCATTGCGTTCGCTGCAGGCATCCGCAGCGGCAGCCGAGGCGGGCCCTTGGCAATCGAAGACGCCGACGTTCGCCATGTATTGCTGTCACCGGTAGACCGTCGATCCGCACTGCTACGTCCCGCATCGCAGCGAGCGCGATCCGCAGCATTCTCGGGTCTCATCGTCGGCGCACTCGCCGGCGAGCTTGCCGGACGCCGGCTGCCCGGATCCGTGGCCTCATGGACCTGTACCGGCGCTGCCTTTGGGGCAACGCTGTCGGTGCTCTTCATTGGCGCCGCGCTTACGGCGCACGCTCTGCGCGTGCCTCGGTGGCTGGCTTCGCTCATCGGTGCTGCGGGCATCGCGTGGCAAGGCGCGGCCATTGCCCAGCACATCGTCGGGCCAGCCAACCTCAACGGCAGTCTTGGCCTGTGGGGTATGCGCCAACGAGGCATCGATCTCATCGCTCCCGCACTCACGCTCGCTCTGCTGGCCGTCGGCTTGCTCTTACTCCGACGCACATCACTCGACGCGCTGGTGCGACGCAGTGGTCTCGTCGCTCAACTCCACTTCGCCGTGACGATGCAAGACCTGCGAACGGTGATGTTGCTCCGGCGCCAGCTCAGCCAAGAAAACACCCGCACCAAGCCGTGGGTGCGGTTGCGTCGCGGCGGCACCTCGGGCGTCGTCTGGCGCCGCGGCTGGCACAGCCTGCTGCGCTTCCCCGTGTCGCGTCTGTTGCGCATGTCGATGATGGCAATCGGCGCGGCAGTGTGTCAGGTTGCTGCGTTCGATGGCACTACAGCGCTATTTCTCGTGAGCGGCGGCCTGTTGTTCTTGCTTGGTATGGAGGCCCTTGAGCCCCTGTCGCAAGAGATCGATCAACCCGATCGCATGTCCTCACTTCCGCACGAGCGCGGCGCGCTGTTGTTGCGCCACACCGCAGCTCCGTTGCTCGCGCTGCTGCCATTTGCAGCGCTCGCTGTTGCCACCGTGGCGGTGCTCAAGGGGGCTGGCGCCGCGGCCATCGCTGCTGTCTTGGTGCTGCCAACAATTTGGGCCGGAGCCGCTGGCGCCGCGGTCAGCATCGTCAAAGATGCGCCCGATATCACCAGCTCGGCGGTTGAGCAAACGATGATGCCACCCGAGATGAGCGGCATGACCACCATCGTGCGCATGCTGTTGCCGCTGGTTGTCTCCACCATTGGTAGCGCTGGTGTGCTGGCCGTGCGAGCGGCGCATCGCAGCAGCTCGTCCGAATTCGCTGCCGCCATTCGTATTGCCGTTGCACAGCTCATGTTGTGCGCCTTCATCGGTTGGTGGGTACGCCGCCGCGATGCATGGAAGATCAAGTTCAACGCCTTCATGGCCGAGGGCAAGCAAGCAAGTGCGCAACAGCGCGCCGCCCGTTCAGAGTTGACCAGGAGCTAACAGTGGCCTCGAACCAAACAAGTCGTCACCCAAAGCCGGCCAGCCGGCATCCGAAGCCAGCCTCGAAAGCGGCCGAACCCGAATCGAAGGCCACGGTCAAGGTTGAGCGCATCACCACTGGCGCGCTTGCCGCCAACGATCTCACCAAGGACTACGGCGACCGGCCCGCGCTGGCGCCGCTCACATTGCATATCCCCGAGGGCCAACGCGTTGCTGTGGTGGGTCACAACGGAAGCGGCAAGACAACCTTCATCCGCATGGCAGCCGGACTGCTCGACCCCACCGGCGGCACCGTGCACATCATGGGTCACGCCTCGGGCACACCGGCCGCACGTAGCGCGCTGGCCTATCTCTCGGACACGCCTTCGTTCTACGACGACCTGTCATTGTGGGAGCACCTCGAGTTCATTGCTCGTTTACACGGTGTCGACGAATGGGATCAGGTGGCCGCCGATCTGCTCGACCATCTCGGTCTCTACGACCGAGCCGACGACTTGCCCAACACCTTCAGCCGCGGACTTCGCCAGAAGGCCGCCATCGCGTTGGCCTTTGTTCGTCCATTCGAACTGCTGCTCGTGGACGAACCGTTCGTTGGCCTCGATGCTGCGGGCAAGGTCGCTCTGCTCGAACTGCTCGATCAGGCCGCTGCCGACGGCGCCAGCTTGGTGGTTGCCACCCACGAACTCACCTATGTCGAGCGAGTCAGCCGACTCATCGCCTTACGCGACGGCGAGATCGTGCACGACGGCGCACCCACCGATGCCAACGTCGCCGAGCTTGTCGCACCCAACTAACACCGCCGAACTTTGGTCGCCCGTCACGCCGTAACGCCGGCGACCAGTAAAGTCTTGCCTATGTACGAGTACATCACCGTTAGCACATCGTCCTATGACCCAGCCGGCCTCGCCGCGAAACTCACCGAGAAATCCAGCGAAGGTTGGGCCGTGGTGGCGATTGTTCCCACCGGCGGCGATGTCACTGCATTCTTGAGCCGTTCAGTCGGTGCGGCGACGCCAGCCGCCAGCGCACCCGCCGAAGTAATCCTCGAAGCTGCTGCAGTCGAAGCAGCACCCCCCGAAGTAGTACCAGTCGAGACACCCGCCGAAGCCGTTGCAGAGCCTGCCGGTTGGGCAGCTGTCGCCGAGCCCGAGCCCGAAGTTGTCGCTCCAGTTGCAGTAGCAGCCGCCGAACCCGAAGTTGTCGTGGCCGCTGCTGCAGTCGCTCCTGCTGTTCCAGCCGGTTGGTACGCCGATCCCGCTGGCCGCTTCGAATTGCGCTACTGGGATTCGAACCAGTGGACCGAGCACGTGTCACGCGCTGGTCAGCAATTCACTGATCCGCCAGTGGCCTGATCGGAATCGCCCATGCGGGCAACATCCATCGGCCATGCCGGCATCCTCATCGAAACCGAATATGGGTCAATCACCTGCGACCCATGGTTCGATCCAGCGTTCTTTGCCAGTTGGTTTGTCTTTCCGCGTAACGACCAACTGTCTGCCGATCTGCTGAGCCGTATCGAGAACGCCGACTACCTCTACATCTCGCATCTGCACGGCGATCACCTCGACGATTCGTGGCTCGCCACCCACATGAGCCGCGACACCACCGTGCTCATTCCCGGCTTCCCAACTCGCGAGCTAGAGCGCCATATGCGCGCCCTTGGTTTCAACAACATCATCCGCACGGTCGATCGCGAAGAGCTGAACCTGGGCGGCATGACGGTGGCCATTCACGTGGAGACCTCAATCACCGACGGCCCTGGCGGCGACTCAACCCTGATGGTCAGCGATGGCAAGACGCGTCTGTTCAATCAGAACGACTGCCGCACTACCGATCTCGATGCGCTGCGTCAGCACGGTCCTGTCGATCTGCACTGGCTGCAATACAGCGGCGCCATCTGGTACCCAATGGTCTACGAAGAGACCCCCGAGCGCATGCGCGAACTCATCGATGCCAAGGTCGATAGCCAGTTCACTCGGTCGCTCAAATACGTCGGCGAGATCAACGCCAAAGCAGTGGTTCCCAGCGCTGGGCCGCCATGCTTCCTCGACCCTGAGCTGTTTCAGTTCAACATGATTACGGGCGACGAGCTCAGCATCTTCCCCGATCAGATGTCGTTCCTCAGCAGGCTCACTGCCGCCGGCCGCAACGGTTTGCTGGTTATTCCCGGCTCCGCAATCGAGATCACGCCGCAGGGTTGCACCGTGCAGCATCCAATCGTTGAGGCCGATGTGCAGGCAATCTTCACCGACAAACTCGGCTACCTCACGCAGTACCAAAGTGACTGGGCACCGTGGCTCGAGCAGGCCAAGGCATCGTGGCATCCGCCAACCACCAACTTGTTGCAAACGCTGAAGGCATGGTGGGAGCCGCTGCTGGCGATGGCCCCAACGTTGCGCTCAGCAGTTGGCGCCAACTGTCTAATGCGCATCGGCAACCTTGAGATCATCATCGACTTTCCTGCTGGCGAGATCCGCGAATTCAACAACGAGCCCCATCGCTTTCGATTTGAGATTCAGCGCGAACTCGTCGAGACAGTGGTGGCCGATCGCGCTGTCGACTGGAGCAACGCGCTGTTCTTGTCATGCCGCTTTCGGGCATGGCGCGATGGCGCCTTCAACGAATACCTCTACAACTTCTTCAAGAGCTTGTCGGTCGAGCGCATGCGGCGGGCCGAAGCCGAGGCCCGACGCAAACTCGATCCGCCCGATGGCTCCGAAGAAATCGAGCTTGGTGGCTACATCGTCGAACGAGCATGCCCGCATCGGCAAGCCGACCTCAGCGTGTTCGGCGAAGTAGAAGGTCAGACCTTGGTCTGCACCTTGCACGGTTGGCGTTTCGATCTCGAAAGCGGCGAATGCCTCACCGCTTCCGATCGTCGCTTGCGGGTGCGCCGCGCCGACCCGACAACCGGTAGCTAAAGCGATACGTGCCCGGCGTGAGCCGATACTGAGCAAGCACATCAGGTCCGCAACTCGCTGTGCCAAGGCCACGATGTGCCGTGTCTACGCACACCACCAGATCTGAGTTGCGAACAAGTTCGCTGTCGTGTCGTGCCTCGAACAACTGAGCGGGAGTATGGCGAGTTGCAGAGAAGTGCAACAGCGAATCGCCCACCGACTCGACACGCACCACGCGCCCGCGCTTATCGATGCACTCGAACCAACTGCAGTCGGTGCGCAGCCCAAACTCTTGCGGCACGAGATACGGCGACGAGTCGATGGGCTGCTGCCAGACCTCGCGCATCGCGCTCGACTTACGGTCGGGGTAGTTCTCGTGGGGGCCGCAGCCAAACCAACGCACTTCGCTGAAGCTGGCCGGCAATTGAAACATCACGCCGACGCGGGGCAGGTCGGCGAGTTCGGCAGGCACCTGAACCGTGTGGTGATAGGTGACCGATTGATCGTCGCCCACAACGCGCTCGACGCTGTGCTGCACCAACTCGTCGGCTGGGCACGTGTGCACACCGGCAAGCATCCACGACCCGAGCGCTGGCCCAAGTCCGCGAATCTGCTTCGACAAATCGATGGTCAACTTAAAGCCGTCGTTGTCTACCGGAGCACGCCATAGGTTCAAGCTGACTGGCTGAGTGAGCAACCGCTCGACTGGTGTCAGCGGAACGTCGCCCCGACCCAAGGGCTTGGGCGCTCGCGCCCGGCGAGCGTGACGCAACACCACTTGATCCCAACTCACGAGATGGCCAGCGCCAACGCTCGCGCTCGATCGACGCTGCAACCAACGCACTGACAACGCAATGTCGTGGTTACCGTCGGGCACCGCGCACGGCAGTGGCACCGTGATGGAACTGTGCGGGCTGCACGCCCCAACAACGAGTTCGCCCTGCTGCACGAGTTCGCCATCTACGTGCAAGCTCCACATCGCCCGCAACGCAGAAAGATCACTAAACGACTGTCGGTTCGAAACGGTGATCACGTTCTTGCGCTTCGCCGCCGTGACGGTGACGGGGCGATAGACCCACGCAACTTCGCGCATCGCCGGATGCGGAATCATGTCGGCCGAGATGAGTCCATCGGCCACGAAGTTGCTGTCGTTGGGCGTGTCGCCAAACAGGCCGCCATATGCAAAGCGCTTGGTGCCATCGGGCAGGGTCTGAGTGAGCCCGTGGTCTTTCCATTCCCACAAGAAGCCGCCCTGCAGACCTGGCGTGGTGGTGATGGCATCCCAGTAATCGGCCAATGATCCGTTCGAGTTACCCATTGCATGGCTGTACTCACACAAGATGAGCGGACGATCGCCAAGGTTGTCGCGGCCGTACATCACGATGGCGTCGATTGGCGCATACATCGGGCACACCACATCGGTAGCGAGTCGGCCACCGTCGCCCCAGCCCGCATGAAACGAAGCGCCTTCATAGTGCAACAGGCGCGACGAATCGTTGTGCCGAATCCATCCGGCCAACGCATCGTGGTTCGCGCCATAACCGCTCTCGTTGCCCAACGACCACATGATGATCGAGGGATGGTTCACATCGCGCTCGACCATGCGCGAGCCGCGAGCGAGCCATGTGGCGCGGTAACGATCGTCGTGGCACAACGAGGTGTTGTAGGCGTGGCTCTCGATGTTGGCTTCGTCTACTACGTAGAGCCCGAGTTCGTCACACAACTCAAGCAGGCGCGGATCGTTGGGATAGTGCGACGTGCGAACCGAGTTGACGTTGTGCTGTTTCATCAGCACGAGGTCGGCACGCATGTCGTCGTAAGTGACCGCCTTGCCGCGCGTGGGGTGATGGTCGTGGCGATTGACTCCGAAGATCCACACCGGCTGACCGTTCACAAGCAACTGACGATTGCTCACCTCAACATGGCGAAACCCAATCAGTTGGGCGTGTACCTCGCGAACCGTTTGGTCGGGACCCAGCAACTCGACAATCACGCGATATCGATTGGGGTGCTCGGCCGACCATGGCGCAACCTCGGCAACCTCAAACGCAGCCGTGGCCCGATAGCCCTCGAAGATGTAGGCGCGGTAGAAAGCGTGCGGCACCGCGGCGACAACGGGCTTACCAACGCGCTTGCCGCCCAGCGTCTCGAGCGTGGTGCGCACAGTCCATCCGCGCTCGGGCGTATCGGCAAACGAAATCGACGAGGTGACCGTGAGTTGGCCGACACCATCGGCCACGCGCAGGTCGGCGTCGCAGCGAAGGTTGGCGAGATGCGTGGCGGCGCGTGACTCGATAAACACCTCGCGATGCAGGCCGGCCATCCACCATTGATCTTGGTCTTCTACGTAGCTCTGGGCGCTGTAACGCATGACCACGATGGCCACCGTGTTCTCGCCAGGCACAACAAGATCGGTGATGTCGTACTCACTTGCGAGACGGCTATCGGTTCCGTATCCGCTGAACGAACCGTTGATGTAGACCGCGTGCACACTCTCGGCGCCACCGACGTGAAGCACGACTCGGCGATTGCGCGACCAGTTGGCTGGCACCTGCACCGTGCGCCGGTAGACACCCGTGGGATTGCGCTCGGGTAAACGGGGTGGCGGCCCGGCGAATGGCATCTGCACGTTGGTGTAGTGCGGCAGGTCGCCAGTGTCTTGCAATGTCCAGTTACCAGGCACCGCAACCGACTGCCACGCATCGGTGTTGAGCACTGCGTTGGTTGCCGTAGACGGCACCGAGTCGGGCGTGTCGAACACGCGCAACTTCCACGCACCATTGAGACT
>CANNMD010000073.1 GCA_947505655.1 Acidimicrobiaceae bacterium | reverse complement strand
ACCCGTGGGATTGCGCTCGGGTAAACGGGGTGGCGGCCCGGCGAATGGCATCTGCACGTTGGTGTAGTGCGGCAGGTCGCCAGTGTCTTGCAGCGTCCAGTTGCCAGGCACCGCAACCGACTGCCACGCATCGGTGTTGAGCACTGCGTTGGTTGCCGTAGACGGCACCGAGTCGGGCGTGTCGAACACGCGCAACTTCCACGCACCATTGAGACTGCGCCACCACTTCGATGCGGCGCGGTCGCCCGCGCGTGCACTGGCAATGTCGGCTTGAGCAACTGTTGGCACCCGCATCGACAAGCGACCGAGGGCCACCGTGTTCGGGTCTTGCCATGGCCGTAGCGGCCCGAGAACGTTCAACACAGGTGAGAGTCTGTCACCTGTGTGCCGAGCAACGTTGGCTCAGCTATGCACCCACACATGCATGCCCTTGGGCATGATGTTGTTGGCCCAGATGAAGTCCATCGCCGGAACGCTCACGCGCACGCAGCCGTGCGAGGCCGGATAGTTGGGCACGCTGTTGGCACCATGCACGGCGATGCCCTTATTGAAATACTTCGGACGATAGATATCGCCAAGGTCGCCCTTCCACCAGCCGTCTTCGCGCTCGCGATCGACCTTCCACAAACCATCGGGGGTCAGCGCCACACCGGTGACATTGCGGGCGCCTGGAGAGTTCTTGTCGGGCTCATCGAATGGCAAGCCGTTACCAGTAGATGCGTTGATCACCCATTGGGTCACACCGTCGACAACTACGAACAACAGTTGACGGGCCTTGTCGACCTCAATCAGCGTTCCGGTGTCGGCCGCGCCATAGCCCTTGATTTCGAGCGCCACAATCGCAGCCGCTGTGACTTCATCGACCAAACCAGTGGCCTCGATGCCGCTGTACTTCTGGAACGCCATCACCGCTTGCTTGGTAGTGACGCCGTACTTGCCGTTGGCCTGAGCATTCCAAAAGCCGAGCTGGATCAAACGCAACTGGATCACGGCCGTATCGGGCCCATCGGCGTTGCCGACGGGAACAATCGTGCCAGGGAAGGCACCCACGAAGATCTGGTTGGCAGGCAAGGTCGTGGTGGTGGGGGCGGGTTCGGTGACCGGAACCGTCTCGGTGACCGGCACCGTCTCGGCGGCTCCAGCGGTTACATCGGTTGCTGGGGGCGTCAGCGTGCCTGAATTGAACGGTGCGAGGTGCACTGTCTCGCTTGGGGGTGCGCCGGCCTCAGAACGCGGCGACGAACAGGCGCTCAGGGTGAGCGCGCCAACCACGGCGCCAAGGGCGATGAAGGCTTCAATTCGGGGGGCTCGTGAGGACCAAGTCATGTGTTATTTGCTCGCGCTAGCGAACGTGCATCGTTCGTGTCGGGGACGAGTTTTGATGACCAAGACTAACTCTGCAACGCGGTCTGCACGTGCACACTTCGTATGCATTCGCACAACTTTTCGACACGAGCACGAGTGGGCCTCGGCGACACTGCGTCAGGCAACGTATGCGGGCAGTTCGCACCAGATCGTGAGCGCGTATTTGACCCCCGACACCAACTGATTTGTTTGGTGCGGATGGGTCACCAGCGACGGCCACGCGAGCACCGAGCCCACCGGCATCGAGCCATTCGAGAAACCCTGTAGCGGAAACTCGAGGTCGGCGCCCTCGTAGTTGTCGTTGAGTTTGATCGAGGCGGACACCTGCGCCACATCGTGATGAATACGCAGGGTCTCTTGCTCGCCAAGCGCGTAGCGAATGACGAACGCATCGCGCAGGCCGTAGTAATCGATGTAGGGCCAAGCCTTGCGGAGCTGGGGCCACAGGCGCATTCCGATGTCGGCTTGCACATGCTCAAACAAGCGCGGGCTCAGCACTGCCAGCGAGACCTCGTGGCCGGGCACCGGATCGTCGGGCTGCGGCTCGAATGCGCCCACGGCCTCGGCGGCACGGATGATGGCCGAGCAGAACTGGGGGGTCCAGAAGGATCCGGCATACAAGTCGGGGCCCACGGCCGCGATGTCGGTGGAGTCGTCGATTGCGTCGACATAGCCGAGCACCCGCTGCAGGTCGTCGATATCGGTCATGACACCGATCGTTGCAGATGCGGTGGCAGCACCCATGGTTCTCGCGGCAATCGCTGGATGTCGAAGCGGCTCAAGAGGTCGCGAGTGGTGACTGGCTCATCTTCGTCGGCGAGTCCGAGGCTGGCTGCCAACATCACCAGAACCTGTTGCGCAGAGATGCCGCGCTCAGCGAGCTGCGGCAAGGTAACTGCGCCATGCCGTTTTGCTAAACGCACGCCGTCAGGACCAAGCACCAGCGGCACATGGCGGTAGCGCGGCGTCGGAAGCCCAAGCAGACGTTGCAGCATCACCTGCCGCGGTGTTGACGACAACAAGTCGTCACCGCGCACCACCTCGGCCACGTTCTGAGCGGCATCATCGACAACCACTGCAAGGTTGTACGCGGCCACGCCATCGTTGCGCCGTAACACCACATCGTCGATCGCTGCGCGCACCGGGCCACGAATCTCGTCGGTGATCTCGATCACCTGCTCGTGGGCCCTCAGCCGAAGCGCCGCTGGGCGACCCTGTTGCACGAACTGCGCCCGCTGCTCGGTGCTCAGCGTGCGGCACGTGCCCGGGTACAGGCCCTCGGGAGCCTCGAGTCCCTGCGGCGCGCTCGATGCCTCACGGATTTCGCGGCGGGTGCAATAGCACTCGTAGGTTCGACCCTGCGCGGTGATCTCATCGATCGCTGCTGCGTAGAGATGAAACCGGTCGCTTTGGCGAACGACCTCGCCATCGACCTCGATTCCGAGCGCAGTCAGCGCCTCACATTGAGCCTGCTCGAAGGCCACCGACGACGTGACCCGGTCGAGATCTTCCATCCGAACGATGAAGTCGAGGCCCTGCGATCGTGCCGAAAGCCACGCCACAAGTGCCGTGCGCAGGTTGCCCAAGTGCAGGTCACCGGTGGGGGAAGGCGCAAACCGGCCCGCTGCGGTGGTCATCGAAGCAGTGTGCCAAGAATTGGTGGACTCTGGGAGCATTGTTCGGTATGTTTTACGCATTGCGGTCAATCACTCACATTGAGTAGGGAAATTGAAGACTTCGGCGGAAGACGATCTACAGCTCCACACGGCACCGCCATCTCGCGTGTCGCAAGAGTCGTTGGCCCAAGCTGCAAAGGTGCTGTTGCCCAGCAATTTGGCCATCATGCCCTCGTTTTTGTTGATGAGCTTGGTGTTTCAGAGCCAGATCTCGACCCGCCGCATCGCGTTTTGGTGCCTCATCGGCGTGGGCACCGAGCTACTCGCGCTGCTCGCGCTCGAGTGCTACCGCTTCGAACGATCTCGCGGCGGCACCGGATTGCGGTCGTTGCCACTCATTCGCTTGTCCACCGCGGTGGTTGGCGCAGCGTGGGGAAGTTCACTGTTCGTGCCCAACTCGAACAACACCGAGTTGCTGCTGTTCTTCGCCATGTTCGCCTTCGGTGCTAGCGCGTTCGCGATGTTGCTCACCATCTCGCGCACCGACCTGTTTTTGGCTTTTGAGGTTCCACTTTTCCTCACCGGGACCATCGCGCTTGTCGTCACCAAGAACGATCACTTGATGAGCATCGGGCTGATGGCCTTGGCCTATCTCATCTTCGCCACCACGATTCACCGAATCGCGAACCGCGGCGCCGTCGAGGCCATCCGCCTCGAGTGGCGCACCGAGAACCTCGTCTCCACATTGGCCAGCGAGCACCAACTGTTGCTCAGCGTGAACAACGCCTACGCCGGCCTCAACGGGCAATTGGCTCATCAGGCCATGCACGATCCGCTCACCGGGCTGTTCAACCGTCGCGGTGCGATCGACGCACTCGAGCGAGCACTTGCCGAAGCCAGCGACACGGCGCCGGTGGGCTTGCTCTACATCGACCTTGACCGGTTCAAGCACATCAACGACTCAATCGGTCACCGTGGCGGCGATCAGTTCCTGATGGCCATCGCCGATCGACTCGAGCGGAGCATCGACTCAGGCGCGACAGCCGGACGAATCGGCGGCGACGAGTTCATCGTGGTGCTCCCCAACTGCGACCTCGGCGCGAGCATGGCGGTTGCCGGACGAATTACGGCCACCCTCGCCCAACCCATTCACGCCGAAGGCCGCGAGGTTCCATCGTCGGTCAGCGTCGGCCTCGCCATCGGCCCTATTCACGGCGGCAGCGGCACCGACTTGTTGCGCTTCGCTAACGCGGCGTTGCACCGCGCCAAGGGTGCTGGCCGAAACCGGGTCGAGATCTTCGACGGCTCGGTTCGCAACGAACTCGATAACCGGGTGACCTCAGAGCAGGCGCTGCGCCGAGCACTCGACGAGGGCGACATCGTGCCGTTCTTCCAGCCCGAGATCGATGCGACCACAGGCGCAATTGTGGGTGCCGAACTCCTCGCTCGATGGCTGCGCCGCGACGGCGTCGTGCTGCCCGCTGCCGACTTCTTGCAGTTGGCCGCCGATGCAGGTCTGCTCGAGCGAATCACCGAGAGCGTGATGCAACAAGCACGACCCATGATTCGTCGGCTCAGCACGTTGGGTCTACCCGACGGATTCCGCTTCCGGGTGAACCTGCCGCCGCGCGCCACCGAGCGCTCGTGGCAAGACAATCCTCTCGACTCACTCATCAACGGCGTCGACCCAACACTCATCACCGTCGACGTCACCGAGGCCGCCGTCATCGACGATCTCACCGCAGCCGCGGCCAACTTGGCATCGCTGCGTGTACGCGGCGTGCGCGTGTGTCTCGACGATTTCGCTCGCGGTGTGTCGTCGCTCAGCTTGTTGCGCCGTCTGCCGCTCGACGAAGTACGCATCGACCGCACCTCGATCGACACACTCACTGCACATCCCCACGATCGCGCGATCGTGCGCTCGATCATCAGCTTGGTTCGCGAGATCGGCCTCACAGCCACGGCCGACGGCGTAGAGACAGGCGCCCAGGCCGACGTGCTCATTGCACTCGGATGCATTCGCCATCAGGGCCACCTCTACTCGCGGGCGTTGCCCGCTGCCGAGTTCGACACGTTCCTCAGCGCGGCGATGGCCGACGAGCTCGCTCAACGTGCGCTTGTGATGAGCCGTGCGGCCAGCGATCATGTGCAGTGGCCACCGAACGACCTTGGCTAGATCAGGAGTCTGCAATGACGCACCACCAACATGGCGCCGACGTCCAAAACGAACTGGCGCCCCTTGCGCGAGATCTTCGGCATGCAATCCCTGAGGTGATCAAAGCGTTCTCGGGCATTCACGCGGCCGTGTTCACCGAAGGTGCGCTCGACACCAAGACCAAGGAACTCATTGCGTTGGCAATCGCCATCAGCGAGCGTTGCGATGGTTGCATCGCGGCTCATGCTCGAGGTGCTGCGCGCCGCGGCGCCACGGAGGCCGAGGTCGCCGAGACCATTGGCGTTGCGATCCTGATGAACGGCGGACCAGCCACGGTGTACGGACCACGCGCATTCGCTGCGTTCAAAGATTTCGTGGCCGACCCCAACGGCACCGGCATCGATCAGCCACCGGCGTAGGCGTAGGTCAGCTTCGGCTGCAGCCCGCCTGGGTGGCAGCAGAATCAGTCCACCAATCGGCCGCATCGCCCAGTGGTTGGAAATCACCGCTGCGTAGGTCTTGGCGATACTCGACGGGTCCCGCCTCGTTGCGGGCGATGATCGTGAGCGCAGCAAGGAAACGGTCGATGTCTTCGGCCGTCGTAGACAACCCCGCGCTTGCCCGAACCGCGCCTGGCACTGCACGTCGATCGCCACTGAGCACATCGCTGCGGAACTGTGCAATGTCGGCCGGCGACAGACCAAGGATGCGCGTGAGATATGGATGCGCACAGAAGCAACCGTGGCGAACACCGATTGCAAACTCGGCGCTGAGCCGCGCAGCAACAAGCGCGTGAGGCATGCCTTCAACCGTGAACGCAGCGGCGGCAAGCGTTTCGTGTTCGGCACCCGGTCCGAGCACCGTGACTCCGGCGATCTTGCGCAAGCCGTCGCGTAGCTGCGCCGAGAGCTCGTTCTCATGAGCGATGATCGCTGGCCACCCAATGCGAGCCAATTCGTCGACCGCCACACCAAGCGCCACGGCACCGATCACGTTTGGTGATCCGGCTTCTTCGCGCTCAGGGGGAGCCGTCCACACAACCTCGTCGAGATCGACCAACTCAACAGCGCCGCCACCGGCGAGAAACGGGTCGCCCGTCTCGAACGCAACGCGTGGACCGATGAGCACGCCAGCACCAAACGGTGCGTACATCTTGTGGCCGCTAAACGACAAGAAGTCGGCAGTGGTGGGCATTGGACGATGCGGCGCCAACTGTGCAGCATCAACCGCAACTTGAATGCCGCGCTCGTGGGCGGCTTCGATGATGGCATCGATGGGCGGCACCCATCCGCTCACGTTTGATGCTCCGGTAATTGCCAGCAGACGCGGCTTGGGCGACTGATCGAGCGCGGCGCACACATCGGCCACGCTGAAGGTGCCATCGACCCCGCACTCGATATAGCGACACGTTGCAACACGCGCCCACGGCAACAAGTTGGCGTGATGCTCGACTACCGAAGTCACGACCACGTCTTCACGCGTGAGGCGAAGTCGATACGCCAAGTGGTTGATGGCCTCGGTGGTGTTGCGGCACAGGATGGCTACGTCGTTGTCGCCGCGACTCGCGAACCGCATGATTGCCTCACGCGCATGCTCGTAGGCCTGCGTTGCGATCTGCGATTTGTACCCCGCACCGCGATGAACACTCGAGTACCACGGCAGGAATTCGGTGACGCGATCGGCCACTGCCGGCAGCGCGCTGGTAGACGCTGCGCCATCAAGAGAGAGGTACCCGCGCTCGACGCCATCGACGCATGGAACCATCAGGCCATCGCCAACAAGGTGCACCGGTTGCCACTGAGCAGTCATCACATTTCCTTTCGCGCCAGGTTCGCCCGGTGCAGCGAGAGTAGACGAACGGCCTATGCAACAATGCCGCAATGCGATTCTCGATCATCTACGAGGCTCAGACCGCGAGCCCCGGTCGCGAAGACGACCATCGCATGTTTCGCGAGATCATCGAGCAAGTTCGCCTCGCCGAAGAACTCGACTTCGACATCATCTGGGCCGTCGAGCACACGGCACTCACGATGTATGCGCACATGAGCGCGCCCGAGACATTCCTTGCATACGTCGCTGGCATCACTACCCGCATCGGCATTGGGCACGGCGTCATCTGTCTTCCACCGAAAATGAACCACCCGGTCAAGGTGGCCGAGCGTTGCGCAATGCTCGACATCTTGTCGAACGGTCGATTGCACGTGGGGTTCGGCAAGGGCGGCACCGAGCAAGAGGCCGGCACGTTTGGCTACTCGAAAGCCGAACTTGCGCCGATGATCGAAGAGGCCATGCGTCTCGTGCCGCGAATCTGGACCGAAGAACTCGTCGAGCACCACGGTGAGTTCATCGATCTGCCACCGCGGCCAATCCACCCCAAGCCGCTGCAAGATCCGCACCCACCGCTCTACATGGCCTGCACCCAGACCTCAACGCTGGTCGATGCTGGCGGGCGCGGCATCGGCGCCTTGGTATTGGGATTCGGTGGACCCGACCAGGTGGCCGAGAAGAACCTTGTGTATCGCAAGGCATTCGCAAGCCGTGACCCGGCCAATCAAGTAGGCAGCCGACCAACCGAACACCTCGCCGCGCTGTGCCCCGCCATCGTGCTCGACGACGGCCTGGAGGCTCGCCGAATCGGGATGCGCGGACAGCGGTTCTTCATGGAGTCGATCTCGCATTGGGCGAGCGCCGGCGTGCTGCCAATGCCAACTCCCGACACATGGCCCGACGATCTGCTCACCCAAACCGGCGATGGCACCAACGTGATCGAGACCGCGATTGGCTCAGAACGGTTCAGCGTCGACTTCGCTGATCCAAATATGGCGCTGCTCAATCCGAACCATGCCTACGGAACTATCGACGACTGCATTGCCTATGTAGAACGACTCATCGAGGCCGGGGCCGACGAGATTCTGTTCTTGATGCAGATGGGCACCGTGCCGCATTGGGCTCAGATGGAAACGATCCGCAAGATCGGCGAACACGTAATTCCGCATTTCCGAAACAACGTGTGAGTGGGCGAGAGGGGACTTGAACCCCTACATCCTTTCGAATACTGGCACCTGAAGCCAGCGCGTCTACCGTTCCGCCACTCGCCCGAGCGCAGGTCAATACCGTAGCAACTTCGCTCACCGCCCCCAACCCTGCGTGCCAAGCCACGGTCCACGCGCGCAACGCGCACCGCGTGAGCGAAATCCCCACTACCCTTCCCATTTCAATGGGCTTGCAATCGTTTGAGCAGGGTGTAGAGCGTATGGTCGATGGTGTGTTCTCGCGTTCCCGAAAGGCCAGCATCCGCCCCATCGAGTTAGGGCGCCGACTCGTACGCGAAATGGACGACCATCGCTCTGTCGATGTCAAGGGTCGCCGCATCGTGCCCAACAAGTTTGAGCTGCATATCAGCCCGCGCGATCACGCTGGTTTCGCTGACATCGAGCAAGCACTTGTCACCGAGCTCACTGAGGCCGCCCGCGAGCACGCTCGCGAAGAGGGCTACCACTTCATGGGTCCCGTCAGCGTGAGCCTGCTGGTCGACAACGAAACCAAGCCAGGCCGCTTCGGTATCGAATCATCGATGCGCGAGTCCGGCGGAGGCGTTGGCACCGGTTGCCTCGTGATGCCATCGGGCGAGCGTTTGCCATTGGGTGCCCAAGTCATCACCGTGGGTCGCCTGCCGGCCTGCAGCATCACGATCAACGACGCAAACGTGAGCCGTAACCACGCCGAGATCCGCGCCAAAGGATCCTCGTTCGTGGTCGTCGACCTTGGTTCCACTAACGGCACCAAGCTCAACGGCAACCGCATCACCGGCGAAAACGCACTGAAAGATGGAGACGTTGTCAGCTTCGGCGGCACGAACATCCGCTTTGAGGCCAGTTAACTGCCGGCGTAGGCGGACTCACCGATGACAGATTCTTTGCTGAACATCCTCAAGTACTCGTTGCTCGGACTGCTCTATCTGTTCTTCGCGCGCGTGTTGTGGGCGGTGTGGAGCGAGGTCAGCGGACCACGGCCAGGCACAGCACCGATGCCAGCATCAGCGCGTGCAGCAATGCCACCCGCGTCGCCAGCATCGACCGCCTCGCCCGATGCAACCACCGGCGCACCAGCGCCAGGAAGCCAATCGGGTCGCGGGTCATCTCGGCCCGCAAAGGGCAAGCGCGGCAAGGTCGGGCGACTCGTAGTGCTCGAGCCAAAAGTTCGCAAGGGTGCTGTCATCGGTCTCGCCAACGAAGTCACCTTTGGCCGCGCCCCGGGTTGCACCATCAGCGTTCCCGACGACACGTTTATTTCGCAGGTGCACTCGCGCATCTTTCGTGACGCCGACGATGTCATTGTCGAAGATCTCACCAGCACCAACGGCACGTACGTGAACGGCAACCGCATCACCATGTCTCAGATTCTTCGCCGCGGCGATCGCATCCAAATCGGCAGCATCGTGCTGGAGGCCGACTGATGGCCGAACTGCGTTGGGGTGCAGCAACCGATAAGGGTCGAGTTCGCGAAGCCAACGAAGACACCTTTGTCGCCGAGCCAATGGTGTTTGCCGTGGCCGATGGCATGGGCGGTCACCAGGCTGGCGAAGTTGCCAGTGCGCTCGCAGCAAGCATTCTGCGCGAGCGCCTCGGGCAAGGCGCAGCCAGCGAAAGCGCCGCGTCGGCGGCCGTAGCCGAAGCCAACGAAGCTATCTTTGGCGCAGCCCGAGCCAACAGCGACCAATCGGGCATGGGCACCACCATCACTGCGTTGGCCATTCTGCACGCCGAAGAAGGCGGCGCCGAGGGCACCAACGAAGAGCGTCTCGTCTTGCTCAACGTGGGCGACTCACGCACCTACCGTTTCCGCCTCGGACGCCTGCAGCGCGTCACGGTCGACCACAGCTACGTGCAAGAGCTCGTCGCTACCGGGCACATCACCGACGAAGAAGCACGCACTCATCCACGCCGCAACATCGTCACCCGCGCCTTAGGCATTGAGCCCACCGTGCGCTGCGATGCGTGGAGCCTGCCCATCGTGCGCGGCGATCGTTTCGTGTTGTGTAGCGACGGTCTGGTCGACGAAGTTCCCGACCACGAAATTGCCGACCTCGTCGGCTCAGTCGAAGACCCGCAGATGCTCGCCGAAGTATTGGTCGAGATGGCCAACCGCCACGGCGGCCGCGACAACACCACCGTAGTTGTGGTCGATGTGCTCGCCGGTGCCGAACCACCAGACCCCACCGACGAGCTGTCATTCGATCCCGCATGGGCCGAAGGCGTCGAAGAGCCGGCCGGTTGGGGCGACGACAACGAACCCATCGGCCTCACCCCCGTTGAGCCCACCACAGTGATGGCCACGGTTGTTGCCGAAGCACCTGCCGCCCCCAAGCAGCGCCGCCGTCGGCTCACCATCGGAACCTTTGCGTTCGTCTTCGCACTGGGGCTCATCGGCACCATCACCCTCACGTTGGTCGCGGTGCACGCTCGCAGCGGCTATTTCGTTGGGTTCGATGGCGACGCCGTGGTCGTGTACCAGGGTCAGCAAGACAAGCTGTTGTGGTTCGACCCAACCGTGAAAGCACCGAGCACCAAGAAGCGCCAAGACCTTGACCAAACGATGATCGACGTGATCAACAGCAAGCCCACGTTCAGTTCATCCGAGCAAGCGGCATCGTTCATCGCCAACGAAGTCACGCCAACCACGGTGGCTACGTCGACCACCACAACCACCACCACGGTCTCCGCGTCGTCAACTACTGCCGTCACGGATACCTCAATCGCAGGCCCATGATGCAGGCACTCTCGCGCCGGTCAACCGAACTCGGATTGATCATCATGGCGGGTGTCATTACGGCGGCGATGTATGCGCTTGCCTCGCTCGGAAAGAACTCGATCATCCCGCCGGTCATCGTGCCGTTCTTGATCGTGATGTTGGGGCTGCTGCTCGTCGCGCATTTCGCCACCCGCAAACTCGCTCGCGGCGCTGACGCAACGCTGCTTCCGCTGGCCGCAATGCTGCACGGCATCGGCTACGTGATGATCACCCGGCTCAACGATCATCTCGCTGGGCTGCAGACCACGTGGACCTTT